>CAMDAQ010000001.1 GCA_945888705.1 Singulisphaera sp. GP187
CGGCTTCGTCGGACCGTCCGCATCGAGTGCCCATGGAACCTGAGCATCGGCATGGATACGGCGGTCGGCGACGGCGCGATCCTCTATTGCCTCGGGCCGGTGCGGATCGGTGACCATTCCACGATCTCGCAGCGGGCCCATGTGTGCGCCGGCAGCCATGACCACCGCAGCCGCTCGATGGTGCTCCTGCGCCCGCCGATCGTGATCGGATCCGATTGCTGGATCGCCGCCGAGGCGTTCGTCGGACCGGGCGTGACCGTGGGTGACGGCGTCATCCTGGGTGCGCGAGCCGTGGCGTTCAAGGACCTTGCGCCGTGGACCATCTACCTCGGGAATCCCGCCCAGCCGGTCGGCCACCGGGCACCGCTCAGACCCTGAGCGCGCGCCGCGAACCGAAGCTCACCTGCGTGTTCGTCGACGCCGGGCCGATGGCCACCAGCCACGGCCGCGAGCACCCGTCCTCGCAGCAGGCCCGGAGGGGGGACCGTAGCATTCCGCCCATGCGGCTCCTGCCAAGGAATCCCGTCACGCCCGCGCTGGCCTGCGTGGGTGGCTTCCTGCTCACGGGCACGGCGCTCGCTGCGCTGCTCGCCATCGCCGATGGTGCCGGCGTGCCCTTCGTAGAACTGCCGATCGCGCGCGTCGCCGGCTTCATCGGCAACACGCTGCTCTGGCTCGGCATCGCACGCGCCTGGTCGGAACGCCGCCCGGACTGAAGTGCCTGTCGCTGCTCGCGGGCATCCACGACCGCATCGCAGGGGGACGGCACCAAGAAACAGGCGCGCAGAGATCCCGAGGACCGTCTGCGCGCCTTGTTGTTCACAGGCTCAGGCCGCTGACGCGGCCCGTACCGGAGTTCATTCCGGACAGATGCCCCAGTTGCTCAGGAGAATGCCCAGGTCGGCGCCGCCGACCGCGCCATCGCCATCGATGTCGCCAAGGCACGACGAGGGCGGCGGGGGGAGCATGGAGGAGTCAACAGTGAGGAAGCGCATCGATCCCGGCGCCCCCAGCGAGCTCTCGATCGTCTGCGCGACGACGCCGTTGTAGAGATCCTCGGAGCTGTTGTAGACGTTGACCCCGGTCACGACCGTGCTGCCTGTCGCTCCGGAGACGTTCGTTCGGTACCACTTGCCGTTGTACGCCCAGAACTTGCAGTCATGGGCCACGGTCTGGTTCGAGAAGCCACCGGCGTAGAACGGCGTGTTGGCGACCAGTTCCGCGAAGTTGTTGTACGCGTACGCGCCGATGGTCACGGTGCTGTCGGCGACGTATCGCGTGGTGCGAAGGATCCGGCCGCTCGAACTGTCGACGGCGATGTCGTCGTCGTAGTACATGCCGTAGCCGTTCATGTAGAACGTCTCGCCATTCGAATTGGAGTTCAGGTCGTTGAAGCTCTTGTACCGGATGAACAGGTTGTTGTACTGGCCCGCATCGCCTGCCGCGTCCGAGGTGATCCTGTAGAAGAAGACGCCATCGGTGAACATCGCATCCTTCGATGGAATCGCGGGAGCGATGTTCCCGCCGGCAAGGCCATCGGTATCCGTCGCCAAGGCCTGCAGCGATGCGTACTTGATCCACGACGTGTACGGCGTGAAGCCATCCGTCCGGAGGAACACTTCCTCGGCGGCAGCGGTTCCGGCGACGCCGCCGATGATGAGTGCGAAGGAGGCGAGCGCGGAGGACATTCGGTTCATGAGGAGGGGTCCTGTCAGTGTTGGTGGAGGCAGGCGTCGCAACGCCTGCTTGGCCATCGCCAGCGCACGATCGGGCCAACGGGACAGACCGTCGGCCTTTTCCATGCAGAGCAAGGACTGTAGCCGCGAAACACGGCTGGGCAAGTTCGGGGAACGCAATCGATGCAACGTGCTGGCTGTCGCCCCCGGATGCAAGCGCACTGCAGCACGGTTGCAGAGCAGGTGATGAGGTCGATGCCTCGATCCCGGCGGTCCGGGCGCCCCTTACGGCGTGGTGCGCTGGTGCGTAAGCAGCCACGCGTAGACGTCGTGGCCTGCGGTCAGGTCGTAGGTCCGCGTCCAGGAATCGTGCCCGACTCCCGGATAGATGGTGAGTCGCGCATCAACCGCACTGGGCACGGAACAGTTCTGCATGCCCGTGATGGGGACCGCCGAGCCCGCCACCGGAATGACTCCATCCGCATCGCCGTGGAAGGCCCAGATCGGATGGTTGCCCAAGAGGCATCCGCGTTGGTCGAAGGCGCTGATGCCGTTCCCGCAGATGGGAATGAAGGCAGCCGGCAGCACATTCGATCCGACGGTGCGCAGGTATTCCCATGTACCGATGGCGCCGCAGCTGAGACCGGTGAGGTAGATGCGGGAGGGGTCCACGTTGTAGTTGGCGGCAGCCCACTGCAGGAAGGCGCTCACGTCAGCGGGACTGTGACAGCCCTGCGGCACGCCTGAACCGCCGTTGGAGTTCTGGGGAGAGAGAACGACGAAGGCATCTCCGGCGGCGGATGCGGCCACGGGCCAGGCATTCGCGGCGATGAGCTTCGCGGGACCATGGGCCGTGAGCCTGATCAACTCCGCTGACGAGCCATTGCCGTTCTCGCCGATGCCGTGCAGGCACACCAGAAGCGGCCAGTCCGTGCGAGTGGCGTAGCCCACGGGCAAGTACTCCCAGAAGCCCTGTTGCGCCGTGGTGGTTCCCTTGGGGCGCATTCGATGGCGATCCGATGAGACCTGGGGTGTGCAGCCCGCGTCGCCCCATGCGCCAAGCACGGCCCCGAGGTCGCCGCCATCCACGGCTCCACTGTCGTCAACGTCGCCGGCACACGGCGAGGTCGGACATGGTCCCCAGCCCGCAAGCACACCCGACAGGTCAGTGCCATCGATGAGGCAGTCCCCGTTGATGTCGGCCGGGCTTCCGGGCGGACACTGCACGACGGCGTTGATCTGCAGTTCGCCGATGTACACGTCCTGGTCGACCGCGCCGTTGCGCGCCGCGAAGCCGAACGACCAACCGGTCGGGTCGATGTTCGCCATCGGCTGTGCACCTTGGTCGATGAAGATGGTGGAGCCGACGGTTCCAGGGAACGCCACCGAGACTCGAGTGCCCGTGGTGCGGGACCAATGGATCGTCGCAACGGCCATCCTGATCCTGTCCACGGCCTGCGTGGTGGTGACCCAGGTCACTGGCGCGAAGGACAGCGGGGTGAACGCAAACTGGCTTCCGCCCCACTTGCCGTTGACGCCGTTGGCGCCTGCGCCGGTGTACGAGACGAAGCCGACGCTGAGCCCCGCCGCGTCATCGTTGAATCCTTGAAGGCCCCACTCGCCCCCGGACATGCGGTTGCCCGAGGCATTCGACAGGTCGCCCCAGAGAAACGAGAATCCGTCTCCCGCGCCACCGTTGCTGTTCCGCAGGCTGAAGCGGAAACTCGCCGTGAACTCCTTCACGGTGCCGGCTACCGGCGCGGATCGCCATGTCCCCCACGTCGAGGGGAAGCCATCGCGGACCGGTCGGAGGCGGGTGAATCCATTGAAGGTGAAGGTCTGGGCCTGACTGAACAAGGTGCCAGAGGGCGACGCGCCGAAGTTCTCCGCGATGGCCGCGGTGCACGGGGTGGATCCCTGCCCGAGACCTGCTGCGGTGATGGAGAGACCCAAGACGGTCGTGAGCAGGCGACGGAAGCGATCCAGCATGGAACACTTGTAGCTGATCCGGGCGCCCATGCGCCACGAATCAGGAAACATTGTCCCCAACGGGGCGCCTCAAGGCCTCAAGCATCCTGCGACCGGGTGGCTCACTCGCGACCTGCTCGACAACGACAGCGGGGTCGGCTCGAGGCCGACCCCGCAGGGTGTGCATGGTGTGCAACGGTTCAGGCGCAGCGAGTTGCGCTCAGGCGCGACGGCGTCGAGAAGCGCTGACCCCGGCAACGGCCAGCAGTGCCATGGCACCCGGGGCGGGGATCAAGGACGAGTCGATCGTCATGAAGTTGACGTCGGCGCCGTAGCCCGCGGAACTGGCCACGGTGAGGAACGGGGTGTTGTTGTACAGGTCAGGGCCACTGGCGAAGACGCTGAAGCTCTGCACCACGCCGTTCACGACATCGGACCGCCAGCAGGTGCTGCCGGTGCCGGCCCAGTACCTGTTGTCGCCATTCTGATTTCCGCCACCGAAACCGTTGGCATAGAAGTACGAGTTGTTGACGAGATCCGCAGCGTTGTTGAACGCGTACATGCCGACATTGGCTGCAGAGTCGAAGGATGCCGTGCGGAAGAACCAGCCGTTGGTGGTGTTGGCGATCACGTCCTCGTTGTAGTACATGCCCTGCGTCATCTGGATGGCGAAGCCACCCGAGTCCGCATTCAGGTCCGCGAGCGAGTTGTAGCGGACGTACGTGTTGTTGTAGTTGAGCCCGCCGTCGTTCTTGGTGGTCTTGTAGACGTACGTGCCGTCCGTGAAGACCCCATCGGTGGACAGGATCGACGAGCTCGAGCCGACGTTGGTGCCGCCCGTGTTCGCCGCCATGTCTTCCAACGACGCATACGACGTCCAGACGGTGGAGGAACCAACGGTCGATGAGCGGACGTACAGGAGAGTTGCCTCGGAGGAGGCCGCGAGACCGGCTGCGAGAAGAGCCGCGCCGGTCATGGCGAAGTGCGACATGGTCATGATGTGGTCTGCCTTTGAGGGGAAAGGGAAGGGGGACGCGACCAACCTAGCCCCGTGCCGGGCTGGTTCCAACGAAATCAAGATAAAGCTGGAAGGTTGTTCCGCCCGTTGGGGGGACCTTGGTTCCGGCGCGGCGTGGTGGCTCGACCTGGGCCTCGTGGATAATGTCGTGGCATTTCTGGTTGGCGCGCTTGCGCCGCCCGGCTCGAGGATCACCTTGACATCCGCACCATGGCTCTGGCGGCCTTGGACTGCCACAAAGAACAGATGAACACGACGACCCGATCGCTTCCGGCGGTAAGTCTCTCCCGGAGCTTGGCTTCCACGCTGCCACTCTTGGTGGCGCTGTCCAGGGCCCACGCTGGATTCGACGTTCCCGTCGCGGTCGCACCGGGGTCGACCGCGACCATCACGCTCGCGATCACCGTCACCGACGGAGTTGACAGCGAGACCGATGTCGATTCGATCGTCGTGGCTGCCGACGGCAATGGCCGGTTCACGATCAGCCCCAACCAGCCGCCGCATGACGGGGCCGTGATCCAGGAAGGCCGGTTCGGGTTCGGTGGTGGCACCTTGCAGTACGACTTGTTCTGTTCCCCGGTCTTCGGCTGCATCCCCGTGACCGTGAACCTGGCCGGGCTCTCCGCAACGTTGGTGGCGCCGTCGCAGGCGACGATCCTCCCGTCCGGACGCGCGGATTTCGGGACCACCTGGCGCGTGCAGGGCAACTACACCATCACCAGCCCGCTCTCGTCCTCGGCGGGTGCGATCGACGTGAACTCGCTCTCGCCCTTTGGGGGAACGTTCTCCATCGGCGGCGGATTCATGCAGGTGTCGCAGCTGACGATCGGCGCCATCGACAGTCAGACCACGGTCGATTCGCTGCCCGGGGTCACCTTCCTGCTTCGCACCGAGGTGGCGTTCGGCAGCACCACCATGAACGGAACCTATGCGCCGCCGCCGCCGAACGGCTGTGGCAGCGCGGGCAACTGTGGCCTGGAGCACCAGGGCCCCGGCTGCAACGACATTGCCTGCTGCTCCGCCGTGTGTTCCGCGGATCCGTCGTGCTGCGCCTCGGACTGGGATGTGCTCTGCGTGAACCAGGCGGCGGCGCTCTGCGGCATCGCTCCCGAGAACGACAACTGCGCCGCGCCCAGGCCACTCTCCTTCGGCCGCTTCCCGTTCACCACCCGCAACTGCAACACCGACGGTGGATTCCTCATCACTGAGTGCCAGGATGTCCAGACGGCGGGAGCATTCACCAACGATGTGTGGTTCGTCTGCACCGCTCCGTTCGACAACGGCATCGCGGTGTCGACCTGCGGCCACGCGGGCTTCGATACCCGCATCGCCGTCTACGACGCGTGCGGCGGCATGCTGCTCGCCTGCGGTGACGATGCAGTTGGCTGCTCCGGCGGAACAACGCGCGTTGCATTCCAGGGAATCGCCGGCCAGACGTACCTGATCCGTGTGGGCGGGAAGAATGCATGGGGCGAGGGCGAGATCGATCTTGCGCTCACAGATGTCACGACGCCTTGGCCAACAACGGTTGCGGCCACCTGGGCGGCATCGTCTGGTGGCAACGGCCATTCGTATGCGGTGCTCTCGTTCGCCTCGCCGACGAGCTTCGCGCAGGTCGCCGACCGGGCGACCGAGCTGGGTGGCTACCTCGCGACGATCACCAGTCCGGCAGAGCTTGCCTTCGTGCGCAGCGGCGTGCAGATCCCGCAGTTCGGTGGATCGACGGCCATCGGGCTCGTGCAAGGTCCGGGTGACGAGCCCGCCGGTGGCTGGGGATGGATCACCGGCGAGCCGCTGGTGTGGACGAACTGGAACATCGGCGAACCCAACGACGTCGGCGGTGAGGACTTCGCGAGCATCTACCCCGACGGAAGCTGGAACGACCAGGGTGAGCTCTTCCGCTACGCGCTGATCGAGTTCGATGCGCCACCTTCATTGCAGGAGTGGACCTGGAGCGAGGATCAAGGCGGTGCGGGGCAGCGATACCGGTCCGTGATCGCACCGATGTGGGTGAGCTGGGAACAGGCAGCCGCATCAGCCCAGGCGATCGGCGGCACGCTGGTGGTGCTCGAGACGCCTGCGGAGGCGGAAGTGGTCTTCCGTGAACTCGTGCAGTTCCCAGCGCTGTGGAGCATGACCGCCTACAACGGTGGTCCGTGGGTCGGGCTGCGGAAGGACGTCGGGTCAGGCGCCTGGACGTGGCTCGGCGGCTCGTCGCTTGGGTGGAATCCCTGGAACCCTGGTGAGCCAAGCGGCTTCGGCGATGCGGCGTGCTTCTTCTCGTTGCAGGATGGCCCAGGCATCGGGCTCGACGACACGTGGACCGGCAACCAGCGCAGGGGTTTCATCGTCGAGCTGCCGCCCAAGACCTCGTGCCCGGCCGACATCAATGGCGATGGTCAGGTGGGGGGCAGCGACCTTGCGCAGTTGCTGGGGGCGTGGGGTTCGTGCGGTTCATGCCCCATGGATCTCGACGGAGATGACATCGTGGCCGGTCCCGACTTGGCGATCCTGCTCGGCGGCTGGGGCTCCTGTCCCTGAGCGAGCCATCACCGCCGACGCAGTGCAGTGGCTCGGCATGGCACGGGCTTGGGATCGGTGCGTGGAAGCCGACGATGGGCGTCCTCTTCCCGCGCCGTGACGTGACGCAACGGTCCCAGCGGCAGGGTCTGACGCAGCTAGCCTTCGGCCATGCCCACGCCGTCCGAACGATGCTGGTGGTGCGGGAGCGACTCGCTCTATGTGGCCTACCACGACACCGAGTGGGGTGTGCCGGTCACCGATGACCGAGCGCTCTATGGGAAGCTCGTGCTCGATGGGTTCCAGGCCGGCCTGTCGTGGCTGACGATCCTGCGCAAGCGCCCGGCATTCGAGCGCGCGTTCAGGGGCTTCGATCCTGAGCGGGTGGCGCGCTTCACGGAGCGCGACGTGCAGCGACTTCTTGGCGATGCCGGCATCATCCGCTCGCGGGCGAAGATCGACGCCGCCATCGGCAATGCGCGGGCATGGATGACCGTGATGCAGGCAGGGGACGGGAGCTTCCGCGACCTGCTTTGGGAACACGTCGGGCACCGCACGATCGACCTGAAGCTGGCGAAGCCGGACGACATCCGCGCGCAGACACCGCAGAGCGAAGCGCTCGCCAAGGCGCTCAAGAAGCGGGGCTTCAAGTTCTGTGGCCCAGTGATCGTGCACGCCTTCATGCAGGCGGTCGGCATGTTCAACGAGCACCTGGTGACGTGTCCACGTCATCGTGCGTGCGCGCGCCTGGCTCGGGGCTGAGTGCCTGTTGCAGCGCATGCATGACAGCGGGGCCGGCGCCAGGCCGACCCCGCGGGTCATGCATCATCGAATGACGCGAGTCACTTGCGGCGACGCGCACCAACGAGCCCGGCAACGCCCAGCAGCGCGATCGCGCCGGGAGCGGGCACCGGGATGAAGATGTCCGTGGACGACCAGTTCGAGCTGCTGATGGTCTGCGCCACGTTGCGATTCAACAGGTCCTGGAAGCTGTTGTAGACGGCGAATCCGCTGACGCTCCCGTTGGGGCCGCCGGTGTTCGTTCGGTAGAACTTGCCCTCGAAGGCGAAGAACCGGTCGTTCCAGCCGTACGTCGTGCCGTATGCGGAGTACTGGCCATTGGTGTTGGTCAGGAAGTCCTGGAACGAGGTGTACTTCGTCACGCCGTTGTTGCCGGTCGAGCTGGTGCCGTTGCGGTAGAAGTTGCCTTGACCGTCGGCCCACATGTCATCTTCTCGATCCCAGCCAGCCGTCGAGCCGAAACCCGAGAAGTCGAACACTTCGCCGCCAGTGTTCGCGCGCAGGTTCGCGAGCGGGTCGCTCGGCGAAGCGCTGTAGCGCACGATCTGGCTGATGCGCCCCTGCGAGTTGTAAAGGGTCTTGTAGATGTACGGGTCAGCCGTCTGGCCTTCGACGAAGTCGCCGAAGATCGACGTGTAGCGCGCATCGTTGATGGAGGGTGAGATGGCAGCAGAGAGGCCATTGCTCTGATTGGCGCCCAGCGCAGCAACGCTGGCGTAGCCCGTCAGCGTGGTGGCAGCGCCTGAGGCGTTGTTGGTGCGCCAGATACCGGTCAGGGCTGCATCAGCGGAGGCAGCCACGGCAAGCCCAAGGAGGGCTGTCGGGAGGAACAAACGCATGTTGAACGAATCCTGGAGGGAAGGGGAGCGTGGGCCGGAGCCGGATCGAACACCAATCGGGCTGGCCCACGGGTCGGAAACCTAGCCTAACTTCGCGTTCGCTCCAAACGGATCCTGCCAAATCACGGCGCAGTAGTTCGGAGTCCATGGTCCGCAGACCGACCCCGAAACGACGAAGCGGAAGGCGCTGGGGCCAATCGGATCGGGTTGATGAGCGGGAGTGAAGGGATTTGAGGCCGGCGCAGCCGGCCCAGAAGCCCGCGCGGCCGCAGGCCGCAGCGGCGCGCAGCGCCGCGCAGACCGACCCCGAAACGACGAAGCGGAAGGCGCTGGGGCCTTCCGCTTCGGAGTGAGGAGTCGGGCTGGCGGGATTTGAACCCACGACCTTTTGACCCCCAGTCAAACGCGCTAGCCAAGCTGCGCTACAGCCCGAGAGGGGGAGGAGTATAGCGGGATCCGCCTCCTCGCCGAACGGCCGCATAATGCCGCTGTGATGCGCGGGCTTCGTTCCTTGCTTGCCGATCTCCATGCCCGCTCCGCCCGGGCGTGGTCGGCGCGGTGCCTGACCTGCGGGAACGCCTTCCCTGTTCCAGGCATCCGTCTTGCTGCCGCGGGCCGACCCATCAAGCTGCTGCGATGCCCTCGATGCCAGCGGTGGCGATGCTGCAGGATCGAGCCGACTTCCAAGCCTCGATAGAGTGCCCCACCCATGAGATCAACAGCATTCCTCGTCGCCGTGCTCGTTTCAGCGGGCTGTGCAACCACCGCAAAGGACGCCCCGCAGTCGACGAAGGCCGTTGGGCCCGCCGCGGCACCGGCGCTCGAACCGCTGGCCTTCATGCAAGGTGCCTGGACTCAGCAGCAGGCCAACGGTGCGATGATCGAGGAGCACTGGATGCCGCCGCGTGGCACGGCCATGCTGGGATCGTTCCGGCGCATCCTCGGCAACGGTGCGGTGCCCTTCTACGAGTTCACGCAGATCGTGGCAGAGAAGGATCGCGTCGTCCTGCGCCAGGTGCACATCCACGGCAACTTCGAGCCTGACCCCAAGCGCACCGAGCCGATGGAGCTCGTGCTCGAGCGTGCAGGCAGTGACAGCGCGACCTTCGTGCCCGCTGCGGAACGAGCCAACGCGGGCGAGCTCGAGCGCATCACGTACGCGCGCGAAGGTGGTGATGTGCTCGTGCTCACCGTGCAGCCGAAGGCCCGCGAGGGCAAGCCTGCCGATCCGCCGCTGGTGTTTCGGATGCAGCGCTGTCGCTGAGCCATCGACGGCCCGGACTTGCCGGAAAAGAAGAACCGCTGCGTGACCCGGGGATCCGAGCCACGCAGCGGTTGCCAACGGACAGGGGGAGATTCGAACTCCCGATACGGTTACCCGTATACAGCATTTCCAATGCTGCTCCTTCAACCGCTCGGACACCTGTCCAAGGTGGGCCACTAGAGTAGCGGCATGAGCGCTCCTGCTGCGCCACCCGACCTGCACGGCATCCTGGTGATCGATAAGCCGCTTGGCATGACCAGCATGCGCGTGGTCGAGCGCGTGAGGTACCGCGCGGCCAAGGCCCGCACGGGGCACGCGGGCACGCTCGATCCCTTGGCCACCGGTGTGCTGGTGGTGGCGATCGGCCGCGCGACCAAGTCGATCGATCGCTTGATGGCGGGCGAGAAGCGCTACGAGACGACCATCGATCTCTCCGCCTTCACCACGACCGATGACAACGAGGGTGAGCGCACTGAGGTCGCGTCCCCCGCGCCCACGCTCGAAGCCGTTCGAGAGGCATGCTCGCGCTGGGTCGGCGAGGTCATGCAGCGGCCGCCGGCCTTCAGTGCGATCAAGGTGCAGGGGCGGCGCTCCTACGACCTCGCGAGATCGGGAGAGGCGCGCGAGCTCGCGGCGCGCCCGGTCATGATCCACGGCATCGAGATCGATGCCTACGACTTCCCGATGCTCTCGCTTCGCGTGCACTGCGGGAAGGGGACGTACATCCGAAGCCTTGCCCGCGACCTGGGCACCGCGCTGGGGACCGGCGGGCATTGCCGCTCCATCCGGCGTACGACGGTCGGCATCTACGACATCGGGCAGGCCATCCGCATGGATGACCTGCCCGAATCGATCGTGCAGGAGATGCTGCTGCCGCTGCCGGCCTGAGCGCCGTTCAAAGCGTCCAGGACGAGAGCATCAGGCCCAGGTCGTTGCCATCGACGATGCCGTCATCGTTGATGTCGGCGATGGCCAGTGACGAACCCCACGCAGCCAGAAGGACGCCGAGGTCCGCCGCATTGACTGCACCGTCGCCGTTGGTGTCGGCCGGGAGGGCCGGCACCGGCGTGATCGTGAGGTTGGCGGTGTACAGCTGGAGGTCGTTGGTCGTGGTCACGGGGGCAACGCGCAGGTAGTAGGTGCCGGCGGTGGTGAACTCGTAGTTCGAGAGCACCTCGGCCTGTCCCACGGTGTTGACGTCCTGGGTCGTCAGGATGGTCCCGGCGGAGTTCAGCACGTCGATCTTCAGATTGTGGATCGACGATGCCGTGATGCTGGTCCCGGTGTTGCACGCCTGGGTTTGCGGCCCAGCGGTGTACGTGCCGCCCTGCGGGATCACGGTGAGCGAGGCCTTGGTGCCTGCGGTGGCCACGATCTTCCAGAGGTCGACGTCGCTGTTGTCGTCGATCGAGAGGTTCGTGTAGCTGGTCAATCCCTCGGCGTTCGTTGGGATGGCCGCGTTGGCCAGCGCATCGGATGCTGCCTCGAGGTTGTCGCCGTACTGGCGCTGCGCACCACGGATGTCGTCGATCTGCGGACCATCCACGTTGGTGAAGATGAAGGGCTCCATCAGCTTGACGGATGCCGCTGGGCACACGTGCGCCAAGCCGATGCCGTGGCCGTGCTCGTGGGCCACGATGTTGCGGAAGTAGCGGTAGTTGTTCGTGGTCGGCCCCCAGCCCGCATCGGAATTCAGGACCATGTCGCCGTTGTTGGGGAACTGGTTGTACGCCAGGATCGAGGTGCTGGTGAGACCGCGCCCGGCGATGCGCACGTCGCCGCGCGTGGCGCCGCCCGCGCTGCCCCACGCAGCCCCGTCATCGGTGACCTCGACGTACGACAATCCGGTCAGGTCGCTCCAGCGCTGGAAGACCTGGCGCAGCAGGTTCTTGCCGTTCTCGAGCGATCCGAAGCGGGCCGCGAGCGTGGCGTTCACGTTGTTCGGCGCGCTGCCGATGCCGAGCCCAACCTCGTCGGGGATCGTCACGCCATCGGGAACGATCGACCAGCGGATCTGCACAGGCTGGCCCTGGGCGCTGCTGCCATTCAGGTTCCACCGAGGCTGCAGTTCGTAAGCAAGCCCGCCATCCATGCCACCATTGAGCCAGACGTTGATCAGGCGCTGCGTCACCTGCGCGACGAATGCAGGATCGGCATCCTCGGTGAAGCACATCGAGATCGGCAGGCCCGCGGGCAGGTCAGCGCACTGGATGCCGTTGGCCTCGACGTGGTGGTTGCACCCCGCGCTGCACCCGTGCTCCGGCTGCGGCACGAAGGTCGGTACGGCGCTCAAGGCGGCGGCCATCGAACCTGCGAGCAGGGTGAACGCAACAGCAACCTTCGTGGGGCAGTTCTTCATGATGCAGGATGCTCCGTGGGGGCCCTGAACGGATTCAGGCACTTCTGAAACAGTAGCCCGATTGGGGGCCAAAGCGAGTCGCGGGACAGAAAGTTGGCCCAAACTCCGGATGGTCGAGTCAGCCATCCCGAGTCGGGAGCGACGCGACAGGGCCGTGGCGGTCCGGACTGAACCAGGTGTCATCGAAGGCACGTGGCGCTACGCGCTCAACCACGATTCGGCGCAGGAATCGACTGCCCTCGGGCCAGTCCGCGACCACGGAGACCAGCTCGTTGGTCCGTGCGTCGGCCACCAGCCGCACGCGAGTCGGCAAAGGTGGTGCGCGCATGCCGCGACGACCTTTCCGGATCGATGGCCCCTCGCGTTCTTTGGGCTCGTCTTGGGGCATCTTCGGCCGGGCGGCGGCGGCCACCTCGGGTCGAAGCGTGGCCTCGATGACGACCAGTGGCTCGCCCTCGGCCGTGCGCGCCTGAGTGCCGGTCACGACCGTGAGATCGAATCCGCTCTCGAGTCGATCGAGCAGTGGCTGGAGCGTCAGCAGTTCCTCGTCATCGTTCTCGCTGTCCTGATCGCTCGGAGGACCGCCCATGAGCGGCATGGGATCGCGCATGCGCAGCGGATCCAAGCTGCGGGTCACGACGCCGGCGAGGTCAATCTGCCAATACTCGGTGCCATCGAAGCCCCAGGCGATGGGTGGCGCGCCGTGACGATCCCCGAATCCGGGTCCATCAGGACCGCGAGGCATCGGTCCAGGGGGGGCCGCAGGGTCCGGGGCATCGGGGCTCGGTCGATCAGCGTGCTCCGGTCCACGTCGGCCACGACCTCCTGCCATCGGCGGTGGTCCCGGCTCGCCGCGCATGCCCGGTTGGCCGGTCCCCTTGCCCTGTCGGCCGCCGGCTTCGCCCGGTACGCGTGGCCCCAGCGGCAGGGCATCGAGATCGATGGCGAAGACGAAGCGGCGACCCGTTCCGACGTCGACCATCGCCTCCCGAAGGGACTCGGTGCCATCCCGGTTGGCGAGCACGATGGTCTGGCGATACGAGCGATTGCCGGTGGCGAGCCGGTTTGAGATCGACTGCAACGTGGCGTAGGCGGAGTTCGTTGCGGGGCCGATCGAGAGCACCACGGCGATCGTGAGCGTGGCGGCGAGCGCACCCGCCGCAGCGAACCGTGCCACGCCGAATCGCCCCAGACGCGCGAGCACGCCTTCGCGGCGGTCGATCCGTGCGATCGCGGCACGGACCCGCCGATCCTGCTGCGCAGCGTGGTCCGCTGCGAGCGAAGCCAGCAGGCCGTGCACAAGCCGCTCGTCGGGGCCCGAGTCCCTGGTGTCGTCGTCATGCATCGTCATGCCGGTGCTCCATTGAGGAAACCCTTGATTCGCAGGCATTCCGCCAACTGCAGCCGTGCCCGGTACAGGCGCTTGCGGAAGGTCTCATCGGTGGTTCCGGCGGTCGCCGCCGCGACACGCGGGTCCAGTGACTGCGCATAGATGAGTTCAACCGCCTCGCGCTGCTCGGGCGCGAGCCGCTGCATGCAGTCCATGAGCGGCTGCAGCCGGTCGGCGAAGCGATCGGCGGGTGTGCTCTCGATGCGCGCGAGCTGCTCCTCGATGTGCAGCACGGCCGCCTCGCCGGCGATCTCATGGCGGCGCTGCTGCTTGCGGGCGAGCCCGAGCAGCGTGTTGCGCGCAATCCCGCGCAGCCACGGTGCGAAGGGCCGGCTTCGATCGAAGTCAGGCAGCCGCCGCCACGCCACGATGATCGCTTCCTGGAAGGCATCCTCGACGAGCGCGTCGTTCCAAGCCATGGCCCGCAGATACGCCATGAGCATGTCGGCGTGTTCCCGCACGAGGATCTCGAAGGCTTGGCTGTCGCGGGGGTCCATCGCGGGGCATTGTCGCAGGGATCGCCGCATGGGACACGCCGCCGGATAGAGTTCGGCTCTTTCCCATGCTGCGGATCGCGATCAAGATGCTCTTTGGCGACGGGGCCCGGTTCTACGGGATCCTGTTGGGTCTGGCCTTCGCCAGCCTGCTGATCGCACAGCAATCCAGCATCTTCGTCGGCCTGATGAGCAGGACGAGTGCCTTCATCCGCGACACCCCGCAGGCCGACATCTGGGTCACGGACCCCGACTTGCTCTCGGTCGACGATGCCAAGGCGCTGCGCGATACGGACCTTCAGCGCGTGCGGGGTGTGCCGGGCGTCGCCTGGGCCGTGCCGCTCTTCAAGGGCCTGCTTGGGGTCAAGCTCGGAGATGGTCGGCGGACCGTCTGTGAGGTGGTGGGAATCGACGACGCCACGCTGATCGGCGGGCCGCACACGATGCTCGATGGACAGGTCGCGGACCTGCGCCAGGCCGATGCCGTCATCGTGGACAATCGTCGGCTCGCGCGGGAACTTCGGATGGCCACGGGCGAGCGCGGCCCCGACGGCAAGCCGGTCTATCGTCCGATGCAGGTCGGCGACGAGATGGAACTCAACGAACGCCGTGCCGTCGTCGTGGGGATCTGCGACAACGGCGAGAGCTTCCAGTACGCGCCGCAGGTCTACACGACCTACTCGCGCGCGCTGCAGTTCCAGCCCGCCGTCCGTCGCGTCATGAGCATGGTGCTCGTCAAGGCGGAGCCGGGGCAGGATCCGGCGGAACTTGCGCGCCAGATCGAGGCACGCACGGGGCTGAGTGCGCTGCCTGCATCGCCGTTTGAGTGGAAGACGATCGGCTTCTGGATGCGCGAAACAGGCATTCCCATCAACTTCGGTATCGCGATCGCCCTTGGATTCTTCGTCGGCGTCGCGATCGCGGGGCAGATGTTCTACAACTTCACGCTCGAGAACCTGAAGTACTTCGGCGCGATGAAGGCGATGGGTGCGAGCTCCTGGCTGCTCTTGCGCATGGTCGCTCTGCAGGGGGTGGTCGCTGGCGCGATCGGTCTCGGTCTCGGTCTCGGACTCGCGAGTGCGTTCGGGCTGTCCAACAATCCGGATCGACTGGCATTCGTGATGACTTGGCACATCCCGGTCATCACGGCCGGAGCCGTGCTGGTCATCGTGGTGGGCGCGAGCCTCATCAGCATGATTCGCGTGATCCGGCTCGATCCCAAGAGCGTGTTCCAGGGATGAGCGCCGTGGCAACCAACCTGGCGATCGATGCCGCCGACGTGACCAAGGCGTACGGCAAGGGCGAGAATCGCGTGGTCGCGCTCGCTGGTGCCGATCTGCGCGTGCCCTACGGCGAGCTCGTGATGCTCGTCGGCCCATCGGGTTGCGGCAAGACCACGCTCATCTCGATCCTTGCCGGATTGCTCAGGCGCGACGGTGGCACATGCAGCGTGCTCGGCGTGGATCCGCAGGCCCTGCGCAACGGCCCGCGCACCGCGTGGCGTGGGCGCAACGTGGGCTTCGTCTTCCAGCAGTTCAACCTGGTGCCCACCGTGACGGCTCAGGAGAACGTGGCTATCCCGCTGCTGATCCAGGGCACGCCGCGCGCTGAAGCGATGGGCCGCGCGGGTGACATGCTCCGCAAGGTCGGTCTTGGCGGGCGCGAGCGCAGCCTGCCGCTGCAGATGTCCGGCGGCCAGCAGCAGCGCGTGGCGATCGCGCGTGCGCTCGCACCCAATCCGCGGCTGCTCGTGTGCGATGAGCCCACGAGCGCGCTCGATGGCGCCACCGGACAGAGCGTGATGGAACTGATCGCCCGCGTGGCACATGAGGATGGCCATGCGGTGGTGGTGATCACGCACGACGAACGCATCTTCCGTTTCGCGAACCGCATCATCCACATGGACGATGGCCGTGTCACGCGCACCGATGTCCCACCGAAGGAGCACGCATGAACCTGCGCACCATCGTCCTGCCCGTGTTGGCCGTTGCCGGCCTCGTTGCCACCGTGGCTGCCGTGAAGAAGATGGAGTTCCGCACGCTCGACGTGCCCGTTCCCGTGTCGCCTGCACCAAGCCCGTTCGAGAGTCGCATCGCAGCCACGGGCCTGGTTGAGCCGCTGGGCGGCGTGACCTACGTCGATGCAGCCGATGCCGGCGTGGTCGGGCGCGTTGCGGTCGCCGAGGGCGATGCGGTCAAGGTCGGGGACATCCTCTGGGAACTCGACCACGCGCGCACGAGGGCGGAGCTCGGTCTGGCCGAGGCCGAGCGCGCGGTGGCGATGGCGCAACTCGTGGATGAAGAGGCTCGTCTCAAGGCCCTCATGGAAAGCGGCGCGGCCGAGGTCGTGCCGCAGGTCGAGCGCGTGGCCCGCGAACAGTCGGCCAAGGTGGCGGCAGCGCGGGTCCAGCGCTCGGACGCACAGGTCCAGGCAGCGCAAGCCCAGCTCCACCGCGAGACCGTGCGCAGCCCCATCGACGGCACGGTGCTCTTCGTCGATGTCCGCCCGGGTGAATACGCGCCGCCCGGTGGGCGTCGGCTGGCGATCGGATCGATCGATCCGATGCAGGTCCGTGTCGACATCGACGAGGTCGAATTCGCACGCTTTGCGCAGGGCGGCAAGGCCCAGGCGAGCCTTCGTGGCGTGCCCGGCAGCTCGCTGCCGCTCAAGTTCCTGCGCGTGGTGCCGCTGGTCCAGCCCAAGCGCACGCTGACCGGCGAGGCCGCCGAGCGCATCGACACCCGTGTGGTGCAGGTCATCTACGAACTCGGACAGGGCACGCACCGCGTGCAGCCCGGGCAGGTCGTCGACGTCTACATCGAGGTCCCCGACAGCGTGCAGTGACCCGGGCTGTCAGGCTGGGTGCACCATGTCCTTGGGCTGCACGATTCGGTCGTAGGTCGCTGCATCGACGTAGCCCAGAGCAAGAGCTGCTTCCTTGAGGGTGGTGCCCTCATGGTGCGCCTTCTTGGCGATCGCGCTGGCCTTGTCGTAGCCGATGTGCGGAGCGAGCGCCGTGACCAGCATGAGCGAGCGGTCGACCAGGTCGGCCACGCGCTTCTCGTCGACGGTGATCCCTTCGGCGCAGAACTCCCGGAACGCGTCGCAGGTCCCGGTGATGAGTTCGCAGCTGTGCAGGAAGTTGTAGGCGATCACGGGCTTGAACACGTTGAGCTCGAAGTTGCCCTGGCTCGCGGCGGTCAGGATCGCCTGGTTGTTGGCCATGACCTGCACGCAGACCATCGTCATGCTCTCGGACTGCGTGGGGTTCACCTTGCCGGGCATGATGCTGCTGCCGGGTTCGTTCTCAGGGATCACGAGCTCGCCGATGCCGCAGCGCGGGCCGCTCGAGAGCCAGCGCACGTCGTTGGCGATCTTCATCATGCCGGCGGCGAGCGCGGCAAGGCATCCGTGCGCGACCGCCACGTTCTCGTGGCCGGCGAGCGCCTGGAACTTGTTCGGAGCGCTCACGAAGGGCACGCCGGCGGCCGTGGCGAGTTCCGCGCTGACCTTCTCGCCGAAGCCCTTGGGCGCGTTCAGGCCGGTGCCCACGGCGGTGCCGCCGATCGCCAGCCGGTGCATCAACGGCAGCGTCGCGCGGATCGCCTCGAGGGCGATATCGAGCTGCGCAACCCAGCCGCTCATCTCCTGGCCGACCGTGAGCGGCACCGCATCCTGCAGGTGGGTACGGCCGATCTTCACGATGCCGTCGAACTCCCTGGCCTTGGCCGCGAAGGCATCGCGCAGGCGCGTGACCGCAGGGATCACCTCGCGCTCGACCTCGAGCGCACAGGCGACGTGCAGCGCGGTCGGGAACGTGTCGTTGGACGACTGGCCCATGTTCACGTCGTCGTTGGGGTGGATGGGCTTCTTGCTGCCCATCGTTCCGCCCGCCAGCTCGATCGCGCGATTCGAGATGACCTCGTTCACGTTCATGTTGGTCTGCGTGCCCGAGCCGGTCTGCCAGACCTTGAGCGGGAAGTGGTCGTGGAGCTTGCCCGCGATCACTTCGTCGGCCGCACGCACGATCAGGTCCATCTTCTCCTTCGGCAGCCGGCCGGCGCCGTTGTTGGCGATGGCGCAGGCCTTCTTGAGCATGGCCATCGCCGTGATGATCTGCCGCGGCATGGTGTCGCCGAAGGGGAAGTGGTGGTGGCTGCGCTCGGTCTGCGCGCCCCAGTAGCGGTCGCAGGCGACCTGGATCGGTCCGAAGGCATCGGTCTCGGTACGGGTGGCGGTGGTGGTGGGCTGGGTCATGATTGTGTCTTCGATTGGGCTCAGAATGGTAGAGGCAGGTCCGCCGCGCCAAGCACCGGTGCCGCGGCATCCTTGGGGGAAAGCAGCGCGCACGCGGCGTTGGGCCACGAAATGCCGATCGCCGGATCGTCCCACCGAATGCCACGCTCGGCACTGCGCGACCAAGCTGCGGTGACCTTGTAGACGACCTCGGTCAGCTCCTCGAGAGCCATGAGTCCGTGGGCGAATCCAGGCGGCACCCACAACTGCCGTTTGGCCACCGCATCAAGAGTGACCGAGACGGCTCGACCGAACGACGGACTGCCTCGGCGGATGTCAACGACTGCGTGAAAGGACCGACCGCGCACGACGCGAATGAGCTTTCCTTGCGCGCTCGGGGGGAGCTGGTAGTGCAGTCCTCGGACCACGCCTCGTGCACTGAGGGAGTGGTTGTCCTGCACGAAGCGCACCGGGCTTCCCACCGCCGCGGCAAACGCCTCGTCGCTGTGCGTCTCCATGAACCAGCCTCGCTCGTCGTGGTGCACGCGCGGTTCGATCACGAGCACACCAGGGAGCTCAGTGGCCGTGGCGATCATCAGCGGGGCAGCTCCGCCGCGAGGCGAGTCAGGTAGCGCCCGTACTCGGTGTTGGCCATCGGCACGGCCAAACGCTCGAGCTCCACCCGATCGATCCAGCCCTGCCGGAAGGCGATTTCCTCAGGGCACGCGATCTTCAGTCCTTGGCGGCGCTCGAGGGTGGCGATGAACTGGCCTGCATCGAGGAGCGAGTCATGGGTGCCGGTATCGAGCCACGCGAAGCCCCGACCCATCACCTCGACCCGGAGCGTGCCGGCAGCGAGGTAGGCACGGTTGACATCGGTGATCTCGAGCTCGCCTCGTGCGCTGGGTCGAAGGCTGCGTGCGATGTCCACGACGGAGGCATCGTGGAAGTAAAGGCCCGTCACAGCAAGGTTGGACCGCGGAGCGGCGGGCTTTTCCTCGATCGACGCCGCGCGGCCATCAGGACCGAGCTCGACCACGCCGTAGCGCCGCGGGTCGAGGACCGCGTGCGCCATCACAGTGGCGCCGTCGCTTGCCGCCGCTGCCCGTTGCAGCAGGCGCTGCAGGTCATGGCCGTGGAACAGATTGTCACCGAGCACCAGCGCGGAAGGATTCCCTCCCAGGAATCGCTCGCCGATCAGGAACGCCTGCGCGATTCCGGCGGGGTTCGGCTGCACCGCGTACTGGATCGATAGTCCCCAGCGTGACCCATCACCCAGCAATCGCTCGAATCGGGGCGTGTCGTCCGGCGTCGAGATGACGAGGATCTCGCGAATGCCCGCGAGCATCAGCGTGCTCAGCGGGTAGTAGATCATGGGCTTGTCATAGACCGGCAGCAGCTGCTTGCTCACGACCAGCGTGGCTGGGTGGAGCCGCGTTCCGGCACCACCGGCGAGCAGGATGCCGCGACGGCTCATGCGCCACCTCGGACGAGCGCGCGCACCGTCGCGTCCACGCCCACGGTCCACGATGGGCGCGCTGACGCGACGAGTGCATCGAGTCGACGACCATCGAGTCGCGAGTTCATGGGTCGCATGGCCTTCAGAGGGTAATCGGCTGATGGCACGGGCGTGATGGCATCGGCCGTGCAGCGGAGGCGTGCTCCCAGCGCGGATGCCGTCCGCAGCGCGTGGCACGCGACCTCGTGCCATGACGCGTGGCCTGACGGGACGGCGTGCACGATCGAGGGCACGACGCCACCCCGAGCGAGCCGATCAGCCAGATCGACGATGGTGGCGGCCAGCCAACGAGCCTCGGTCGGCGCGCCGATCTGGTCGCTGACGACCCGCAGCGTGTCATGCTCCGCAGCAGCACCGAGGATGCTGCGCACGAAGTGACGTCCGGAGCCTCCATGAAGCCAACTCGTCCGCACGATCATGGCATGCCCCGTCGTGAGGCACGCTCGCTCTCCCACGACTTTGCTCCGTCCATAGGCATTCAGCGGCGCCGGTTCGCTCTCCTCCGTCCATGGGCGATCACCGCTCCCATCGAAAACGTAGTCCGTCGAGAGCTGCACCAGTCGCCCGCCGACTCGGCCGCATGCCTGCGCCGCTTCGGCGACGGCTTCGCCATTGATGCGCGTGGCCAGCGCTTCAGACGACTCGGCACCATCGACGTTGGTCCAGGCGGCGGCGTTGATCACGACCGCGGGCCTGGTCCGCACGATCAGGTCAGCAACCTGCCCCGGGGACGCAAGGTCTGCCACTGTCCGGTCGGCAGCCGTCAGGCCCCACGCTGTCGGCGCAATGCGGCTGATCGCTGAGCCGAGTTGCCCGCGTGCCCCAAGCAGCAGCACCTTCATGGGCCGTACTGCTCCCGGACCCACGACGCGTAGGCACCCGAGCGGATGCGTTCAAGCCACACCTCGTTCGCCAGGTACCAGCGGACCGTTTCGCGCAGGCCGTCCGTCAGGGAATGTCGTGGTACCCAGCCGAGTTCGTCGCGCGTGGAGGAGGCGTCGATGGCATACCGTCGGTCGTGTCCGGGACGATCCGTAACGAACCGGATGAGGCTCGCGTGGGGCGCGCCGGTGGGCCGTGCCTCGTCGAGTGCACCGCACAGCGACCGCACGAGATCGATGTTGG
Organism: Singulisphaera sp. GP187; assembly: GCA_945888705.1. Taxonomy (GTDB): domain Bacteria; phylum Planctomycetota; class Phycisphaerae; order Phycisphaerales; family SM1A02; genus SYIB01. The sequence goes on from CAMDAQ010000001.1 coordinate 21,210, forward strand.
CGCACTCCCCGTGACCGCCGACGAGGTAGGTCGACCCTGGAACACCGCGATCGAGCACGGCGCGCAGGGCCGTGCAGTGATCATCCACATGCAGCCAGTCGCGGACCTGGCACCCGTCGCCGTAGATCGGGATGGTCTCGCCGGCGGTGGCGCGCGCGATGCACAGTGGGATCAGCTTCTCCGGGAACTGGCGCGGGCCGTAGTTGTTGGAGCAGTGCGTCGTGATCGTCGGGAGCCCATGGGTGACGTGCCACGCCCGCACGAGATGGTCGGCTGCGGCCTTGCTCGCCGCGTACGGGCTGTTGGGGCGGTAGTGGCTGGCGCGGTGAAACGCTGGCTCGTCAGGGCCGAGCGATCCGAAGACCTCGTCAGTCGACACATGGACGAAGCGGAATCGACGGCGTTCGGCAGGGCTTCGATCGCTCAGGTGGTCGGTGCATGCCTGCAGCAGGCACGCGGTGCCACCCACATTCGTGGAGACGAATGCATCGGCGCCCTTGATGGATCGATCGACGTGCGTTTCCGCGGCGAAGTGCACCACGGCGCGTGGCTGGACCTCGTCCAGCAGATGGCGCACCGTCCCGGGATCGCGTACATCGCCGCGCACGAATCGGTGTGGCGCGGCTGCCGGCAGCGTTGCAAGATTGTCGAGATTCCCAGCGTAGGTCAGCAGGTCAAGCGTGACGATCGGCTCCGGCGACTGGGTGCACCACGCGTGCACGAAGGCACTGCCGATGAAGCCTGCTCCGCCAGTGACCAGAATTGGCACAGCAGGGAGCGTATGAGGAGCACGATGACCCGATCACGGCCTCGCTGCCAGCGAGGCGGGCGATCACTGCGGGCAGGCGCCCCAGGCGCTGAGCAGGTAGCCAAGGTCCTTGCCGTCGGTGCTGCCGTCGCCGGTGATGTCGCCGCCAGAGGCCCCCCACGAGGAGAGCATCAGTCCAAGGTCGCCGCCGTCGACCGAGCCGCTGCCATCGAGGTCAGCCGGGCACGGCGGGGCGCCGGAGCCGGAGCCCGATCCCATCAGTCGGTGGCCACTGGAAAAGTCGTCGTTCTTGGGGGCCTGCAGGCCGCTGTCGCCTCGGTCGCGCGGTGCCGGCAGGGCGGCCGGGATCAGGGCGGCAAGTCCGACGGAGCAGACAACGATGGTGGCAATGGCATGGGTCATGGCGACAGAACGATACCCGCTGGTCAATTTCCGGCAAATCGAGGTTGAGAAATTTCCGGAATTCCGTCATACCGGATCGATACGTTGGGTGTTTCCGGGCCGCTGGTCCCGGTCCGCGTCGTCGAGGGCCATCCGGCGGACCAGCACGGTCATGTCGCGTCGGACCGCGCGCAGGCGCATGTACATGCTCAGGAATCCCCATGACGTGGCCAAGACCAGCAGGTAGAGCACGAGGTCGGTGCCTCGGCCGATGCCCAGAAGCCGCGCGACGCCGGTCGCCCAATCTGGCTCGATCACGAAGACCGCGCCCAGGGAACACCCGGCCACCAGGATCGCCGCAATGCCTCTGGGCAGGCTGCCCCTGCGTCCCAGCACCACGCTCGCAGCGACGGTGGTTGCGATGGCCACCAACAGCGCGATCTGGAAGACATTCATCGGAAAACCCTCCCCACGGCATAGTGGACCAGGATGCGTGCACTGGCCGCCGCCCGCTGCCCCTTGGCGAGCGAGTATTCGGTGTAGTCGATCGTGGTGGGGAATTGTCCCACGCGCATGCCCGAGCGCGCGATCAGGTCGATGAGCTCGCTCGCGTGCGCCATGCGATCGGATCGGAGCTCGCAGCGGCGAGCGGCCTCGGCGCTCAGCACGCGGAGTCCGTTGTGGACGTCGTTCAGTGCGATGCCGCTGGTCAGTCGATGCATGAACGCGGCCAGCCGGATGAGGGCCGCCCGGACCGCTGGAATGCGAGTGCCACCGCCGAACCGATCACCAAGGGCGATGTCGCATTCGCCACGGGCCACGGCGCAGGCCATGCGCACCAGATCCGCCACCCGGTGCTGGCCGTCAGCGTCGAAGTGCGCGATCCGGTGTGCACCCTTGGCGAGCGCAAAGTCAGTCCCGGTCTGCAGTGCGGCGCCCTGGCCCCGATTCACGGCGTGTCGCAGCGCATGCGTCGCGTGCGCCTGCAGCACTCCCCAGGATCCGTCCGACGAGCCGTCATCCACTGCAACGACGTTGGGAAACGTGCGGCCGAGCTCGCGGAGCACCGATTCCACGGCAGTGCATTCGTTGAAGACCGGAACCACGACCCACGTCCCCGCAAGGATCTGCTCGTCAGTGAGGTCGTGCAACGCGGTCAGGGACTCCACGGGTCGAAGGTACCATCGGCCATGACGGTCGCAAGGAACCACCGAGCATGACATCGACTCCGCTGGCCATGACCGCTCGGCCCGTCATGCTCTCGGCCTCCGTGCTCTGGCTCTTGGTGATCCTCGTGTGGCGCCCAGTGGTGAACGCGCCGTTCGTCCACGATGACCTTGTGCAGATCGTCGACCGGGAGCAGCAGGTCGATGCCCCGTGGCGGAGTTGGTCGGCCCTTTCGGCGGGCCAGCGGCCGCTCGTGCAACTCACGCTTGGGGTGAACCATCAGCTTGGCGGCTTGGATCCGCGGGGATATCACGCGCTGAACATCGCGCTTCACGGCGTGGCAGCCGCACTGTGTCTGATCGTCCTCTGGACGGCTGCGTGCAAGCTCGTGGAGCGTGGCTCGCTGGCCGCGCAACCGACGTGGATCCTTGGCGCGTGCATGGCTGCGGCAGCGTTGTGGGCGCTTCACCCGATCCAGACGGCCTCGGTGAGTTATGTGATCCAACGAGCGGAGCTGCTCGTGGGCGGAGGCGCGCTCCTGGCAGCGTGGGGCCTCCTGCGCGCCTGCTGTGCGGGAGCCTCGATGCGGTGGCAGGCGCTCGCCGTTGGTGGATGCGTCGCAGCGATCCTCTCCAAGCCATCCGCGGTCACCGTGCCCGCCCTGCTGCTTGCCGTGGACGCGGCGATCTGCACTGGATCGTTGGCAGCGAGCCTTCGCGAGCGGTGGATGATGCACGCGGCTTGCTGGGCTTCGCTGCTTCTGCTGTTGCCGCTTGGCGTGGTGGGTTCGCTGATCGGCGATGGCGGTATCGCTCCTTCCGCCGGGTTCAGCGTCCCGGGCGTGGATCCGATGACGTATGCGTGGGCCGAACTCGGGGCCTTGGGGATCTATGCAGGCGAACTGATCCTGCCACCGCTGATGAGCATCGATCATGGGTGGACCGTCATCGAGACTGCACCTTGGCCGAGGATCGTCGGTGCGTTGGCGGTGCTGTCCATGCTGGCGACGCTCGTCGTTGGCCTTGCACGGCGAGCATGGTGGTGGATCCTCGGTGCGCTGCCCATGCTCATGCTGCTCCCGACGTCGAGCATCGTCCCGCTGCGAGATCCGGTCGCGGACCACAGGCTCTACCTCGCGCTGCTCGGTCCGGTGCTAGCGTTCGTCGCGCTCGTCGCGGTACCGACATCCCGGGCTGGAAGCGGGTGGAGGCGCCTGGGGAGCCTCGTGGTCATTGCCGCGATCGTGACGGCTGCCGTCACCACCATCAACCGCAACGAGGCGTGGTGCTCGCCGAGTCGACTGTGGGACCCGGTCATCGTGATGCGTCCCGACGATGCCACCGCCCTGATGAATCGGTCACTGAGCCGTCTTGCTGCGGGCGACGACGATGGTGCGCGTCTCGATGCGGCGGCAGCGTTCGATGCGCGTCCCTCCGATGGCTCGGCTGCCGCGATGCTCGGGTTGCTCGAGGTGCGCGCCGGGCATCCAGAGAAGGCGCTTGACTGGTTGCTCCGAGCTGAGTCGCTCGGCACCAAGACAGCAAGCGTTCGTGGCGCCAAGGGCGATGCGCTCCGGGCGCTCGGTCGCCATGCTGAGGCTGCCGAGGCGTATGAGAGAGCTTCGCGACGATCACCATCGTCTGAACGACTGGCGTTGCTCCATGGCCTTTCGCTTGCGGAGAGCGGCAACATGGAGGCGGCATCGGTGGTGCTCCAGCGCCTCGCCGCCGAAGCGAGCGATCCGGCGGTGATGGAGCGTGCGCGCGAATGCCTGGGTGCACTCCCGGGCGGTGCCGGCAGCGGAGCCGCGGAACCATGATCGCGCGCGACCACGACGTGACCATGGTCATTCCTGCGCGCGATGCTGCACGCACGATCGGAGAGTGCCTCGACGCTGCGCTCGCCGTCCGAGCTCGGGCCGCATCACGACTCGCTCGCATCGTGCTCGTCGATGACGGATCGCGCGATGGCACAGCAGTCGAGGCTGAGCGACGTGGGATCGACGTGGTGCGCGGGAGGGGGCAGGGACCCGCTGCGGCACGCAACCTCGGCTGGCGGCAGGCGACCACGGACCTCGTGTGGTTCGTCGATGCGGATTGCGTCGCTGCGCCGGATGCGCTCGAGCGGCTGCTGCCGGCGCTGGAAGACGATGGTGTCGCCGGCGTTGGCGGGACCTACGGGATCGCGCCGGGTGCGTCGCTCCTGGAGCGTCTGATCCATGAGGAGATCATGGTGCGCCATGCACGCATGCCTGAAGAAGTTGACTTTCTCGCGACCTTCGATGTGCTCTACCGGCGCAGCGTGCTGGATCGGCTTGGCGGCTTCGACGAGCGATACCTCAAGGCGCAGGACGCGGAGTTCGCGTTCCGGGTGATCGAGTCGGGCCGGCGCCTGCGGTTCGAACGTGCATCGGTCGTGCAGCACTTTCACGCCGATCGACTCGCGAGGTACCTGCGGGTGCAATGTGGGCAAGGGCGTTGGCGCGTGGCCCTGCACCTGGAACACCGTGGACGCGGCACGCGCAATTCCTACAGCTCGGCGCTCGATCATCTGCAGCCATTCATCCCGCTGACGCTCCCGGTCGCTGCCGCAGCACCATGGTGGGGTGCACCGTGGTGGAGCGTTGCGGTACCAGTGGCGCTCCTCGCGCTCCTGCAGGTGCCGATGGCCGCCGCGATGGTCGCCCGGGCCGGTCCGTCGATGGTGGCCTTCGTGCCGCTCGGCGTTGCACGCAGCGTCGCGCGGTGTGTCGGGCTGTGCCAAGGTCTTGCCGATCGCCTCCGAGGTCGTCGCCTGCCCGGAGGATTTCGATGAGTCTGCTTCCGATGCTGTGTTGGCTGCTGCTTGCACTGCCTGGTGTGGCGCTCGTGCGGCGTCGAGTGCCGGCGGCGTGGGGTGGCGGCCCTGTGGCGTGGCTCGGCATCGGTTGGATGGCGTCGCTCATCGCGCTTGCACCCGTTGTCGTGGCGGGATATCTGCTGCGGCTGCCGACGGGTGTGGTGGCGGTGGTTGCCGCCGGGTTCGTGGGGTGGGGAGCGATCGAACTCGTCCGGCAGCGCGCGTGGCGCGATCTTCGCGGCAGCGTCACGGTCGTCGCCATCCTCGGGGCGTGCGTCGTCATCGTCGATGCGGTGCTTGCGGAACGCATCGGGGCGATCCTCGACAATGATGCACGCGTCCACGTCGCGAGGATCCGCTTCCTCCTCGACCAGGGCTTCTCCAACGTGGATCCGTTCGTGCGGACTCCCGGCCAGTATCCCTATCCGCTCTACCACACCAACATCCTGCATGCCGTGCACGCGATCGTGGCCTGGCTGACGGGGCTCGACCCACTTGATGTCTGGTTTGGCTCACTTGGAGCGTCACGCCTGATGATCGCCGGTGCCGCCGCGTGGACCGCGTGGGTCATCGTTGGTGGCCGCTGGGCACCATGGATCGCAGCGGTGCTCGTGGTGCTGTCACGCGTCGACTGCGACTACACGCTCTATCCCAATCAGCTTGCGCCGTGGTTCGCCTTTCCGATCGCGGTGGGTGGCGTTGCACTCGTGCTGGCGCGGGACGGCCGTGCCTGGCACGCCGCGCTTGCGTGCGCGGTTCTGACGCTGGTCGTGGCCATGGTGCACCCGCTCTATGCCGGCTTTGTGCTGGTGATGCTCCTGCCTGTGCTCGGATGCTCGATGCTGTGGCGCTGGCTGCGTGGCATCGGGAAGCCAGCCACACCATGGGCATGTGCTGCCGGTCTGGTGATCGCCTCGGTCCCTATGTTGGTGGCCGTGAAGGCCATGACTGCCAATCCGGGACGCGCCGGTGATGTTGCGCCTGCATCGGCCTGGGAGCGAACGCAATGGAAACTCGATGGGACCGCAGGCAGCGAGTCGCAGGCCGGCAGCGGCGCGCCCGATGCCCTCGGCCGCGCCCGCACGACGGCGATGCACCGTCAAGACGGCTTCACGATGAGCGAGTCCGGCGGCCGCCGGTTCATCGCGAGGGATTGGGGTCGAGGCTTCACGGGCGGTTTCGGCGGCGTGCGTGCGTGGCGCCTCTGGTCCGCGATCGCCGCGGCGATCCTGGCGCTCTCCGTGCTCGGCAGGCCGCAGGCAGCCGTGGCGATGGGGTCGATCCTTGTCGTCGTGGGCGTCATGTCGGTTCCGACGCTGTGCACTGCGGCAATTGGGTTCCTCGGCGCGCAGTGGATGGTGCTGAGATTCGAGGCACTCGCCACGATCCTGTGGTGCATGCTTGCATTCCCGGCCATCGCAGCAAGCCTCGAGCGGTCGACCCGTACCCGTCGGGCATGGTCGCTCATGGGGGGGCTGGGCACGATGCTGCTCGCCGCATGGGTCGGGGTTGCGAATGCCGGTCGTGACGCACCCGTGCGGATGGAGCAGTGGTGGCATCGCGCGATGGCCTCGGCAAGTACTCGATGCGGCGCTGCGCTCGATGGTCTGGTTGAGAACCGTGAGTGGATGGAGCAGGCAATTCCCGATGGGGCCGTGGTCGCCTGCGGTCGGCTGACCGGGACATGGGTCGCCATGCTTCGCGGTCCGGCGCTCGTGTGCAGCGAGCGAAGTTCAACCGGAGTCCCTGCCGGAGCAACGCGCACCCGTCACGTGATCGAGATGCTCGACGACCGGACCGACGACGCTCGTCGAGCGGCGCTGTTCAGGCACTACCGAGTCAGTCACGTGCTGCTCGCCGGTCGAGCGCCCGCCTGGACCGAGTATTGGACCGCCGAGCTCGACACAGGCGAGGGCCATCAAGTGATCGAGCTTCTGGATGCCCCCGATCCGCGCAAGGTGTGGGAGCGCGAGGTGTCGGATGCCGCGCGCGAGGTGCTTCACGGCTGCGCCGACCACGCGGAGCCGGCGCTCGAGGCACTCGTCGACGAGCGGCCGCAGTCGTGGCGAGGATGGAACGCGCTGGGCAACGCGCAGTGGGAGCTCGGCCGCGTTCAGGCGGCGGAGCGGTCCTATCTCGAGGCCCGGCGGTGCGATCCCAGTGAGCCGATGCCGGAACTGATGCTGGGCAACTGCGCTGAATCGCTCGGCCGCCCTTCCGAGGCAGTCACGCGATTTGAGTCTGCGGAGGCGATCGCCATCGCTGCCGGAGATCCCGGCGTCGCGGCGTCGGCGAGCTTCAACCGAGCCAACGTGCTGCGGCGGCAGGGTCGCCTGCAGGATGCCGAGTTCGCGTATCGGCGCGCCGTGCTGCTGGATCCGACGCATGCCGGGGCGCAGGAAGAACTGAAGCGGGCCGGACGCTGGAACGCCCCCGCAGCAGGGCCGGCTGACGAGGGCGACGAAGGCCAGCCAGCTGGCGAGCATGGCACGAGAGGACTCGAGCCGTGAACGAGCATGAGCCCGATGTCTCGATCGTGATCGTGAGCTACAACACGGTCGACCTCTTGCGGGAGTGCCTGCGATCGATTCCACGATCGGTCGAGCCCTTCACGCACGAGACGATCGTCGTCGACAACCTGTCGCGCGATGGGAGCGCCGACATGGTCGAGCGTGAGTTCCCCGGCGTTCGGCTCGTGCGGGCGGAGCGCAACCTAGGCTTTGCCGGCGGGAACAACGCGGCATTCAGGATCGCCCGGGGGCGCCTCGTCTACTGCCTCAACCCCGACACCGTGAGCCATCCCGGGTCGCTTGCGACGCTCGTGAGGCTCCTCGACGGCGATTCGACGCTCGGGTACGTCGGTCCGAAGCTGCTGAACGCCGATGGGACCCACCAGCTCAGTGCGTATCGCTTCCATACGCCGCTCTCGGGATTCGTCAGCTGGTCGATGTTGGGGCTCGATCGCCGATACCCGCGTTCGCGTCATTGCCTCACGCTTCACCACCTCCATGGATGCGACACGCCCTTCGAGGTCGACTGGCTGACGGGTGCGGCCATCCTGACGCGCCGTTCGATCATCGATCGAGTCGGAGGCTACGACGAGCGCTACTTCCTGTACGCCGAGGAGATCGAGTGGTGCTGGCGCATGCACCGTGCCGGCTGGCGGGGGTGGTATGAGCCGGGCGCGGTCGTCACGCACGTCCGCGCGGCGAGCACATCGCACCTCGATGACTCGCATGCATTCCATGGACATGATCCGTCGCTGCTCATCGAGAGCCATCGCCGCCTGGCGGTGCAGACGCTTGGGCTGCCGGCGGCCGTCGCGTCGCAAGCGCTGCACCTGGCAGGAGTCACCCTGGCATGGTTGCGCAACGTGCCACCCATGCCACGACGCAGCCCGGGCACGCGGCGCAGGGCCTGGCTGTGGATGCGCTACCTCGTCCGACCGACGCCGCGGAGGCGTTGACCACGCATGCCGATCTCACACGCCCATCGCTGCATCTTCATCCACGTGCCAAAGTGCGGCGGAACGAGCATTGAGGCTGCCCTTGGCGTGCTCGGTGACTGGCGCCACGAGGACCGCGAGCGGATGTTCGGCCGCATGACGTCGAGCGATCTTCTGGCCATGCGATGCCGCTCCCGATTCCTGCAGCACCTGACGTGGGATGAACTGCGACGGGTCGTTCCCGAGCGTGAGCGTCGTGGGTACCGCTCGTTCGCGATGGTGCGCCACCCCTTGACGCGCCTGGAATCCGCGTGGTCCCGGCCCGACCACGACCTTGTCGAGGAGGCTCGCTGGCAGGGCATTCGGCTCGATGGCGTGGGGTTCGCGCGGTTCGTCGAAGGCGCGCTACGGCTGGATCATCCGCACGTCCGGCCGCAGGTGGAGTACATCGTCGATGCCGCCGGCCGGATCTCGGTCGATGCGCTCGGTCGCTACGAGCGCTTCGGGGACGACGCTCGCTCGTTGCTGTCGTCGGTCGGCGTTCACCGGAGCCTCGAGCATCGCAACCCGCCGCTCCGGGCGCGCCACGGAATCGAGTGGCCAGCCGAGCTGCGCGCGCGTGCCATCGAGCGATATGGCGATGACTTCAGGATCCTGGGGTACGAGCCATGATCCTCGTGATGACGCTGCTCGTGCGCGACGAGGACGACATCCTCGAGGCGAACCTCGCGTTTCACCGAAGCCGGGGCGTGGATCACTTCATCGTGACCGACAACCTGTCGACCGATCGCACGCCGGCGATCCTCGCGCGATGGCGCGACAGGGGGCTCGTGACGATCATCGAGGAACGGCAGGACGACTACGCGCAGCACGCATGGGTCACGCGCATGGCGCGGACGGCGGCTTCGGACTACGGTGCCGACTGGGTGATCAACAACGACGCTGACGAATTCTGGTGGCCCGCCTGCGGCTCGCTCAAGGAAGCACTTGCATCGCTGCCGGCCTCCGCCCACGCGGCGGTGGTCGAGCGCACGAACCTCCCCGCGCTCGATGGTGCCGGTCCATTCTGGGAACGCCTCGTCTGGCGTGATACACAATCACGTAACCCGACCGGCGGTCCGCTTGGTCCGAAGGTGGCGCACCGCGGTGATCGCTCCATCGAGGTCGAGCAGGGCAACCACTTCGTGCGTCAACGCGGTCTCCGGTTGGTACCGGTTCCGGCCCCGATCGAGATCCTGCATGTGCCGTGTCGATCGTGGCCCCAGTTCGAGCGCAAAATCCGACTCGGTGGCGCGGCGTACGCACGCAACACCAACCTCAAGCCCTCGATCGGCAAGACGTGGCGGGACCTTCACCAGCGGCTGCTCGAAGGGTCGCTGCGTCGTGAGTACGACCGGCAGAATCCCGCGGGCACGGAGCATGCCGCGCAGGTCGCCTCTGGCCGCCTCGTTCGTGACGAGCGGCTCCGCGGAGCATTGGGTGAACTCATGCACGACGAGGCAGGCGCAGCGTGAACGAAGCCATCGGCCGTGCATGGGCGCTCCTGGGGCCGCGAGACCGTCGCGTGGCCGTGATGCTCTGTGCAGCGATGCTCGTGTCGGCGGCGCTTGAGTGCGTCGGGCTGGGCCTCGTGTTCCCAGTGCTCGCGCTTCTGTCGGACGATGCATCGATGCTGCGTCATGCGCCCGACATCGTGGCGCAGTCCATCGGCTCGATGCCCCGCCCCCGGCTCATCGTGCTGTGCATGGGCGGCCTCGTCGCCATCTATGTCACGAAGGCCATCTTCCGCTGGACCCTGGTGCGGCAGGTCAATCGGTTCGGCTTCGCGCTGCAGCGCGAACTCTCCACCCGTTTGTTCGGGCGATTCATCTCGCGGCCGTGGGCTTTTCATCTCGCTCGGAACACAACCGGTCTGCTGCACGGCGTGACCCATGATGTCGACCAGGTGGCCTTCGGCGTGATCGTTCCGGCACTGTCAGCGGCCAGCGAACTGCTGGTGATCGTGGGGGTGACCGCACTGCTGCTGGCCATCGAGCCGGTTGGTGGATTGGCGTGCCTTGGGCTGATCGGTGCTGCGGGCTGGTGGTTCCACCGCAACACCGAGGCCCGGGCTGCGGCGCTCGGTCAGCGAAGGCGCGAACTCGACCGCTCACGATTCCGGCTGATTCGCCAAGCGTTGGAAGGCGTCAAGGAGATCCAGGCGCTCGGCCGCGAGCGCGGTTTCACCGACCTGGTGGATGACGCCTCGTGCCGAAGCGGTGCGATGGGCGCCCAGGTGCAGTCACTGAAGGACATGCCGCGGAGCTGGATCGAGGTCCTTGCGGTGCTCGGGTTGGCGACCCTCGTCAGCTCGATGGAGTTGCGTGGTCGCGACCCCGCCTCGGTGCTGGGGATCGCGGGGCTCTTCGCGATCGCGGTCTTCCGCCTCGTGCCAAGCGGCACGCGGCTCATGTCGAGCGTGCAGCTGATGGTGCTTGCGGCTCCGAGCCTTCGCGCCGTAGCCAGCGAACTGGCGCAGTCGACCGCTGCACCCACAGGTTCGGTAGGTGATGAGGACTGGACCGCGATCGATGTCGAGGGGGTGTCCTTCCGCTACGCGGATGATCGTCCGGCCGTGTTCGGGGGTCTCGATGCGCGTGTCGGTCGCGGCGAATCGGTGGGGGTGATCGGAGCGAGCGGCTCGGGAAAGTCCACGGTCGTGGACCTCGTCCTTGGGCTGCTGCGGCCCTCCGCCGGACGGATCATGATCGGTCGCGTCGATCTGGCCGACTGCACCCGCTGGTGGCAAGCGCAGGTCGGCTACGTGCCTCAGGCGATCTACCTGATGGATGACTCCATCCGCCGCAACGTCGCCTTCGGCCTTCCCGAGCGTGACATCGACGAGGCGGCCGTCGTCCGCGCCCTGCGCCTGGCGCGACTCGATGACTTCGTGGCGTCGCTGCCCGACGGCCTGTCCACCGTCGTGGGCGAACGTGGCGTCCGTTTGAGCGGGGGACAGCGACAGCGCATCGGGATTGCGCGGGCGCTCTACGCACGGCCGACGGTGCTCATCCTCGACGAGGCGACGAGTGCACTCGATCCCGCGACCGAGGCGGAGCTGCTCCAGGCCATTCACGCGCTGCAGGGCACCGTCACGATGATCGTGGTTGCCCATCGTGAAGCAACCGTCGCGCGGTGCGACCGTGTGCTGCGCCTCGATGCCGACGGGCTCGCGGAGGCCGGACGTGCCTGACGCAGCGCTCTCGCGCACGGCCGACTGCGGGATCGTGACGCTCGCCGATGCGCGCTACGCCCCCGGCGTCGACATGCTGTGCCGGTCCGTCCGCGAAAGCCTCGATCTGCCGGTCGCCTGCTTCGACCTCGGTCTGGGTGCGGCGGTGATCCAGCGGCTCTGCACGAACCACCCTTCGTTGCGCGTGCTGCCGATGCCAGAGAGCGCCGATCTCTTGGCCGTGCGGCGCGTGTTCGAGTCAGCGGGTCCTCTTGCGAAGCCCGGCAAGCGCGTCTGGCCGATCTGGGCTTGTCCGTTCCTGATCGCGGCCAGCCCATTCGCGCGGACCTTTTGGATCGATGCCGACATCGTCGTGCTGCGGCACCTTGCAGGGCTGGTCTCGTTGCTCGACGTTGGACCGGTGCTCACGCCGGAGAACTTCGCACCAGCCGTCACGCCCAACAAGCCAGAGCTCTATCGGCTGCTGCCCATCGCGCGCCGGTTCGATCCGCTCGAGCCACGGTTGAACGCGGGCATCTCCGGCTGGGATCATGCGCGCGCCGAGGATCGTGCACTGCTCGACGCCTATTGCCATGCCGTGCGCTCGGCGTGCGCCGATCCTCGGATCGCGAACGCCATCTCCTGGTGGGACCAGGGATCCCTGATCTGGGCGGTGCAGTCGTGCGGGCTCGAGCATCGGGTAGTGCGGACGAACGCATGGAACCTCTGCATCCGCAACACGCGCGCCAAGGACATCGACGTCGGCTGGGATGATGGCACGCTCGCTCGTCTGCGGGACCTCGTCCCCGAGGGCAACCTCCTCCACTGGAACGGGACTGCGCCACCGTGGGGCGTGGTGGCATGAGGTCGTTGGCGTCGTTGCTGCGGTCGCTCGTCCGTAGCGCAGGAGCGCCGCCTCGTGCGCCCTCACGGCGTGACGGGCTCGACAGCGAGGCGGCCTTCTGGGATGGCTGGCTCGCGCGACGGGAGCATGCCGGATTCGCGTTCCGGACGGACCCAACCAGCCAACTGCAGCCATGGCTCTGGTGCCACCTCGACTCGACCAGGCCGATCCACCGAGTGCTCGATGTCGGATCGGGGCCACTCTCGGTGGTCGGACGTGTCGCGCCGGCCGGTCGTCTCGACCTGACCTGTTGCGATCCCCTCGCATCGGTGTACCACGCGCTGCTCGCCAAGCACGGCATCACGCCGGTCCACACGATCGATGACGTCGCCGGTGAAGCGCTGGCGCAGCGCTACGGCAACGCATGCTTCGATCTCGCTCTCTCCAACAATGCCGTTGACCATGGGGCAGCGCCGATCGACGTGCTCCGACAGATGGCGCTTGTCGTCCGCGTTGGAGGTACCGTGCTCGTGCAGGTGGGTGAGCGCGAGGGCCAGCACGGCGGGTACGTAGGGCTGCACCAGTGGGATTTCTGGGAGGATCGCGGGCGCCTCTGGCTGGCCGCCCGTGCCGGCGATCCCGCAGACGTGACGCACGCGCTTGAGCCGTGGCTGGAGCAGCGCTCGATCGAGCGCGTCGACACGAATCCGGCGGGTGTGCGGTGGGATCGACCGCACCTGCGCATCGTGTGGCGGCGTCGCGACGCGCACTAGTCCTGCGCCGCGACGGGCCGCCCGGCGGTCGAAGGAACCCACGCGCCTTCGAGCAAGCCGATGCCCCACGCACGCTGCATGCGGGCGCGGACCGCATGCTCCGTGCGTCGTGCAGCGACGTGCCGCGCCGAGCCGATCACGATCCACGCCATGCCTTTCACCGAGCAGAGCGCCAACGCCGAGACGCGCCCCCGCAGATCACGTTCGATGGGTGCGACGCAGCGTCCAACGCTTCGTTGGCGCCGCACGAGCCACGCCTCGGTCGCCCGTGAGGGAGGGATCGACTCCACGACCCGCGCCTCGTCGACCCATCGGATGGGCACGCCGCGGTGCGCCAGCCGCTGGAAGAAGTGGCGGTCCTCCCCGGCGCGCAGGAACCCGGTCGCGAATCGAGGTCCCGCATCGTCCACCAGCGCGGCATCGAAGAGCACGTTGTTGGTGAACGCCCACGGCCTGCGCTCTCCGGTCGAGTGCACGGCTGCCGCGAAGAACCCCCCATCTATCACCCATGGTGCAGGAGGCTCGACGAACGACGGATCGACTGGGCCAGTCACGATGCCCGGTCCGAATCGATCGCGCGCGGCGAGCAGTGCCGCCAGCCAGCCGAGTCCAGCGGTTTCGTCGTCATCGATGAACGCGATCAGTCCCGTAGATCCAACAGCCTGCCGCGCCAGCCCGAGGGCTCGATTGCGAGGGAATGCCACGCCCCGTTGCGGCTCGGTCTCGAGGATCACGTCGATCCCGGTGTCGCGACGCACGCGCGCGACGACCTCGGCAGGTGCGGGATCGGCAGGATCGTTGCTCACGACGATGGCGACCAGACTGACCCCCGCCGGCAATGTCGAGCGCTGCTCTGCGAGGCTGCGCAGCGTGGCCTCGAGTCCAGCTGCGCGGTGGAGCGTCGACACGCAGCAGGCGATCGATCGCGCGTCAGGTGCCATGGTGGGTTGCATACTCCTCGAATCGGTCAATGCCGAGCGCGCCGGCCACGAGCCCAACCGCCTTGGCCGCGTCGAGCGCCGGATGCATCGTCGCTGCGGCGACATGCCCTCGCAGCGTGCTCATGACGGCACGGGCCACGCCGCGAGCGAGGTAGCGCAGCGCCATGCCGATGCATCCGAGTCGTGATGCTGCGTGCAGGTCGAGCATGATCCACGCGTTCGTCGCGCCGACGCGGTAGGCGCGCTGCAGGGCCCACCGGCGCGTCATCCGAGATCGCGGATAGTGCTCGAACGTGATCGCCCGGGCACACCAACGGATGCGATGGCCATCGCGCGCAAGCCTTCGGAAGAGGTGCGTGTCGCTGCCGCCGGTCTTGAGTAGGCGGTCGTCGAACCGGCACGCCGGATCCGCGACCACGCCATGACGCAGCGCCACGTTGTTGGTGTAGGCCTCCTGCAACCGGGTCCCGTCGGGATGATCGGGCTGTTCGTAGCACCGGGTCTGGAGCGCCCACGCGGGGACGGGATCCGGCAGCACGGGTCGCGCAGGGCCTGTCAGGATGTCGGCTTCACCACGGGAGGCGGCGTGTGCCAAGGCGCTGAGCCATGAGGGATCGACGGTCTCGTCATCGTCGACGAACGCGATCCAGTCCGGGTGCGGTTCGAGCCTTCGAGCTTCGTCCAGCGCGCGGTTGCGGGCGAAGGGAATGCCCGCCCGCGTTTCGAGCACGTGGGTGCACGGCCATCGGCTTGCCGGCATGGGCGAACGGCTGTCGTCGTTCTCGACCACGATGATGGAGAGTGCGTGGGGAGCGGCTCCGTCGGTCGCGACCAGGCGGTCGAGCGATGCGAAGAGCCGCGCGAGCCCGTCAGGCCTGCGTTTCGTGATGACAGCGACAGCGAATCGCATGGCGTGCGATCGAGTCTAGCGGTGGGTGCCTCGCCGCGGAGATCGAAGCACCGTACGCTCGTGCTCATGCCGACGCTGGACACGGCCATCGACACACCGAGCACCGTCGCCGAGGGAGTCTCCGTTGTCGTACCGACCTGCAACCGCCGCGAGCAGATCGTGCGGTGTGTTCGCTCGCTTCTGAAGCAGACCTCGCCGCCGGGCGAGATCATCGTGGTCGATGATGGCTCGACCGATGGCAGTGCCGACGCCATCCGTGCGCTGGCGGTCGACGCCGGGGCGACGCACCTCCGGGTGATCTGCAACGACCGCACGCTTGGGGCCAACGCGAGCCGCAACGTCGGCACTCGGGTTGCTGCGGGTGCCCTCGTGGCCTTCCTCGACTCCGATTGCGTCGCCGATGCGCGGTGGATCGAGCGCCTCCGTGCATCGTTCGTGGATCCCTTGGTTGGTGCCGCGTCTGGGCTCGTCGAGGACACGTGCCGATCAACCGCCTGGGAGCGGGCCTTCGCTGGCACGCACCGCTTGCCGCGACGCGGCCCCGTCCGCCGGTTCACGTCGTGCAACCTGATGGTCCGTCGATGCATCCTCACGGCCCATCGGTGGGAGGAAGACTTCTCCGATGCCACTCGCGCCGGCCGGCGTCCGGACACCGGGTTTTCCGGGCGTTGCGATGAGGAGGGGCTCTATCTGGCGATCAGGGCAGCGGGGTGGACCGTCGTGGCCGAGCCCTCGGCCATGCTGGACCACGAGCACCCGTACGGTTGGCGCAGCTTCCGTCGGCAGGCGTGGCATGGTGGCCGAGCGGCGGCCGAGTTGGTCTGGAAGTTCCGTCTGCACGATCGTCTCGATGTCGCACCATTCGTGCTCGCGGCACTGCTGCTGGTCATCTCGATATTGGTCGCAGCCTGCATCGATGCTCCCTGGCGGTGGTTGCTGCCGCTCGTCGCGCTTGCGCCGTTCGCGGCCGGTTGCGCTGCAGTCGCTTGGAACGAGATCGCCAACAAGGGCAAGTCTCCCGGTGGCTTGATCGCTGCGATCCCGGCGCTGTCGGCGTACTACGCGCTGCGCAGTATTGGCTACGCGCTCCGCCGCGTGGAGTTGTTCCTGGGGATCAGACCTTTGTCGCGCATCGAGCCTGGCTCGCTCGGTCGGTCGATGCCCCGCCCTAGAGCGACTCCATGACGGCATTCCGAATGTTGCTGGTGACTGGTGGATTCCCGCTGCGCAGCGAGACCTTCATCCGTGATCATGTCGCCGGGCTGCTCGAGGCGGGCGTCGACCTCACCATCCTCTCGCTGCACGCGGGCGACGACTCGACGTGGGTCGCTGACGAGGAGCGCCTCGGTGTCCCGAGTCGCATCAGGCGTGCTCGGATCGATTCGCCCCTCCTGCAACGAATCATCGGGCTTCCCTGGCGTTGGGCCGCGCACGCTTGCCGATCGCCAGCGATTGCCTGTCGGTTGTGCTCTCCATCGCAAGGGTGGAGAGGTCCCTCCGGCGTGCTGCTCGAGGCAGCATCGGCGCTGGGTGCACGCGGACTCCCGCATGCGTATGACCGCATCCACGCGGAGTTCGGCCCAAGCGGCGTGGTCGCGGCGAAACTTCGGCGCGCCGGGTGCATCACGGGTCCGCTGTCGTGTGCCTTCTACGGCTACGACGCAACCCGCGCCATCATGCAGTCGGGACCGGGTTTCTACAGCGAGCTCTTCGAGGACGCGGACATGCTCTTGCCGAACTCGGAGTTCCTGGCATCGACGCTGAAGGCCGCTGGCGCGCCCGCGCGCAAGGTCATCGTGCATCGACTCGGTGTCGAAACCTCGCGGTTTCGACCTGTCGGCGGTCGATCAGCAGGCGCGGGGCCTTGGCATGCCACCGCGATCGGACGCTTCGTCCCCAAGAAGGGTTTCGGTACGCTCCTGCGCGCGCTTGCACTCGCGGGTCCGTCCGCGCCGACGCTCACGCTCATCGGTGATGGTCCACTCGGCCCCGAGTTGCGAGCGCTCGCCACGGCGCTCGGCGTCGCTGAGCGCGTGCGCTTTGCGGGCTGGCTGTCACGCGACGCGGTGTTGGCGGAGTTGGGGGCCTCCGACGCCCTGATCGCGCCGAGCGAGACGGCGGAGGATGGCGACGTCGAGGGCATGCCGGTCGTCGTGATCGAAGCGATGGCGTGCGGCCTTCCCGTCATCGGCACGGACCACAGCGGGATTCCCGAGATCGTGCGTGACGGCGTGAATGGACTCATCGTGGCGGAGCGCGATCCCGCAGCGCTCGCGGTCGCGATGGAGCGCATGGCGGATCCGCTCCTGCGACACTCGTTCGGCAGACGGTCACGAGAGATCGCCGGAATGGAACTCGACCACGTTGCCCTCATGGGCCGCTTGCTTTGCATGCTGCGCGGGCAGCGGTAGGCTCCTGACCGCCATGGGCATCGCGTTCAAGCGTCACTTTCGCGAGTTCAGTCGCTTCCTGCGCACGGAACGTCGGAGCTTTGGGAATCGTCGCGTGCCCGGCCCGTGGGTTCCCGGGAGCCAACACCCCGAATCGCTGCTGCTGGTCACGCTCGATTCGTGCCGATGGGACACCTTCGATCGTGTGCCGACCCCCAACATCGATGCGGTGGGCACGCCACACCGCGTCATGGCACCGTCCTACTTCACCTTCGCATCGCACGCAGCCATGTTCGTCGGCTTCACGCCCGGCGATGGACTGCGTTCGGAAGCGATCGTGAATCCGAAGTACGGCAAGCTCGTCCGGCTCGACGGGGGTGGGACGCGGTCGCTGGGACGGGATCGGTTCGTGCTCGAGGGTCGCTCGATCATCGATGGCTTCAATCGTCGCGGGTACATCACCGCGGGCACGGGTGCCGTCAAGTGGTTCGATGACGGTTCGCTTGCTGGAGCCACCCTCGTGCGCGACTTTCAGCACTATCGGTATGCGGCTAACTGCTGGTCCCTCGGTCGGCAACTCGAGTTCCTCGCCGACAAGGTGGGGGGGGCGCGCCAGCCGGTCTTCTGTTTCCTCAACGTCGGAGAGACGCACGTGCCGTATTGGCATGAGGGTGCGCCGTGGGATCGCACGAGGGTGCCGTGCCGTGCCTTCGCGGAAACGAACGACCGCGAGGAGAGCGCTCGCCGGCAGGGCGAATGCCTGGCGTTCGTCGATCGCACGCTCGGCCCGCTGCTGCAGGCCTTTTCCGCCTCCAACATCATGGTGTGCGGGGACCACGGCGATGTCTGGGGCGAGGACGGCGTCTGGGAGCACGGCTTCCATCACCCCAAGGTGATGGAGGTTCCGATGGCATTTCGGCTGTCGGCGAGCTGATTTCCGGAAATTTCGCTTGCGGCTGTCGAGGCTGAGGCAACACTCCAAGGCCTCTCCGAAACTCAAGGAACCCCCAGACATGCTTCGTACCTGCCTTGCCGTCCTGTGTGTTGCCCTCTTCGGGCTGGTTCCAACCGCCATCGCCCAGGATTGCAACGGCGACGGGCTTCCCGAGTCGCAGCAGATCGGCGTGCAGGGCCTGACCGCGCAGTACTTCGCCAACCGCACGTGGAGCGGCCCCCCGGCAGCCGTGCAGGTTGATCTCACAGGCTCGGGCGGATTCGACCTCTCCGATTGGCCCCTGCCAGCCGGTGTGCCGCAGGATCTCTTCAGCGTGCGATGGACGGGCTCGATCAACTTCAGCACGACAGGTCTCTTCCAGTTCCGGGTGTCCTCTGACGACGGATACCGCCTCTACCTCGATGGCGTGCTCATCGGGGCATCAGAGGGCAACACCGGGAACCAGGTGGTCCCGGCAGTTCCGATCAACGTCACCGCGGGTGCCCATTACCTGAGGGTGGAGCTTCGCGAGGACTTCGGCGAACAGAGGATGCGACTCGAACGCAAGCAGTCCACGGCCACCACGTGGAACGTCATCGCCAACAGCAATTTCCTCGCTGGGGCTGACCGGGATGCCAATGGAACGCTTGACGTGTGCCAGTTCGGCGACTGCAACGCGAATTTCGTGCCTGACTCTGTCGACATCGCCAACGCGCCGTCGATCGACTGCAATGGCAATGGCGTTCTGGATACCTGCGAGGCTCCGTCAAACGACTGCGATGGCAACGGCATTCCCGAGTCGTGCGAGACCACTGGCGGTGGCCTGGCGGGCTTTTACTTCGCGACGCCTGACTTCACGGGGCCGGTCACGGCGCGTCGTCGTGATGCGATGGGCCCACTCGGACTCGACTTCAACGTCACCCAAGAAGGCTACAACGATTGGCAGCCCGCAGGCATTCCCACGGACAACTTCTCCGCGCGGTGGGTCGGCAGCCTGATTGTCCCAGCCTCGGGCCAGTACGACTTCGAGCTTCGCTCGGACGACGTCGGCGAACTTGTCATCGATGGCGTCCCGCTCGCAGCGACCAACAACAGCACCGAGGAGCGCGGGCCGTTCTTCCTCTCGGCCGGGCCGCACTTCTTCACCGTGTCCTTCCGTGAGTTCGGCGGCGACCAGCGGGTGCGGGTTCGATGGCGTGTCTCTGGGCAGTCGAGCTGGCAGCCGATTCCCGGGAGTGCCTTCATCCCCCGGTACGACGGCGACGCCGATGGCCTCAACGACGCCTGCGAGTCTGGAGACTGCAACGGAAACCAGATGCCTGACGGCCTCGAGCTCTCGCTCGGGCTGGCCAACGACTGCGATGGTGATGGCACGCTCGATGCGTGCGAGGTCGCGTCGGGTGCACCCGATTGCAACGACAATCTCGTTCCTGATGCGTGCGAAGCCTCGGTCAGCGGTCTGTTTGGCCGCTACTTCGTCCGACTCGGTTCGAGCAATCCCGCGAATCCGTACCAGCCGGGCCAGCTGTTGGCGGCGCGCCGGGATTCCAACGTCGCATTCTCCAACTCCTTCTGGATGCCCACAGGCGTCCCCTATGACGAGTTCATCGTCGTATGGACGGGCTCGATCACCGCTGGTTCGGAGTCCGGTGTCTGGTCGTTCCGCACGGACTCCGATGATGGAGCGCGCTTGACCATCGACGGTACGACCGTGATCGATGGCTGGCTGGGCGACTCCGGCATCCGAACCGGATCCATCACCTTGCAGGCGGGCGAGACCTACGACCTCAAGCTCGAGTACCACGACGGCATCGGGGGGCAGTACTGCGTCCTGGGGTGGTCGCCGCCATCGGCGAGTGGCGCCCCCGTCTACACCGCGGTCCCATCGACAGCGCTGCGCGTGGCCACGCCTGACTGCAATGCCAACGGCATCCCCGACGATTGCGACATCGCATCGGGTTCGCTGCCGGATCCCGGGTTCGGCATCCCTGCGCCCTGCGCTGCCGGCCCGGCCTGCCCGGCAGACCTCACCTCCGACGGCGTGATCGACGGCGCGGACCTTGGCTCGCTGCTCACGCAGTGGGGATGCGCGTCGGCGTGCAGCGCCGACCTCGATGCGAGCGGGACGGTCGACGGTGCTGACCTCGGCGTCATGCTCACGTCGTGGGGTTCGTGCCCGTGAGCGACCGAGGTTCATCGCTTGCCGGTACGATCCTGCCATGAGCCGCCCCCGCGCAGCCCATGAAGCCTCCGGTGCAGCTCCGGTCAGGATCGCGCTGCTTGAACTCAAGTCCGCGATGCAGGAACTGCTGAGCGCGGTGCCGGGGCTCGCGGGATTCCGGCCGGTCGATATCGAGAGTGCACTCGGGATCGATCTGAAGCTCGCCTGGAAGGTGTCGCATCTCGCGCATGCCGGCGATCCGTTCGATGCGGTTCGGCATCTGCCGGGTGATCTGGCTGGATCGATCGTCGCCGAGGCGGCTCGGCAGCGGGGCGTGCCTGCGGCCCGGATCGCAGCCATGCGAAAGGCCCTCGCGATCGTGCAGGAACTCGGGACGGCATGGGCCGGCAGCAAACGCGCCTTCGTCCTGCTCAGTGCCAACTTGGCCACTGCGGAGGACGGACGTTTCGCGCTGGAGCGCCGCAAGGAACTCTTCCATGGCGGCATGCATGTCTGGGGCATGCGTGCGTCCAGCTCCTTCCGTGTCGACATCCTGCATCCAGCGACCGGCGGTCGCTTGATCGATTGCCTGACGGTGCGTGGATTCGTGGACCTTGAGCGCCTTCGGTTCGATGCCGCCTGGCGGCTCGATGGGCCTATGGTGGTCGACGATCGCGGCCGTTCGAGCTCGCGATCGATCGTGGAGGCTCCGAAGGGCGTGAAGGGGGAACGATCTCCGTTCCTCGTTCCTGAGCTGTGCAGCGGGACCATGACTATCCTCGATCGAGTCGCCGGTGGTCACGCTCTCCACCTCGCCACTGGTGAAGTCGGACGCGCCAGCTCCATGACCGTCGTCCACGCCGCGATCGTTCGCCGCGTGCAGCCGCGAGGGCCAAGCAAGGACTATTCAGGCATCTTCCAGGTGTTCCGCCTCCGCACACCCAGCGAGTCCCAGGAATTCGTGGTTGGCGTGCACCGGAGCCTGGTACCCGTCGGCGTGCAGCCGGATGCGGTCGTCTACGGCGATCTCTACGGGGCACCGGAGCGCCGTGTGCCATACCACCTCGGTGACCGGCTCCAATGCAGCGCGAGCGTCGAACAGATTGCTCCGCGGCTGAAACTCCGGGTCGTGGGGGTGCCCAACTTGGAGGGATGGGTTGGCGACCAGTTGTCAGCGCTGGGCTGGCCCCGCGGCGACCTGCTCTGGTTCAAGGCCACGGTGAGCTTTCCGCCGGTGCCGAGCACGCTCGTGGTCCAGATGCCGCAGGCCGAGTGAGCCAGGGTCAACAGCGTCAAGTTTGCTGTTTTCCGGAAAACCGGTTCACGAGCGCCTGACTTTCGGACATAGTTCACCTGCGGGACAGCCTCATCCCGCACCCCACCCATGAACCTGACATCGATCCTGACAGCCATCGTTGCCCTCACGCCCCCTGACTGCAACGCCAATGGTGTCGCCGACTGGCAGGACATCGCATCCGCCACCTCAACCGATGCCGGCAATGACGGGGTACCCGACGAGTGCCAGGACTGCACCGACGGTGATGGCAATGGGATGCCGGACTCTCTCGAGCAGGGTGCCGGCTTGATCGGGCAGTACTGGAACGATGCGATCGGCACGAACGGCACCTTTCGGCAGCGCGTCCTCGTGCGCATCGATCCCAATGTGAACTTCGACTGGTTCGGGGGCTCTCCCGACCCCTCGCTGCCGGCCGACCGGTTTTCCGTTCGTTGGACCGGCACGATGACGGCGCCGACCACCGGTCCTTGCACCTTCTACTCGCGCAGCGACGACGGGTTCCGGCTCTGGATCGATGGCATGCCCATCATCGACGCGTGGGTCGCCCAAAGCGGGACGCTCTGGTACTCGGGAACCGTCGACCTCGTCGCAGGCCAACGCTACGCCTTCCGCGCTGACTACTACGAGGGTGGAGGCCAGGCGAAGGCGTACCTCGAGTGGCAGCCGAGCGGCCTGCCCCGTGCCGTCGTGCCAACCTCGGTGTTCCGTGCGATGACTGACCTCGACGGCGATGGAGTGCCCGACCTTGCGCGTGATTGCGATGGCGACGGGATCTCCGACGGCACCGAACTCGAGGCTGGAACTGCGTTCGACTGCAACGAAAACTGTCTCGTGGACGACTGTGAGCCGGAGGTGGCGGTGGTGTCGGGCTACTGGCGGTTCGAGGAGGATGGACAAGCAGTCGCGGACAGCGGTCCGTTCGGTCTCTCCGGCACGGGATCTGCACTCGCGCGGGGAGCCGCGGTGGCGGTCGGCGTTGTGCCCGCGACGGCGCAAGCGAATCTTCGGAGCACGCTGATCGCGCCTCCGACGGGTTCGACAGGACAGGCGGTGGTGCAGGATCCGCAGGGGCGCTTGGCGTCATCCGGAGAGAGTTTCACGGTCGAGGCGTGGGTCAAGCTGGATTCGCTCGCCAACGGGTCCACGGCCGAGGAACGCCAGGTGCTCGTGCAGCGCAAGCCGACCAATCTCGGCGATCGATCGGCGGATTACATCTTCTGCGTGCAGGCGGGGGACTACCCCCAGCAGGGCATCCAGAACTTTGGCAGCAGCGGCAGTCGGAACATCACCATGCTGTTCGGCAATGGCGGCGCCGCCAACGCCAGCTTCTGGACCGTCACGAGCGATCTCACGATCAGCGACAACCAGTGGCACTACGTCGCTGCGATCGTCGACGCCGACCGCAGCGAAGTGACCTTCATCGTTGACCAGCGCATCGACGTCGTGACCTTCCTCAGCCTCGGTCGGGTCATCGTCGATGCCCCGCTCGTCATAGGCGCGCACACCAACACCGCCGGCCAGTTCAACCAACGCCTGCGCGGCAGCGTCGATGAGCTTCGCATCTGCAGCGGCACGGTGCCGGTCGCGGCGTTGCTGCAGCGGGCCGGCACAAGCGATTGCAATTCATCCGGCCAGCCGGACAGCTGCGACATCCAGCAGGGTGCCATCGACTGCGACGTGAACGGGGTGCCCGACGATTGCCAGTTCGACTGTGATCGCAATGGACTTGCCGATGTCTGCGACCTTGCCAACGGCGAAGCCGACTGCAACGCGGACGGCCTGCTCGACTCCTGCCAGATCGCCGGCAACGACTGTGACGGCGATGGCGTGCTCGATTCATGCCAGCTTGCCCAGGGTGACTGCAACGACAATGGCGAGCTCGATTCGTGCGAAGTGGCGAGCGATCCGTCGGCCGACTGCGACGGCAGCGGCACGCCCGACGTCTGCCAGATCGAGGAAGAGACCATCTATCGCACGAGTGACTCCTCCCCCGAGTTCGGCATCCGCGCGCTCGGCGACCATATGGCGTGGCTCACGAGCCATCGGGTCGTCGGCGGCGCGGGGCTGATCGAGGCCGTGGAGGCCATGTTCGTCTTCCTTCCCGAGGACCATCCGGTCAAGGTGTGCCTGTGGTCCGATCCGAACAACGACGGCGAACCAAGCGATGCCCAGCTCCTCGCATCGGTCGACGACGTCGCCGCTCCGCTCACCCTCCTGCGCCGGTTCGACATTCCGGACACCGAGATCGGTGCGGATGGCACCTCGTTCTTCGTGGGCGCGATCGTCACGACCGACTCCATCTCAACGCTCTTCCCTGGCCCGCTCGACAGCAGCGGAAACGCGCTCAACCGTCGCTCCTGGATCGTGGGCAGCGACTCGCCGATCGATCCGAACAACCTTTCGGCGAACGCCGCCGAGTTCAGCACGGTTGAGGTGGCACTGCCGTTCCCCGGCAAGTGGCTGCTTGGTGCGGTCGCTGTCGCACGCAACGGCGATTGCAATGACAACCAAGTGCTCGATGGATGCGACATCACGGCCGGCACGAGCAGTGACGCTGACCAATCGGGTCGGCCGGATGAATGCGAGGACTGCAACTCCAACGGCACGCTCGATTCAATCGACATCGCGTCCGGCGCGAGCCTTGACTGCCAGAGGGACCTCGTGCCTGACGAATGCCAGGCGAGCGGGCTCGGCGAGGATTGCAACCTCGACTTGGTGCCCGATGCCTGCCAGCTCGAGGGCAACGATTGCAACACCAATGCCGTGCTCGACTCCTGCGACATCGCCCAAGCGACCAGCCCCGACCTCGATGGATCAGGGATCCCTGACGAGTGCGAGGATTGCAATGACAACGGTGCCCTTGACAGCGCTGACGTCGCCACCGGATTCAGCCCCGATTGCCAGCCTGACGGCATCCCGGACGAGTGCCAGCTCGGAACGCCGCCGACGGCCGTGCAGTATCGCGTGGACGACGGAACCCGCGAGGGCAACTACGGCGTCTCGGGCCGGTCCGACATGGTCTGGCTGAATGCCTTCACCGTCGAACCCGGGGGCGAGTGGATCGGCAGCGTGTCGGTGGTCATCGGCAACGGGTTTGCGGGCAGCCCCTACGAGGTGCTGGTCTGGAGCGATCCCAATGGTGACGGCATCCCTGCGGATGCGCAGGTCCTGACCCGAGCGCCGGCGCGAGTGCGCGATGGCAACACAAGCATCTTCAACGATGCCACCATCGACCCCACCTACATCGGCCCGGTCGGCACGCGGTTCTTTGCCGGGGTGCGGTACCAGGATCCCTACGGGAACCAGGCCGTGATCCCCGCAGATCTCGGCGGCCCGCTCAACCGGAGCTGGATTGCGGTGGGGCAGATCGACACGGTCGACGTCAACAACCTGTCCGCCGCACCGGTCTATGGCTACCTGACGCAGGCGAACACGTTGCTGCGGGCCAATGGCTTCGACGGCGTGCTGCCGTTCGACTGCAACCGCAATCAGGTGCCCGACGCGTGCGATCTTGCGAGCGGCCAAGGCACCGATGGCAACGGCGACGGGATCCCGGACCAGTGCCAGGGATGTCGTGCCGACCTGAACGGCAATGGCGAGGTCGATGGCGCTGACCTCGGGATCATTCTCGTGAATTGGGGCGGCTCCTCTGGGCTCGCCGACCTGAACGGCGATGGCACGATCGATGGTGCCGACCTCGGCATCATCCTGGTGTCGTGGGGCCCGTGCATCTGACCAGGCGGCACGGTTCGATGGCTGGGCCGTCGCCAACTCGGTCGTGAGCCAGGATCAGCAACCACCCCACGCCAGATCGGCTGGGACAGGCAGGAGTCTCCCGGATCGGTCGATGCACGCCAACGTCGTGGCGCCCTCGACCAGCAGTGCACCGTCGCGCATGACGCGGTAGCGGTGCTCGATCTTCACGGGGCCGCTGGTCATAAGGTCGCAGCGCACGGTGACCACGTCGTCGTAGCGCGCGGGCGCGCGGTAGCGGGCCTCGAGCTTGACGACGGCAAGCAGCAGCCCGGCTTCTTCCATCGCGCGGTAGCTGCCACCCTTGGATCGAAGCAGTTCGGTGCGCGCCATCTCGAACCAGACTGGATAGACCGTGTGGTGCACGACGCCCATGGGATCGCATTCCACGTAGCGCACGCGGACCGGAAGGTCGATGGATGCCATCGGCACCGTGCTCATGCGGGTCCCAGCACGGCCATGCGCATGCCGCTGTCGTCTGGGCTCGTGAACATGAGGGCGCGGCCGTTGCGCGCCAGTTCCATGGAGCTTGGATCGGCCCACGACAGTGGAATCGCACCACTGCGCAGGCAGAACTCGCTGGGATCGAAGGACTGCAGGGCAGGCAGGCCGATCTGCGCGGCCAGGTAACCGTGGTAGGCGGCCGTGCGTGCGCGAACATCCTCGCGCATCAGGTGATGGGCCAGCCCGAACTCGATCACGGCTCGGTTGGAGGGATTGAAGGTGAGTGCCGCTCGCAGCAAGGCGGCGAAGCGGTTGGGGTCGAGGTAGTACGCAAGGCCCTCGGCGACCCACAGGGTCGGTTGATCCGCGCGCCAGCCGTTCGCTCGAAGTCCCGAAAGAAGCGTGCCGAGGTTCGACAGGTCGGCCTCGATCATCCGCATGCGGTTGGCAGCGACCGGGAAGAGCTGTTGCACGAGCGCTTCCTTGTCGCGCTGATG
Organism: Singulisphaera sp. GP187; assembly: GCA_945888705.1. Classification (GTDB taxonomy): domain Bacteria; phylum Planctomycetota; class Phycisphaerae; order Phycisphaerales; family SM1A02; genus SYIB01. The sequence continues at coordinate 47,965 of CAMDAQ010000001.1, forward strand.
GTGCAGGTCGACCTCCCAGATGCGGGCATCGATGAACTGATGTGCCCAGTCGATGCCCATCGCGCTCCAGCCCGCACCGAGCACCACGACCTGGCGACCTACTGCGGGCGCGTTGACGGCGATGGCATTCATCCACGTCCAGAGCTGCCACTTGCGCAGCACGAAATGCATGCGCGCATGCGGCCACTGCTCGGCGACGTGGTCGGCCATCTCGCGGCCAGCCTGCGTATCGAGCCGCTTGACGTAGGTGCGGCCTGCGTCGGTGTGTGCTGCCTCCTCGCCCGTGAGGCGCATGACCATGGCAGCGGTCACGCCTACGTGCAGGCGCTGCAGCGATCCTTCGGAGGCATCGGGAACCGGATCCACGCGCCGATGGTACGGCTCGAGCGCGTGGCCGCGGTACGCTCCCGCGCATGCGCACGATCTCCTCGATCATCCTCGCTTCCTTCACGGTGCCCGTCGTCACGGTCCTTGCGGTGCAGGCACCGCCGGCTGCGGCTCCTGCAGCACCCGAGGCGGCTCCGACGAAGGCCAGCGAGGCGTCGAAGCCCGCCGATGGCACCGGCTCGCCCAAGGATGCCGCCAAGGCCGAGTTCACCGTGAAGAGCCCGGCGTTCAAGAACAACGAGCGCCTTCCCGTCGAGTACTCGACCGACGGCGAGAACGTCTCGCCCGCCATCCAGTGGGAAGGCACGCCCGCGGGCACGAAGTCCTTCGCGCTCATCTGCCACGATCCCGATGCCGGCCAGTTCATCCACTGGATCTCCTGGAACATCCCGGCTGACTGCAGGGGCCTGCCACGCGGAGTCAAGCGCGCCGCCACGCTCGACGATCCCAAGGGCATGCGCCAGGGCTTCACCGGCTGGGGCAAGTCCAAGGGCGAGGGCTACCTCGGGCCTGCGCCGGGCAAGGGTTCGGGCGATCACCACTACACCTTCACGGTGGTGGCGCTTGATGTCGATTTCCCCGCGGACAAGGTCTTCACCGCGCGCGAACTCCGCTCGGCGATGAAGGGACACGTCCTCGGCAAGGCCGAGCTCGTCGGCGTCTTCAGTCGCTGAGCGACGGCGTCGCGCATGCTCACTCCATGACGCATGCGATGTCGGGTCGATGGATCACGCAGGACCCTGCACCGCCCACCGAGGCCAAGTGCCCGGGTGCGGCGTCAGGGCGCGCCGGCAGGCGAGATCACCGTGGGCTGCGTGCCGGGAGCGGGCTGTTGCGCGCTCTCCGGTGACGGCGGCGGCGGGAAGAGGATCGCCGTCAGGCTGGTCGCGCGCCACGAAGGCAGTTTGAACTCGAAGCCTGCGCAGCGGGCTCCGGCCTTGTCCAGCGCCGTGACGCGGTCGCGCTCGACCTCCTCGGTCGGCTCGGGCTGGTCGGCCACGCGTTCGACGTTGACGTTCAGCCACAGGTCATTGCCGTCCTTGGCGATGTCAAGGTCGATCGCGCGCGAGCGGGAGAGCACTCGGATCAAGCGATGTTCCGGGTACTCCTTCGCGGCACGGACATCATCGATCTCGAGGCGCGAGAGCAGTTCGGGAATGGTGCGCTGTGCGCTCTCGCGCTGCGTCTCGAGCAGCGTGGCCGCGGGCTCGACCTGTGCGGCGGTCCAAGCGCCGGCATCACCGCGCGTGAACTCGACGCCACCGACCGTGAATCGATCCAGATCGCCGCTGGGCAGCGTCATGAGCTGGCGATCGATGTAGTTCACGAGCTCCAGAGTGCTGCGGAACGTGCCCGAGCACTTCCATGCCTGCGATTCACCCAGGAGCCGCGCGAACTGCGCCTCGGGGCTGAAGCGCTCCTTGCCGATCACGACTTCGGCGATCGGTGCCTCGCCCGCCAGCACGCGCACGAGCTTGGCCGCACCCTGGTCATCGGGCCACGCCAGGCTCAGCTCCCCCAGCCGCTCCTTCACGCTCGTCATGGCTTCGACCTTCTCAAGGCTGGCGAGTGCAGCGAGGATCTCGTTCACGCGCACGGTCTCGGCGCGGAAGCCGCCGGCGTCGGGCAGCACCCAGGCCTCACCGTCCTTGCGCAGGCGGAGGGTCTTCGCGCCCTGAGCCAGTTCGATCGTCGAGATCTCCTTGGCGCGCGGGGCAAGCGTGGCCAGGAGCGCCTCACGCTTGCCGCTGGGTGATTCGCCGGTCTCGGCGGTGGGCTTCACGAGGATCGCCACGACGACGAGTGCCGCCGCGACCATGCTGATGGCAAGGATCGGTCGCTTCATGGGTCAGGCCTTCTTGGTGCTTCGGTGCAGGTGCGAACGTCGGGCGAGCATGATGGCAGCAAGCCCCGCCACGACGAGCGGCCACGCCACCACGTTGACCAGCATCAGACGGGTGCCCAGGCCCTCGTATTCGCGGCGCAGGTTGAACTGCACCGAACGCAGTTCCTTGCGTGCGGCCAGCGTCTGCTCCTCGAGCTTGACGACCTCGGCTTCCTGCTCTGGCGACAGGATCAACTGATTCTCCGGAGTCTTCTGGGCCTGCAGCTCGGTGAGCCGTGCTTCGGACTGCCGGATCTGGTTCTGCAGCTCGCGCTCGCGGTCGAGGTACTGCTTCTCGGCCGCCTTGCGGATCTCCTCCACACGATCGTATGGGCGCTGGTACTTGCCGCGTGCGCGCAGGTTCAGGAGCGCCTCGTCGCCGGTGAACATCTCGAGCACGTTCAGCACGAACGCGCCGTTGTCCGCCATCACGCGCGAGCCAAGCACGAGGTTGCCCATGCGTTGCTGCTCGATCCAGTTCTGGTCCGAGAGCAGGTCGGCATCGGCCACGATGACGATGTTGCCGGCGCCCGTGCGCGGAGCCTTGGCGGGTGATGGCGGATTCGATGCCGACGCTGGCCCCGTCGGGGCTTGCTCCGGTGCCGGTGAAGGCTGAGCAGGGGCAGGTGCGGCGGTGGTCGGCGCCACGGGCGCCGGATCCTGGAACGGCCCCTTGCCCGGCGCCGCCGGGATCTCGCTTCCATCCGGTGCAAGCATCACGGGCTTGCTCGACTCGGGCGGAGCGATGGTCGGGTTGCCGGCCTCGTCGTATGCCGCCTCGATCGGTCCCTGCACGCGCACCGCGAGCACGTTGCGCTTGCCCTCGGGCTTGAAGTCGCGCATCAAGCCTTCCGGGTCGGGGAAGAACTGGATCCGCACCCCGTCCAGCCGCATCGATTCGGCGCTCGACTCGATCAGCGGCTTCACGGCGGCCTTGTTCGACTCACGGATGTCGATCGCCCCCATGGTCTGTGAGTTGACCTGTGACAGTCGACCCGTGCTGGGATCGTCCTTGGCCAGCGCGTCTTCTCGCAGGGCGAGCCAGATCAGGTAGTCCATGACCTGCACGGGGCCTTGGCTGCGCACGCGCACACGCTGCGCGTAGGTCGAATCAGCCACGACCTTGCTGCGCGTCCACTCGATGCCCCAGGCCCGCGTGAGCGGGCCCAGATCGCTCGACTTGTCGCCCGAGCCGCCGCTGAAGCGATCCTCGGAGGGCTGCGCTTCGCAGTGCGGATCGAGGAACGCCAGGATGCGACCACCCTTCAGCGCGTAGGAGTCGATCGAGCGCAACAGGTCCGTCGAGAGTTCGCGCGGATGCACGATGACGAGTGCGTCGAGGCCCTCCGGCAGCGCCGAGTCGGTCGTGGCGATGTCCTTGACCTGATAGAGCTGCTTGAGCTGCAGGTAGATCTGCCAGGGTTCGGCTGGCTGCCGCGGGTCGGCGGGGTTCACGCCGCCGCCGGCGAGCGGCAGCGAGGACAGCAGCCCGATCGTCGGCTTCTTCAGCTTGCCGATCGACTGCACGAGCCGCATCACGTCGTACTCGAGGAATGGCTCCTTGTTCGGATCGAGGAACGGCATCGCCTCGGCTTGGTCCACGGAGTTCTTCGCGACCAGACCGAGCATCAGCTCCTTGCCCGAGCCATCAAGACGCAGCGGCGCGATGCCCGCGGCGCGCGCCTCGTCCTGCGCCTCGCTGAAGGGAGCGGGATCGATCACGCGCAGCGTGATGCGGCCCTTGCTCGCTTGCGCCACTTCCTGCAGGAACTCGCGCACGCGGTTGGCGTAGGACTGGATCTGCGGCATGCCTTGCGCCGCCTCGGCCGAGTAGTAGAAGTCGAGCTTCACGGGCTCGTCGAGCCGCTGCACAAGCGGCACCACGGCGGGGGAGAGCGAGTAGAGGCGATCCTCGGTCAGGTCCAGGCGCAGGCCGCGGACCGCATAGGTGCTGGCCACGGCAAAGGCGCACAGCGCCACCGTCACGCCTGCGAAGGCACCGATGATCCCGATCGTTCGTGCGTTGGTCATGGCTCAGTCCGCCTTCTTCCACTCGATGAGCAGGATGTTCAGCCACAGGAACGCGGCCACCACGGCCGCAAAGAAGAGCACATCGCGCAGGTCGATGACCCCGCGCTCCATCGGCTCGAAGTGCGTGAGCAGGCTCACGCTGGCGACCGCCTCAGCCACGCCGGGGCTGGCCCAGCCGCCAAGGAAGTCAAGCACGACCGGATAGCCGGCCATGAGCAGCAGGAAGCAGACCACCGCGCAGAGCACGAAGGCCACGACCTGGTTCTTGGTGACCGCGCTGAGTGCGCTGCCGATCGCCAGGAACGCGCCGGCCATGAGCGCGCTGCCCACATAGCCCGCCAGGATCGCACCGCGATCGGGTTCGCCGAGGTATTCGACCGTCAGCCAGATCGGCACGGTGAGCGCAAGCGCCACGCACGCGAACGCCCACGCCGCCAGCCACTTGCCCACGACCAGGTCGCGGATCGAGATCGGCAGCGTCGTCACCAGCTCGATCGTGCCGATGCGGCGCTCTTCGGCCCAGAGCCGCATGCTGATCGCGGGCACCAGGAACAGGAAGAGCCAGGGATTGAAGTCGAAGAAGGGCCGCAGGTCGGCCTGGCCGCGCTCGTAGAGCTGGCCCACGTTGAAGGTGAAGATGCCCGTCAGGAACAGGAACATCACCAGGAAGACCGCTGCGAGCGGCGTGTTGAAGTACGCCGTGAACTCGCGGCGGACGATCGGTGCGAGGCGGCTCATCGTCGGGACTCCGTGTCGGCAGTGGTCAGGGTGCGGAAGACGTGGTCAAGGCGGTTGCGGATGACCGAGGCAGGGGCCTTGGCATCCAGTGCCTGCGGCGTGCCGTCGAAGACGATCGTGCCGCGGTTAATGATGACCGCGCGCGTGCAGACCGCCTCGACCTCCTCGAGGATGTGGGTGCTCAGCACGATGGCCTTGTCCTTGGCCATGGTGCGGATGAGTTCGCGAACCTGGTGCTTCTGGTTGGGGTCCAGGCCGTCGGTCGGCTCGTCCATGATCAGGACCGGCGGATCATGCAGGATCGCCTGCGCCAGGCCCACGCGGCGCTTGAAGCCCTTCGACAGCGTCTCGATCGGCTGGTGATAGACGCCCTGCAGGTTGGTGCGCTCGACCGCTGCATCGACCCGTCGCGCTCGTTCGGCGCCACTGAAGCCACGCACGGCGCCGATGAAGCCCAGAAACTCTGCAACGGTCATGTCTGGGTAGCACGGCGCGCCTTCGGGCAGGTAGCCCATGTGCTCCTTCGCCTTCAACGGATCGGCGAGCATGTCGGTGCCGCAGATGCGAACGCTGCCGGCGGTCGGCGCCAGGAACCCGGTGATCATGCGCATGGTGGTGCTCTTGCCCGCGCCGTTTGGCCCGAGGAACCCAAGCACTTCACCGTGCTTCACGACGAGATCGATGCCTTGCACTGCGTCGAATGAACCGAATCGCTTGCGCAACCCTTGTGCTGCGATGGCCGCTTCCATGATTGGTGTCACCTCTGGTTGATGCCGTACCCCGGGGCCCGCGCGAGGGCCCTGAGGTCGCGGAGGGTAGAGCAGTGCGCGAACGCACGACAATGGGGGCAGGCTCGCCAAGGCAGGGTTTCATCGTGGTCTTCGCAGGCCCTTGACGATTCCGCAAGTCGTTTCTGGGCAGAAGGTTGTACTCGTCCATAATCGCGGTTCCGACTTTCCCGTCAAAAAACTGAGGCCGTTGCTTGCCCACTTTCCGGGCCGGGCTATGGTCTTCCTGCATCCCCCACGGGTGCGGTTGGGCTGGGAAAAGGGACCACCCGACATTGCGGCACGAGGAAGGAAAGCCCGTGCTGCCAGTTTGCGCGCCTGTCGCGCAACGCTTGGGCCTGGAAGCCCCAAGAGTCGGACAAATCGTTCGCTTGGCTTGGCGTGGCGCCAATCCAAGCAACCCTCGAGCTTGTGTTCGAGGGAGAAGGTTGATCCATGCCCATTTGGGGCAGGCATGGTGTTCCATCCCCCGCCCCGGAGTCCTGAGAGGAGAAATCCATGACCCGTTTCGTGCTCGCTACCGTCGTCGCTTCGACCCTCGCCTCGGCCGCTTCCGCCAGCTTCACCGGGTACTCGGTTGAGCGCGTGATTACCGCCGGTGGCAACTCGCGCTACTCGGTGTACGCAAACTTCAACGCCAGCAACCTGGTCTTCCTGAACGCTTTCAGCTTCGTCAACGTTTCGGGCACCATGAACGCCCGTCACCAGGACTTCTTCGTCGCTGAAGGCGAAGTCGGCACCTGGCAGGCCGGTTCGTCGGTTTCGGCCGCCGATCGCGGCGAAGACTCGTGGGTCACCGCGAGCGGCCTCGCCACCAGCTCGGGCTGGGGCAGCGCTCTCGACCCCGGCTTCGCGAACGGTGGCACCGTCGGTGACATCAACAACGGCGCTGGCTGGTACGACGCGACCCCCGGCACGGCCAACAACATCCTCGCTGGCGGCACCCAGGGCGGCTACCGCATGCTGCTCGCCCAGATCGTTCGCTCGGGCGACGACTCGTCGCAGGCTGAGTCGGTCCACTCCATGCAGCTCGCGTGGAAGGTCGCCGGCACCACCACCGCGATCTTCGGCAACGGCTCGTTCACCATCCCCGCCCCGGGCGCGATGGCGCTCCTCGGCCTCGCCGGCCTCGCTGGCCGCCGTCGCCGCTGAACCGTCCTCAGGACTGATCAGCACCATGATCATCGCCGGCGCGGAGTTTCTCCGCGCCGGCGATTGCTTTTGGGCCATTCAAGCGCGCATCGACTGACGGGCCAGGCTGATGGCGCTGGCGACCACATCGCCAAGTTCCTTGGGGACCAGTCGCTCCGGGTCGGCCGCCATCACATCGAGCATCCGCCGCGCCAGCCCGGGCTTGGTGTATCGGCGGATGGCATCATCGATGGCACGGCCGGCGGATCGGCCGCTCCCGGCCTCGGCGCCATAGGCCGATTCCAGGATCGCTCCGTCCAGGCCTCGATCCCAGAAGTACCGCTCGATCGAATTGGCCGGCAGCACGGTGAGTCGGCACGGTGCGATCGCGTCATGCCGTTGGATGATCTCTGCATAGCCTCGCCCGGCCGCATCGCCATCCACGAGCGCATGCACCGGCATGGCCAGCGATCCCGCCAATCGCATCACGGATTCGAGCCCGGCCTGAGCGAACTCGACCACCCTGACCCCCTCGGCTTCGAGATCGTGGCCGAGCAGCGAGGCCACGCCGGGCAGGCTCCAGAACTCCGTTTCGCCCTCGACGAGAATCCAAGCGCGTGCGAAGAAGGCACCGCCCCGAAGGGTCCGGATGTGGTATGAGAGCCGACGGACATCGCTCTCGGAGAGGTCCTTCGATTTTGCGCCGTAGGCCACCGTCCGCTCTGGTCGGCGCACCAGCCGACGGATGGCGCGCAGATCGATCGCGCCTAGGAAATCCGGCGAATTCGTGGTGACCAGTCGCTGTGCCGGCAGTTGCTCGACCAGGCTCCAGAGGTTCGACAGCAGCGTCGGGTGCAGGTGCGTTTCGGGGTCCTCCACCAAGAGGATCGGTCGAACGCCTTGACCCACGCCACGGCGATCAGCCCTGAGCAAGGCGTGGGCAGCGATGAGCATGGCGCACACTCGGTCTGCGTTGGCCGGTTGACGCTCGGCATGGCGCCACGCCGTCGGCAGTGCTCGAAGCTCGGCGACCAAGTCAAGGCTTGCGGCATCGTGCAAGCGCCGGTCGGAGAGTTCGCTCGTCGCTGCCTCGGCGCTCTGCAACAGAGCGTGTCGTGACGGTGGCCCCTCGCGGTCCGGCGCCATCCAGGCGTTCACGGCCGAGGTCCACGCTGCATCAGGAACCGTGGCGCCTTCCGTGCGGCCCATGCCGTTCCACAGCGACAGCCGGATCACTGGAATCTGCTGTCGCAGCGCGTCATGGGCAGCCTGCGCGGCCGCCTGGTCCAATGGCACCGGTTCGCCATCGGCGTTGAGGATCGTCGGAACGGTCGAGCCATCGCGGTGGTTCAGGTGCAGCCGCACGACGCGGTGCCCGAAGATCGAGCAGGGGAGCGCAGCGAGCGGAGCACAGCAGTCAAACTCGCCAGCCTGTGATTCACCGATGTCGAGCGCGATCTCGATGGGGCCCTGCGCACCGCTGGTTCGGTCGGCGTCGATCAAGGCTCGGTCTGGCGGACCCAAGACGGCCTCGAGGGCACCGGCCAAGCTGGTCCGACCCCACTGGTTTTCGCCGATCAGCACCGTGGTGTCGCGGCGAAGTCTGAGCTGCAGGCTGCGAAGGCCCCGAAAGTTGCGAATGCTGAGGTGGCGAAGGTGCACAGCGGGACTCGTTTGGTCCAATAATAGGTAACTCAGCTTTCCGCGGCGAGTTCGGTCCGTCACTCGATCAAGCCTGAATGAAAATCCGGTTCGAATCAGGACTTACCTCATTGCTTTGCTCAGAACTGGCTGTAGCCTCTCCCCACATGACCGCGACACTGCGGTCACCCGGCAGGCGTAAGCCAGCCGTCCAACTCGAGGGAGCAGGGGTCTGGAGACTGACC
>CAMDAQ010000002.1 GCA_945888705.1 Singulisphaera sp. GP187
CGCTCTCGATGGCGGCGGCGAGTTGATCGTCCAGCCTGGCTGACAACGGCATCGATGGCGGGTGCGCATCGATCGTGCAGCCTGGCTGACTACGGCTGGATGTCGTCGATCTGCTTCTGGATCTCGCGGTCGCGGGCTTCCATCTGATCGCGCACGTCGAGCGCCTTGTCGCGGGCCTTGCCCAGCACGCTGCTCGATTGCCGCTTGCCGGTCGGCGCTGTGGGCGACTGCCCATTCGAGTGTGTTGCCGCGGTGGGCGAGGGGGACGCGGTGGCGGGTTTCGGCGTGGCGGTGCTGTACGTCGCGCCGTCATCGCAGCCTGCCACGGCGAGCACGATCACGGCGAGCACGATCACGGCGAGCATGGCGGCTGTGTCGATCGATCGACTGGTGGATCGACAGGTGGATCGGCTTGGCGCTCGGCTTGGGGATCGGCTCATGGGTGGCCTTGTGCTTGGGGCGTGATGCAGGATCAGGCGAGCCGATCGGGGTTGAGGCCAAGCAGGTCGTCGACGACGAAGAGGCCATCGCGCCGGATGACCTGCCCGTCGAATTCGATGGTTCCGCCTCCGCACTCGGGCCGCTGGATGCAGACAAGGTCCCAGTGGACCTGGCTTCGGTTGCCGTTCTCGGTTTCCTCGTAGCACTGGCCGGGCGTGAAGTGGAAGCTGCCGGCGATCTTCTCGTCGAACAGGATGTCCTGCATCGGTTGCAGGATCATCGGGTTGAAGCCGAGCGCGAACTCGCCGATGTAGCGGGCGCCGGCATCGGCATCGAGGATCGCATTCAGCCGGGCTGCATCACCGTCGCACGTGGCGCGCTCGATGCGGCCCTTGCGGAACTCCAGGCGCACGTTGGCGAAGCTCGTGCCGTTGTAGATCGTCGGCGTGTTGTAATGCAGCACGCCTTCCACGCTGTCGCGCACGGGAGCCGTGAAGCACTCGCCATCGGGGATGTTGCGGGATCCGCAGCAGGGCACGACGCCGATGCCCTTGATGCTGAAGGAAAGATCGGTGTCGCCCGGCCCCTTGATCCGCACGCGGTCGGTCGCCTTCATGCGCGCGACCAGCGGCGCGACGGCGCGTTCCATACGCGCGTAGTCGACGCAGCAGACGCGGAAGTAGAAGTCCTCGAAGTCACGCGTGCTCATGCGCGCGAGCTGGGCCATGCCGGGGCTTGGCCAGCGCAGCACCACCCACTTGGTGTGCTTGACGCGGCGTTCCATGTGGACGGGCTTGCCGTAGAGCGCACCGATGCGCTTGGTCTGGTCGTCGGAAACGCCGGCCATTTCGTTGGCGTTGGCTCCGCCGCGAAGGCCGACGTAGGCCTGCATGCGTTCCATGCGGAAGAGGTCGCAATCGGCCCACAGGCGCAATTGGTCCTCGGATGCGGCCTCGTTCAGGGCACGCATGATCCGCGGTGACCGCTCGGCCACGTGGGGATGGGCGCCCATGGCGCGCGCGGCCTCGACGAGCGACACGACCATCTCGTCGGGGATGTCGAAGGCCTCGATGAGGACATGCTCGCCCTTCTGCAGGTCGCAGGAGTGACGGCTGATGATGGTGGCCAGCTGGTCGAAGCGCGGATCGGTCATGCACCCATGCTAGGGCGCACTTCGGGCCAGCATCGACCGCACGACCCCTGCAGCCCGCTCGATGGCGGCACGGTCGACATCCAGGTGGGTCACCGCGCGGATCCTGCGCGCCCCCATGGGAATCATGCGCACGCCGACGGCCGCGAGCCGCGTGCAGACCTCGGCGGCCGTGCCGAGTGAGGGGTCGATGGACAGGAAGACCATGTTGGTCTCGATGCCGTCGAGCCCCGGGTCGAGCCGCGTGCCCGGGATGCCCCCGAGCAGTGTGGCGAGGAGGCGGGCGTTGGCATGGTCCTCGGCGAGCCGCTCGACGTGATGATCGAGGGCGTGGATGCAGGCCGCCGCGAGCAGGCCGCTCTGGCGCATGCCGCCGCCGAACATCTTGCGGAAGCGACGCGCGCGCGTGATGAGCGGGGCGGGCCCGCAGAGCGCGCTCCCCACCGGAGCGCCAAGACCCTTGCTGAAGCACACACTCACGGTGTCGGCGATCGAGGCGAACGACGCGACGCTGTATCCCGCGGCGATCGACGCATTGAAGAGCCGTGCGCCATCGATGTGCACGGTCAGGCCCGCGGTGCGTGCGGCAGCGGCCACGGCCTGGGCTGCTTGGAGCGGCCACACGGTTCCGCCGGCGCGGTTCTGCGTGTTCTCGAGGACCAAGAGCCGCGAGCGGGGGGAGTGGATGTCGTGACCGCGGATGGCGGCATGGACGGCATCGGCATCGAACTGCCCGCGTGCGCCCTCGAGCGAGCGGATCATGCAGCCGGAGAGCGCGGCCGGCGAGCCGGTCTCGTAGTGGATGATGTGGCTCTCGGCGTGCGCGACGATCTCGTCACCAGGCTCCGTGTGGCAGCGGATCGCCAACTGGTTCGCCATCGTGCCGCTGGGCGTGAACAGCGCGGCTTCCTTTCCAAGAAGCGCGGCGACCTTGGCTTCGAGTGCGTGCACGGTGGGCTCGTCGCCGAGCACGTCGTCGCCCAAGGGTGCAGCCATCATGGCCTGACGCATCGCCGCGGTCGGCTGAGTCACGGTGTCGCTGCGCAGGTCGATGTCCATGGCGCAAGTCTAGGGACCGCCGCGGTGCTACCACATCGAGGCGCGCGGTCGATCACGGAAGACGCGCGTCCAGACCAGCCGGTGGATCGCCCACGTGCCATCAGGGAGCTGACGCACCGTGATGATCCAGTCCGTGGGCACGGCACCCATGCCGCCCATGCTGGCCGTCTCGGTGCTACAGGAGAGGTCGACGACCCCCATGCCGGCCTCGGTCCGTGCATCAAGCGTGGTGATCCGATTGGCCGCGATGCGATGCTTGCCGCGCAGGCTCGCCAGTCCGCGATCGATCTCCGCGAAGTCCATGCCGGGTGATTCGGCTGAGCCGTAATGGATCGATCCATCCCGATCGAAGCAGCCACGCATGCCGCCGAGGTTGGCGGTCTCGGCGGCGGAGACGAGCGTTCGGACCACGGCCTCGGCATGCTCGCCAGGCGTGATGATGAGGTGGTCGGCGATGGGAGCGGCGATCGCACCCACCACCAGCAGGGCAGCCACGATGAGCAAGCGAGCGATGCCCGTCTGTACGGCGAGCGCCGCCACCCCGGCCGCGAGGCCCGCCAAGACGATCGCCGTCGGCCACGCACCGGCGAAAAGATGGTTGTCGAACCAGTCGCCCATCGTCCTACCATTGTTGCAGATGACCGTGGAACTGACCGTGGACTTCAGCGATCCGATCCCGATCTTCGCGCTCGGGTCGGTGGCCATGCTGCCGCATGCGGCGGTCCCGCTGCACATCTTCGAGCCCCGGTACCGGCAGATGGTGCGCGACTGCCTCGCCGCTGCAGAGGACCGAGGACTGCTGCACGCAGGTGCCATCGCGCTGTCGAGCTGTCACGGCTCGCCCCGGCGCCTTCGCGACGTGGCATGCGTGGGCAAGCTCGTCCAGGTGCAACCCTTGGGCGATGGTCGATTCAACGTCGTGCTGCACGGCGTCACGCGAGCCCGCATGATCGAGGCCGAGGCTCCCGAAGGCGACCGGCTCTACCACCAGGCGATGTTCGAACCCATGCGGCCCGAGGATCCGGGCGTCGCGCGCGGCGTGCGCCGTGAGCTGCATGGTGCGCTGTCGGATCCATCGCTGCGACGCTTCCACATGGTGGACCAGGTCTTGGGCATTGTCGCCAACGCCGAGATCCCCTCGCAGGTGGCCATCGATGTCACGGGGGATACGCTGGTGCACGGCGACGAGGATCGCTACGCGCTCCTGGCCGCCGGCGACAGCCGGGCGCAGGGCACGATCATCTGGGACCACGTCCAGCGCATGCGTGGCTTGGCGCGCGCGGCCGATCGCCAGTCGCATGGCCTCTGGCCGCGCGGGGCTTCCTGGAACTGAGCGAGGGACGTGGATCCACACCAGCGGATCCAACGAACCCAACGCCACCGGACCGGACACCGCATCGCGAGGACACCATGAGGCATTGGCTCTGCAAGAGCGAGGAAACCTGCTATTCGATCGCCGATCTCGAGCGCGACGGCCGTGCCGGGTGGGACAGCGTGCGCAACTACCAAGCCCGCAACTTCATGCGGGACCAGATGAAGGTCGGCGACCTGGTCCTGTACTACCACTCCAATGCCGATCCCACGGGGGTGGCCGGGATCGCGCGCGTGTCGAAGACGGGCGTGGCCGATCCGACCCAGTTCGATCCGCGCAGCGAGTTCCACGATCCAAAGTCGACCAAGGATGACCCGACCTGGATCATGGTCGAGGTGGAGTTCGTGGAACGATTCCGTGGGGTGGTGACGCTGGACGCCCTGCGCAAGGAGCCGACGCTGGCGGGCATGACGGTGCTGGCCCGGGGCAACCGGCTGAGCGTGATGCCCTGCGATCCTGATCACTTCAGGATCGTGCGGAGCATGGGGCGCGCGCTGGGGAAGCGGTAGGATCCGTCCGCACTCCGGTGCAGGAGGTCCGCAATGGGCATTGCCTTGGTGGTGATCGTTGGAGCCGTGCTGGCGTTCGTGGTCGTGGTCGCCCTGTGGGTGATCGGTGTCTACAACGGCCTGCAGCGCGCGCGCGTGGCGACGGAGGGTGCCTTCAGCGGCATCGACGTGAGCCTGAAGAAGCGCCACGATCTCGTGCCTAACCTGGTCGAGACGGTGAAGGGCTATGCCGCGCACGAGAAGGGTGCCCTCGAGGCCGTGATGAAGGCTCGCGCTTCGGCGATGGGTGCTGGTTCGGTCGATGAGCGCATCGGTGCCGAGCAGCAGCTCACCGGCGCGCTCGGTCGCTTGCTCGCCGTGGCCGAGGCCTATCCCGATCTCAAGGCCAACCAGAACTTCCTGCAGCTGCAGGGCGCGCTGGGCCAGCTCGAAGGCGAGATCGCCTTCGCGCGCACCGGCTACAACGGCAAGGCCGGCGACTTCAACACGCAGCTGGCCGTCTTCCCCAACAACGTGATCGCCGGCATCTTCCGCTTCCAGCCCTTCCGCTTCTTCGAGGTGGGCGAGGGCGAGCGCGAGGCACCCAAGGTCAGGTTCTGACTCCGGGCGGCCACGGATGGCACGAGAACGCATCGTCGAGGCGGCGCAGCAAGGTCGCGACCGCGAGCCCGAGGCCGTGGCCGGACCGGCGCTCCGTCCGCAGCAGCTCGCGGAGTACATCGGGCAGCCTGACCTGAAGGAGCGGCTGTCGATCGCCATCGATGCCGCGCGCGCCCGCACGGCGCCCATGGAGCACGTGCTGCTGCACGGCCCGCCGGGGCTGGGCAAGACCACGCTTGCGCACGTGATCGCCAACGAGATGGGCAGCCGTGCCTACGTGACGAGCGGTCCGGCGCTGACGAAGGCGGCGGACCTGATCGGCACGCTCACGAAGATGGAGGAGCGTGACGTGCTCTTCATCGACGAGATCCATCGGCTTCCCGCGGCGGTCGAGGAGTACATCTATCCGGCCATGGAGGACTTCCGCATCGACTTCACGGTCGACAGCGGGATGCATGCGCGCGTCGTGACGGTGGCGCTCAAGCCGTTCACGCTCATCGGCGCGACCACGCGGCCTGGCCTGCTCACGCAAGCGCTGCGCAATCGCTTCGGCATCGCGCACCATCTGGGGTTCTACGGCGCGGCGGAGCTCGTCGAGATCCTGCGCCGCGCTGCTGGCCTGCAGGGCATGCGGGGGATACCCGAGGGCGCGCTTGATCGCCTGGCCGGGCGCAGCCGAGGGACGCCTCGCATCGCGCTGCGCTTGCTGCGTCGCGTGCGCGACTTCGCGCAGGTGCGCCGTGGCGGCGCGCTCGATCTGGCTGCCGTCGACGAGGCGCTTGAGCTCGAAGGCATCGATGCACTGGGGCTCGATGCGCTCGACCGTGCATACGTGCAGGCCCTTGCGGGGGTGTACGGCTGCGGCCCAGCGGGCGTCGAAGCGATCGCCGCGAGCATGGGCGAGGATGCCGGCACGCTTGAGGACGTGGTCGAGCCGTATCTCTTGCAGCTGGGGTTTGTCGCGCGCACGCGGCAGGGTCGGCGCCTGACCAAGGCGGCGTGCGATCATGTCGGCGCCACGTGGAAGGGGCCGGCTGACGGCGGACTCTTCGAAGGCTGACCTCCCGGCGGGGTGGCGTGCCACCCGCTCAAGCCGCAGGGCTTGGTGAACCAGCCGATCGTTCAGCGGCCGCCGAGCGAGGAGTTCTGGGCGAAGGCGGAATTGAGGGCCGATCCGAGATCGGCACTGTTGCCGCCGAGCGAGACGCCGAGACCGAAGGAATAGGCATCGGTGATCAGGTCGTAGCCACCGTTGATCGTGACCGCGAAGTCGGGGAACTGCCGCGTGATCGAGCCGGTGGCGCTGCGGAAGGTCTCGGCAAGGAAGTCGTACTGGCCCGCGAGCGCGATGTTGTAGTTCTCGCTGACCCGGTACTGCATGCCGCCCTGCAGCAGTTCGTCATCGGGATAGAGCCCGGTGTCGTCGAAGGTATTGACGTAGCGGTACTCGGTGTACCACGTGACCGCGGGCGACTGCGTGATGCGGAAGCCGACGGAGCCCTGCGCAAGGTCGTCGCCCTGGCTGTCGCGATCCTCGAGCATCCACGTCACCATGCCGTAGAGACCGAGCGCATCGCCGAGCGCCCACGTGCCGTTGCCGTAGAGGTGATCGCCCCACTGGCTGTACTCCGGGCGCCACGCGTAGAAGCTGGGCATGGGGCTCTGGAAGTTCTTGAGGCCGAACGTGTCGCCCGGCGTGGTGGTGCGCTGCAGGTCGTTGCTGCGGTCATCGACGACGACCCCCGCATCGACCGTGACCCAATCCACGCTCTGCCAGTTGCCGGGGCCGCCGCGCATGGTCTGCAGCCGCTGGTCCAAGCCGGCCTGGCCGACCGCGCCGCCGGACCAGCCTTCCCACTCCTGGTCGTAGATAGGGTAGTTCGTGAGGTCGTTCGAATCCCAGCCGTACCACGCCGTGCCGTAGGGCTTGATGACGTGGCGCAGCCGCTCGAGGTCGAGCAGCCGGCTGCGCACGGTGTCGTAGGACGCGGTCAGCGTGGTGCTGGCCCGCACGCCACCAGAGAGGAGCCCGCGGAACGAATCGGACTCCGATGAGTAGTCCTTGAAGTCATCGAAGAAGTAGCCGATCCCGTTGCCGGCGGCGAAGGGCGTGACGCGCGCATCGCCGACATCGAGCGGAAGGGCGAACTCCTGGCGGGTCGCCACGCGGCCGCGGATGTTGGAGTCGTAGCCGGCGCCCTCGTACGCCTCGCGGATGTTCTGCGTGGCGGCGAAGGCCGGGTTGATGCTGATGGCATCGGGGTCGGCGCCGATCTCCGCGCTGTCGGTGTCCTGCAGGTTCAGCGACATCATCGAGCCCGTGTACTCGCTCGACCACGTGACCGAGCTGCCGAAGATGCGATCGCCGAATCGGCGGTAGTTGAGCTCGGGATACTTCTCGGTGGTGTACGGGCGGCTGGCCAGCTGCCACATGGTGCTCACCCAGTCGTTCGCGCTGATCGATGCGCCGAAGTCGAAGATCGAGTTGTCGCTGGACGAGGTCGTCCACGCGGAGGTCTCGTAGGGGCGGCGCTCCTGATAGTCGTCAGGGCGGAAGATGCTCACCAGGGTCGGATCGCTCTGCACACCGAGTTGCAGCTTCGTGTCGGCATCGGGCGAGGACTGCAGCACCCAATCGGCGGTGACCATGCCGCGCCACTCGTTGGCGCTGGTGACGAAGCCGGCGTTGGCGGTCTGTTCGGGGTTCAGGAAGTCGTAGACGCCGAAGAAGTCAGCGTTCCACGCACCGCCGGCATCACCCTTCATGCGCAGGTCGGCGTTGACGCCGTACTCCGATTGCACGCCGGCTTCGAGCGTCGCATCGAGGCCCGGCTCGGGCTTGAGCCCAAGAAGTACGAAGGGATCAAGTTCGACGCCGAAGACCGTTCCCTCGGGGTCGCCGTAGCCGAGCTGCACGCCCTTGATCGGCAGGCGATCGAGCGAGCCCTGCACCGTGGGCATCCAGAAGAACGGGATGCGGCCCATGCGACCGGTCACGTCATCCGCGATGACGAACGAGTCGCCGGCGGCGGTTTGCGTGACGGTCGCACGCGAGACGCCGACCGAGAGGTGCGGCACGAAGAACTCGCTGTTGGACAGCGTGGACTCGCCCACGCGCCACTGGCGGCCGGCGACTTGCTGCATCTCGGCGGCACGCGCCACCAGCAGCTGTCCCTTGCGGTCGACGGTCCGCAGTACGGCATCGGCGGCGTACGCCTTGTTGCGCACGAGGTCGTAGTACACGTGCCGGCAACGGATGGTGTACTGGAAGTCGGTCGCGACGACGTCGCCTTCGAGGTAGATGCCGACGATGTCAAGCGCGCTGATCGTGGTCGCGGGCGAGGCATCCTTGCCCTTGGCCTTCAGGGCGGCGAGGGTGCCGGGTTCGAGGAACACCACGCCGCTTTCGGCCGAGAGCTGCAGGTCGCGCGGGCCGTCGTCGGTCTGCATGCCGGTGGCATCGATCTGCACGCCACCGGTGATCGTGACCGAATCGGTCGCGGCATCAAACGTGATCGATCCGCCGAACCAACTCACCGTGGCCGATCCGGCGATGATCGGCACGGTGCCGGTGTCGGCGGCGCGGATCGTGACTGGAGGCAGCGGCGTTGCATCGGTGCTGGCCTTGATCGGTGCGCCCACGGCGATCGGAGTCTCGGGCGGCTTGGGCGTGACGTCGATGTCGGGGCGTTGCTCGAGGACGGGCGCACTCGTGGCGATCGTGCGAAGGTGACGCTGCAGGCGCGCGACGCCCTTGCCCAGTTCAGGCTTGCCGGCCGGCGGGCCGCGATCAGTGAGCACGGTCGTGAGCTCGACGGCGCCGCGCGTGCTGCCGGTCACCAGCAGTTCCTTGCCGCCCGCGCCCATGCCCGCGTAACGCGTCGGCTCGCTGGCGACTGGGAAGTAGACGGCATATTGCGTGATGAGCCCGCCGGCAGAGGGAATCCGATTGATCCAGACCGCCGCCGCCGGGGCACTGAAGGCGTACTCGCCAAGATCGATCGACACGTCGCCCTCGAGCCAGAGGCGCTTGGTGTCGAGTGACGTCCACTCCCAGCGGCGCTCCGCTGAGATCCGCAGACCGCCCTCGACGGGCTCGACCGGCAGCACGAAACCCGCCAGCGATTCACCGTTCACCACAAGGTCAACCTGCTGCGCCAAGGCCACCGGACCGAAGGCCAACGGGAGCAGGAGGACCAGGGCAGTGCGCATGCCGCGATGGTAGTTCAAGGCTGGTAGTCGAGTGGTCGCGCCAGGTGGAGGCCGGTCCGTACGCCCGCGTCGACCAGCGCCAGCGCCATCGCGGCACCTGCGAAGCTCGCAGCGGCCTCGGCCCGACCCATGCACAGGAACCATGCCGAGGGCATCAGGGCCTGCGTGAGGGTCGCCAGTCGCGCGAAGCGATCGGCCTGGCGCGGCGCGCCGCTGGTCGCGCGCCGCATCGCCATGGACACGGTCGCGAACGCGATGAGCAGGATGATCGCGACGAGGATCCCCTCGCGAGGATGGTCGAAGCCGATCATCGGATCGAGGGTCTGGGGCGCGATCCACCACGTGAGCACGGCCGACCAGGCTGCCCACAGCGCTGTGGCGACGAGCATGCCGCGGACCGTTGCGGCCGGCCGTTTCTGGCGCAGCCGATGCACGATGCCCGCCACGATCGCGGTGAAGGTCATCGAGAACCAGAAGGGCAGCAGCACGCCTGGGTGCTGGTCGGGCACAAGCATGTGGAGCGCACCGATGGCACCCAGGCTCACGAATCCGAAGGCTGGGATGAACTTGGCGAGCACGTTGTAGGCCACGATGCCGCCAGCGGCGAGACCGGCCACCAGCATGCCGCTGCGACCGAACTGGGATGCGGCAGCGAGTGCGGCGAGGAGGCTGATCACGGCCAGCACAGCCAGCCACTGCACCGAGAGCAGCCAGCGGCCCTGCCGCTCGGTGGCAAAGGCGCGATCGTGCTTGCGATCGAGCACGTCGTTCATGGCGACGCCGAAGACGAAGAGCCCGAGCGAGACCACGCTCATGGCGAGCAGCAGCGCGGTGAGGTCCCCCTCAAGCCGGCCGGCACGGTGAGCGATGGCGACGGCGAACCATCCTTCGGCCATGGCCCCGTAGGCCAGTCCGGCCCGCGCGGCCTGGACCCCTGCGGCAAGGCGGCGCAGCGCTGCGTGCATGATGGCGAGGCTACCATCTTCGCCCCATGCAACCCGCTGCTCCTTCCATCGCCATCAACGCTCGGTCGCTGCGCATCGTGATCGTGACGAGCACGTACCACTCGGAGCTCACCGGCGCGCTCGAACGGGGTGCGGTCAAGGCGTTCGAGGAGGCAGGCGGCGATCTGACGAAACTCAAGATCGTGAAGGCGCCGGGTGCGTTCGAGCTCGTGGCGATCAGCCGCGCGGCAGCCGTGCGCGGCGATGTCGATGCGGTGGTGGCGATCGGCTGCGTGCTGACCGGTGAAACGAGCCATGACCGTCACATCTGCGATGCCGTGGCGCACGGCCTGGCGCGGATCTCGGTCGAGTTCGGCAAGCCGGCGGCCTTTGGCGTGCTGACCTGCCAGACCCTCGGCCAGGCGCAGGCTCGTGCCGGCGGAGCGAAGGGCAACAAGGGCGAGGAAGCCATGCGCGCTGCGATCGGTGCGGCGCAGGCCATCAAGGAGCTGCAGTGAGCGCGCCAGCGGATCTGGTCGTGCGGCGTTGCGCCCTGCAGGCCATGTACCAGTTCGACGCGGTGCCGGGCGTCGCGCCGGAGATCGTGCGCCGATCGCTCGATGAGAGCGATGGCACCGAGAGCCATCATGAGTCCGGCTTTGCGCTGGCGTGCCTTGCCTGGGAGCACCGCGCCGATGCAGATGCCGACATCGTCGCGCTCGCGCCTGACTGGCCATCGCACCGGCAGCCGATGATCGACCGCAACCTGCTCCGGCTCGGTTGGTACGAGCTCGCGATCGGCAAGGTCGCGCCGGGCCTGGCCATCGGCGATGCCGTCGAATTGGCCAAGGAGTTCGGCACCGATCGCAGCGGCGGTTTCGTGAACGGTGTGCTCGACCAGGTCGCGCGCCGCGTGGCGGGCGGGGGCGCCGCGTGATCTTTCGTGCAGCAGTCGAGGCCATCAAGCGGGGGCTCGCCAAGACGGCGGCCACCCTCGGATCCGGCCTGAAGACGCTGCTGCACGGGAAGTCGCTCAGCGAGGAGGTGCTCGCCGAGCTCGAGTCGCGGCTCATCGCGGCCGACGTCGGCGTGCGTGCCGCCCGCGAGATCGTGGAAGCCCTGCGCGTGGAGTACCGCGCAGGCCGCGTCGAGCGCGGCGAGGATGCACTCGAGTTCCTGAAGAAGACGCTGAAGGCACGCTGGAAGGAAGCGCCGACCGGGCTTCGCTACGCATCCGGCAAGCCAACGGTCATCCTGGTCGTGGGCGTGAATGGCGCGGGCAAGACGACGAGCGTGGCGAAGATCGCCAAGACGATCCGCGACAGTGGCCGTACGGTGCTGCTCGGTGCGGCGGACACCTTCCGCGCCGGCGCGGTCGAGCAGCTGAAGACCTGGGGCCAGCGGCTCGGCGTCGAGGTCGTCGCTGGCGGTGCCAATGCTGATCCTGCGGCAGTGGCCTTCGATGCCGCCGAGGCGGCGCTCAGCCGGGGCGTCGACGTGCTGCTCATCGACACCGCGGGCCGCCTGCACACGCAGGATCACTTGATGCGCCAGCTGACGAAGGTGCGCGACGTGGTGCGCCGCAAGATCCCCGATGCCCCGCACGAAGTGCTGCTCGTGCTCGATGCCACGAGCGGCCAGAACGCGATTCAGCAGGCGCAGGTCTTCAAGCAGGCCGTGGATGTGACGGGCATCTTCCTCGCCAAGCTCGACGGCACGGCGCGCGGCGGCGTGGTGGTGGCGATCCGTGATGCGATCGACGTGCCGGTCAAGCTCGTGGGTACGGGCGAGACCCCCGAGGATGTCCAGCCGTTCGACCCGGACCAGTTCGTCGAGGCGATGTTCTCGGCCTGATCGACGTGGATTCGAGCTGGTCCCTGCATGGCCGATGGCGGCGCCACGGCTACGATCCGTTTGTGCGCAGGGCCTTCACGCTCATCGAGGTGCTCGTGGTCATCGGGATCATCGTGATCCTGATCGGCCTGCTGTTGCCCGCGCTCTCGTCGATCCGTGCCGAGAGCGAGAGTGCCCAGTGCCGGAGCAACCTCAAGCAGGCCTTCACCGGGCTGCAGTCGGCGATGAACGTGCGCAAGGGCATGCTGCCCATGTGCGAGTTCATTCCCGTCGTGCTCCCCGAGGGTCCCGAGGGTGGACTGCCCAAGGCGCTGAAGGGCTATGTCGAGATCGACAGTCCGATCTGGCTCTGCCCGAGCGATTTGAACGAAGATTCGCTCGCGACCGGCACGAGCTACACCTATGTGCCGGGGCTCATCCGTTACCTGCCGCAGTTTCAGCTCGATGTCTTCCAGGCGCTGGCGGCGCTGCCGCCCGGCACGTCGCAGGAGCAGCGCGACCGCACGCGCAACGACCTCGAGGCGCGCCTGGTGACGCGATTCCTGGAGAAGCCCTTCGTGAACGCCGATGGCGGCGCGGTGAAGATCCCGCTCCTCATCGACAGCGAGGACCGGCACCTCAAGGGCGCCCGCAGCCCACGCAATGGCGTCTTCCTGGATGGCAGCGTGGACGAAGCCACGATGGACGAGGGGATCCCAGAGGATGATGGAGGCTGATGCATGATCGCACTTCCCGCAGGATTCGATGATCGTCGCGCATGGCGCTCGCTGGCGATCGCCACGCTGGTGGCCCTGCTGCTGGCACTCCCGCTGTACTGGTGGTTCGCCGTGCGCTGGAAGCCGCCGCCGAGCATCTTCGATGCGCCGGTCGATGATGTGCTGGGCTACCTGGCGCTCGATGACTTCAACAAGCTCCCGCTCGACGAACGCCTGAAGTTCATGATGGACTTCGCCGGCAGGTTCCGTGGCATGGAGGCGGGCGACAGTGCGGCCATGGCTGGCTTCATGGCTGGCGTCACCGGCCCGGCACGCGAGCAGATGACGAAGAACGCACGCCAGCTGGCGAAGGACGTGCTCGCGGATGGCAGCAAGCGATACCTAGCGCTGCCGGCAGCGGAGCGGGCCAAGTTCCTCGACCAGTGGCTGGTCGAGTGGGAGCGGCGCATGCGCATGGTGACCCGTGGCGACGAGGGCAAGGAGAGCGATGCCGATCGCCTGAAGAAGATCAAGGACGACGTCAAGCGCAGCGAGGATCGCCGCACCAAGCGCATGGCCGACGGCCGCGATGGCATGCCCGACCTTGAGGGCGAGGGCGCCGTCGCGTTCATGGACTTCTGGCAGCAGGAAGTCGAATCGACGGCCAGCCCTGCCGAGCAGGGGCAGATCGGCCGGTTCCTCGAAGACATGCGCAAGCACCTGTCGGGCGTCTTCTGAGTTCCGCGATGGGCCACCTGGGCGAGAGCCTGCCGGTCCGACGGCTGGCGGACACGATTGAATCGCGGCTTTGTGCACAGGCAACGCTCGTGCTCAGCGCCGAGACCGGCAGCGGCAAGACCACGCAGGTCCCTCAGATCCTGCTGGAGCGATCGCTGGTCGAGGGCGAGGTCGTGGTGCTGCAGCCGCGGCGGCTCGCGGCGCGCAGCGTGGCGCGGCGCGTGGCGCAGGAGATGGGCGTTGAGCTCGGCGGTCTCGTGGGATTCCAGACGCGCTTCGAGCGCGCGGTCGGGCCGTTGACCCGCATCCGGTTCGTGACGGACGGGCTCTTCGTGCGGCAGCTGCAGTCGGACCCATCGCTTCGCGGCGTGGGCTGCGTAGTGCTCGATGAGTTCCATGAGCGTGGCCTGCACACCGACATGGCCGCCGGGTTCGTGCGTCGGTTGCAGGCCGGTGCGCGGCCGGACCTGAAGCTGGTCGTGATGAGTGCGACGCTCGATCGCGACCGGCTCGGCGAGGCCTTCGGCGTCGAGCCGCTCAGCAGCGAGGGACGTGTGTTTCCGGTCGCGGTGCGTCATCTCGGCGATGGGCGGCAGGGGGAGTCGATCACGGACCGAGCCGTGGCGGCCCTGGGCGTCGCGCTCGACGAGCGCCTCGCGGGCGACGTCCTGGTGTTCATGCCCGGCAAGGCCGAGATCGACCGCACCATCGAGGCCGTGGTGCAGTTCGCACGGCGGCGAGGCGAGCCGATCGTCGCCTTGCCCCTGCATGGCCAACTCACGCCCGACGAGCAGGACCGCGCGCTGGCGCCGGCGCCGCGCGGGCAGCGCAAGGTCGTGGTGGCGACCAACGTCGCCGAGACCAGCCTGACGATCGAGGGCATCGGCATCGTGATCGACAGCGGACTCGTCCGCATGCATCGCTTCGATCCACGACGCAACTTCAATGCGTTGCGCCTCGAGGAGACCAGTCGCGCGAGCGCCGAGCAGCGCGCGGGCCGGGCCGGCCGCACGATGGCCGGAACCTGCCTGCGGCTCTGGAGCGAACGGTCGCAGGCGCGTCGCGCGGCCTTCGATGTGCCCGAGGTGCGACGTGTCGAGCTGGCAGGCCCGCTGCTGCATCTGGCATCGATGGGCGAGCGTGACGTCGAGCGGTTCCCATGGCTGGATCCGCCGGACGCCGCGATGGTGACGCGGTCGATCGAGGTCCTGCGCACGATCGACGCGCTGGATGCCGAGGGCGCGATCACTCGCCTGGGACACGCGATCCTTCGCGTGCCGGCTCATCCACGGATCGGTCGCGCGATGGTCGAGGCTGCACGGCAGGGGTGCGCGCGGAGGGTTGCCACGTGGTGCTCGATGGTCGAGGGGCGCGATGTGCTGGCGCGCGAGGGCGTCGATCCGACTCGCGTGCTGCAGGCCCATGACCGCCCGGGTGATGTCGTCGTCAGGGAACGCCTGCTTGAGGATCCGCGCGGCGATGGTCGGGGGCTGCTCGACCCTGATGCTGCGCGCGAGGCGCGGCGTGTGGCGCAGCAGCTGCACGAGGCCGTCGCGTCGGGCGACCAGTCCGCGACCGATGATGCTGCGTGCGCGCGCGCGATGCTCGCTGGCTTCCCGGATCTGGTGGCCTGGCGCCCGGATGCGCAGAAGCCGACGGCCTATCTGGCCGGTCGGCGCAAGGTGGCGATCGATCGATCGAGCGCGCTTCGTGGCGCCGGCCCGTTCCTGGCGCTCGACGTGCGTGAAGGCGGCGGTACGGAAGTGCAGGAGTCCACGCTCTCGATGACGATCGGGCTCGATGAGGCGTGGGTGAGGCAGGTGCTGCCGCACCGCTTCGTCCGCACGGTCGAAGAGCGCTGGGAGTCCGCGAGCCTCGCCGTCGAGGAAGTCGAGGAGGAACGCTTCGACGATGCCGTGCTGTCCCGCACCGTTCGGCCGCCGCGCGACCTCGGACGGGCGAGCGAGCTGATTGCGTCGATGGTCCTGTCGGGAGAACTTGCTCCCGAGCGATTCGACGACGACGCCAAGCAGTGGATTGAGCGTGTCCGTTGCGTGCGCGAGTGGTTTCCTGATCGCGCGCTTCCCGCCTACGACGAGGGCGACCTGAAGCTTGCGTGGTCGGATTGGGCGCACGGTGCAACACGCTGGAGCCAGGTCCGTGATCGGCCCGTCCTCGAGCGGCTCAAGGACCTGCTCACCCACGAGGACTGCCGCTTCGTCGAGCGCATGGCGCCCGGCACGATCAAGCTCACGCGCGGCTTCGGCATGAAGATCGAGTACGAGGCCGGCAAGCCGCCGCGCGGCCGCGCGAAGATCCAGGACTTCTACGACACGACCGCTCACCCGAGCGTGGCCGCGGGCCGCGTGCCGCTGCTCCTGGAGATCTTGGGCCCCAACTACCGGCCGCTGCAGGTCACCTCGGACCTGCCGGGCTTCTGGACCAGGCTCTATCCCGAGATCGTGCCTGCACTCAAGCGGCGGTATCCGCGCCACGAGTGGCGCTGAGCATCATTCGAAGTCGTCTGCGGCACCCATGTACTCGTCGCCGGTGCGCCACGAGCGGCGGCTCGTCGGCCGGCCGCGTGCAGCCTGCGCCGGCCGCGGCTCCACGGCTTCGAATCGCGGGAGTTTCGTGGCCCAGGGCTTCGTGCCCAAGTGCACCTGGTGCACCAAGTCGACCGCTTCGTTCACGCTGTCCGTGAGATGGAACAGCTCGAAGTCCTCGGGGCTGATGGCCTTGTTGCGATCGAGCATCGTGCCGCGGATCCAGTCGAAGAGCCCACCCCAGAAGGCCTTGTCCACGAAGACGACCGGGAACGGAGCGATCTTCATCGTCTGGATGAGCGTGAGGCTCTCGAACGCCTCGTCCATCGTGCCCATGCCGCCCGGGAAGATGATGAAGCCGCGCGAGTGCTTCACGAACATCACCTTGCGGATGAAGAAGTAGCGGAACGAGAGTTCGATCGACTGGTACGGGTTCGGTTCCTGCTCACGCGGCAGCGTGATGTTCAGCCCGACGCTCACACCGCCCGCCTCGAGCGCGCCCTTGTTGCCTGCCTCCATGATGCCGGGTCCACCGCCGGTGATCACCGGGAATCCGCGCGCGACGAGCAAGCGACCGCACTCCTCGGCGGCTGCGTATTCGGGTGCTTCCTTCGCGGTGCGCGCACTGCCGAAGATGCTCACGCCGGGACCGACGCGCGCGAGGGCGTCGGTCGCGTCGACGAACTCGCTCATCATGCGCAGGGCGCGCCAGGATTCGCGGGCGTAGTTCACGTGATCATGATGGTGCGGCGCGTTCATGGAACCCCATGCTAGGCCGATCGCGTTCTCGGAACACGAGTCGCAAGTCCATGTCTGACATGGCGTTGCATTCGGCCTTTTGCGTCGAACGTCGTCGATCGCTAGACTCGCCCGGATGTCGAGGAAGAGCGCTTCATCGGGCAGCGGTTCGCGCACCACCACCAAGCAGGGTTCGAGCAAGACCGCGGCCAAGCCAGCGGCGAAGGCCGGCGCCAAGCCTGCTTCAAAGCCGCAGCCTTCGGCGACGAAGCCCGCCGCCGCGAAGCCAGCAATGAGCAAGCCATCGACGGCGCATGCCGTAGCGACGAAGCCCGCGCCGAAGCCCGCGCCGGTCGTTGCGGCGCCTGCTGCGCACCACAACGTGCTCGATGAAGCTCCGGTCACCCACGTGCCCATCATCGGCGTGCCCGCGATGCGCGGCTCGGCTCCGGTGCGCGCCGAAGAGCCCCTTGAACCCAAGCTTGCCGAGCACCGCACGAGCGAACTCTCCAGGAGCGAGCAGACGAAGGCGCGCCGCGGCGACTTCAGCGATTACTCGGTGGCCCTGAAGTGGCTGCATGAACGCGTGGACCTTGAGCGGCTGCACACCGTGCAGTACAGCGACGAGCCGTTCAAGCTCGACCGCATGCGCCAGCTGCTGGAGGTGCTCGGCAACCCGCACGAGCAGGTGAAGTGCGTGCATGTCGCTGGCACCAACGGCAAGGGCAGCACGGTGGCGATGGTCAGCGCGATGCTGCAGGCCTGCGGCTATGCGGTCGGCCAGTACGTCAGCCCGCACCTGGTCGACGTGCGCGAGCGCGTGACGATCAACGGCGCGATGCCCAGCGAGGCCGACTTCCTCGACCTGATGCGCCGCGTGGCCAAGGCGGCCGGCAAGCTTCCGTTCGAGCCAACGTTCTTCGAGCTCATGACGGCGCTCTCGTTCGTGCACTTCGCCGAGCAGGCCGTGGACATCGCGGTCGTCGAGGTCGGCCTTGGCGGCCGCCTGGATTGCACCAACGTCATCACGCCGCTGGTCGCGATCGTGACGTCGATCGACCTCGACCACACCCGGATCCTCGGCAAGGACGTGAAGAGCATTGCACGCGAGAAGGCGGGCATCTTCAAGGCTGGCGTGCCCGCGCTGGCGTTCGAGCCGCAGCCCGAGGTCGAGGCCGTCTTCCGCGAGGTGGCCGCACAGGTCGGCGCGCCGCTGATGATCGTCAACAAGGACATCGAGTTCAGCAGCCGCTTCTGCACCACGCCTGACCTCGGTGCACACACGCGCGTCTGCTTCTACACCCGCACCACGCGCCTCGAACACCTGCCAGTGCCGCTGCCCGGCGAGCACCAGGCGGCCAACTGCGGGCTTGCGCTCGCGGCGATCGACGTGCTGAAGTCGGCCGGCTTTGCGTGCCCCGATGACAAGGTCAGCCTGGGCCTCATGGCTACAAGAGTCCGTGGTCGCATGGAAGTGATCGCCGAGCGTCCGCGCGTGCTTGTGGACGGCGCCCACAATCCCGCCAGCGTCGGCACGCTCATGCGCTGCGTCGGTGCCCACGTGCCCTACGACAGCATGGTCTGCATCTTCGGTTGCTGCCGCGACAAGGACATGGCAGGCCTGCTCGACAAGGTCCACCTTGGTGCCGACAAGGTCATCTTCACGCGGGCGGCAGGTACGCCACGAGCGGCTGACCCGAATGAACTGCAGCGCATGTTCGCCGAGCGCAGCGGGAAGATGAGCCAGGTGGCACGCTCCCTGTCGGAGGCCCTTGAGGTCGCCATGCGTGCGGTCGGTCGCGAAGACCTGATCTGCGTGACGGGCAGCTTCTACCTCGTCGGCGAGGCCATGCGCCTGCTCGGCCAGCGCCGGACGGCTTGATCGGCAGGCTTGATCGGCAGGCTTGATCGGCAGGCTTGACTCACGCGGCCTGACGCGCGTGGCACGATGCGCGTGGCCTGATCCATCGGGGCAGACTCCACGGGTAGGCTTTGCCCTCCCATGGATGAGTCACGCAACGAGACCCCGTTCCGCTACGGCGCCACGCTGGCCAATGAGCTCGAGGAGCGCTGGCAGCGCACGTGGGACGAGGCAGGGGCGTACCGCACGCTGAATCCCGGCGATCCGGGCTTCGATGGCGGCAGGCCGAAGTTCTACTGCCTCGACATGTTCCCCTATCCATCGGGGGCGGGCCTCCATGTCGGCCATCCGCTGGGCTACATCGCCACCGACATCATCTGCCGCGCGCGGCGCATGCAGGGCTACAACGTGCTGCACCCGATGGGGTGGGATGCCTTCGGCCTGCCGGCGGAGCAGTATGCGGTGCAGACAGGCGTGCATCCTGCAGTGACGACGCGCAAGGCCATCGACACCTATCGTCGCCAGCTCAAGCGATTCGGCTTCTGCTACGACTGGTCGCGCGAGTTCGCCACGATCGACCCGCAGTACTACCGCTGGACGCAGTGGATCTGGCTGCAGTGCTACGGCGCGTGGTACGACGTCGACGCCCGCCGCGCGCGACCCATCGCGGAGCTCGAGGAGGAGCTCGCATCGGGCCGCCGGCAGGCCGACGGTCAGGCGTGGGCATCGCTCGATGCCGCTGCCCGTCAGGCGTTCCTCGACCGGCATCGCCTGGCGTATCTCGGCGAGCAGACCGTGAACTGGTGCCCGAAGCTCGGCACAGTGCTCGCCAACGAAGAAGTGATCGACGGCAAGAGCGAGCGCGGCGGCTATCCCGTGCTGCGCATGCCGCTGCGGCAGTGGATGTTCCGCATCACGGCGTATGCCGAGCGGCTGCTCTCCGACCTGGACCTGGTCGACTGGCCCGACAGCACGCGCACGATGCAGGCCGAGTGGATCGGCCGCAGCGAAGGCGCCGAGATCGACTTTGAGGTTCCAGGCTTCGGCATGCTGCGCGTGTTCACCACGCGCCCCGACACGCTCTTCGGTGCGACCTACATGGTGGTCGCGCCCGAACACCCGCTCGTCGAGGCGGCCATCAAGGCCGGCGGTGCCCGCGCTGCCGCGGTGCGCGACTACGCGACCGTGTCCGCCAATCGCAGCGATGTCGATCGGCAGGCGGATTCGAAGCAGAAGACCGGTGTCGATACCGGCCTGCGCGCGGTGAATCCCGCCACGGGCGAAGCGATCCCCGTCTGGACCGCCGACTACGTGCTCATGGGCTACGGCACGGGTGCGATCATGGCGGTGCCGGCGCATGACGAGCGTGACTTCGAGTTCGCGCGCGCGTTCGGGCTGCCCGTGCGGCAGGTCGTCGAGATCCCCGGCGTGGCCTTCGATGGCACTGGCGCCACGAGTGGCCATGGCGTGGCCTGCAACAGCAGCGTGAAGGGTTGCACGATCGATGGGCTCGACACCACGCGAGCCAAGGCTGCAATCATCGAGTGGCTCATGACGACCGGCCGCGGTGCACGTCGCGTCAACTACAAGCTGCGTGACTGGCTCTTCAGCCGGCAGCGCTACTGGGGCGAGCCGTTCCCGATCGTCTACGACGAGGCCGGCCGCCACCATCCGGTGTCCGAGCGCGCCTTGCCCGTGCTGCTGCCTGAACTCGCGGACTACAAGCCCATCGAGAGCGATGTGCCGATGCCGCCGCTGGGCAAGGCCACCGCGTGGGTGAACACGACGGCCGGCGAGGCGGGCGTCGATCCCTCGATCCTGCCGCCGTCCACGCCGGTCCGTCGCGAGACGAACACCATGCCCGGCTGGGCGGGTTCATGCTGGTACTACCTGCGCTACTGCGATCCGGCCAACGGATCGCGCATGCTGTCGAACGAAGCCGAGCGCTACTGGCTCCAGAGCCAGCGCAGCGATGGCAGCCTGCACGCGGGCGGCGTTGATCTGTACGTGGGCGGCGCCGAGCATGCCGTGCTGCACCTGCTGTACGCACGGTTCTGGCACAAGGTGCTCTTCGACCTCGGCCACGTGGGCACGCCGGAGCCCTTCGGCAGACTGTTCCATCAGGGCATGCTCACGGCCTATGCGTACCAGCGCGAGGACGGAAGCCTCGTTGCCGTCGATCAGGTCGAGGAGCGCGACGGCGCGCACCATGAGCGCGGCGGCGGGCCGGTCACGCAGGTGATCGCCAAGATGTCCAAGAGCCTTCGCAACGTCATCAATCCCGATGACGTGATCGCCGAGTACGGCGCCGACACGTTCCGGCTGTACGAGATGTCGATGGGGCCGCTCGAAGCGAGCAAGCCCTGGAACACGCGTGACATCGCCGGCGTGCACCGGTTCCTGGCGCGGGCGTGGCGCCTTGCGGTCGATGAGCGCACCGGCGCGCTGCTCCTGGCGCGGCAGGCGGATCCCGCCATCGAGCGACTGCTGCACCGCACCGTGCACAAGGTGACCGGCGACATCGATCGGCTGGCGTTCAACACGGCCATCGCATCGATGATCGAGTTCGTGAATGCTGCGACGCGGCCGCAGGAGATGAAGGATCCGGCCGATGGCGGGCTGACCCACGTGCAGCTCGAGCGCTTCGTGCGCCTCTTGGCGCCGTTCGCGCCGCACGCCGCCGAGGAACTCTGGGCCAAGCTGGGCGGATCAGGCCTGGTCGTCCATGCGCCGTGGCCCATCGCCGATCCCTCGATGCTCGTGGATGACGAGGTCGAGATCGCCGTGCAGGTCATGGGGAAGGTCCGCGCCCGGATCATGGTGCCGACGAAGGCCGACGCGGCGCAGGTCGAGTCGATCGCGCTTGGCCATCCCGACGTGCTGCCTCACTTGGCGGGCAAGTCGCCGCGCAAGGTCATCGTGGTGCCTGGCCGCATGGTCAACCTGGTGCTCTGAGTCGCGTTTCCCCCCCAACGCAGCAGGGCGGCGCCATGCGGCACCGCCCTGCGTTCATTCAAGGCTGGAATTGGCTCAGCGGCCTTCGATGCGGTAGAAGCCGCGCGGGTTCACCATGAAGTAGCAGTCGTACGGATCGAGCGGCGGCAGACTCATGTAGGGCCGGCCCTGCTCATCCTGCTTCATGCTCACGCCGAACATGCCCCACATCGGGGCGGCTGGCGCATCGCCCGGCTTGCGACGGATGCCTTCCTCGCGGATCTCGCTCACGACGTGGTCGACCCACTTGAGCTTGACGGCGACGTCGGCGAACTCGTCCCAGTCGCCGGTCTTGCGGGCCTTGTACATGCGCTCCTTGAACTCGGCCATCGAGATCCCCATCTTGCGGGCGATGGGCTCGGCAAGCCGGCGCTCCCACTCCTGCGCCATCTTCACTTCCTGCTCGATGTCGGTCATGTTGCCGGAGATGCCGGTCGACATCTGGTGGTGGAGGATGATCGCGTTGGGATAGGCGTAGCTGTGCGGGGCGAGCGTGGCGATCGTCGCGGCCATGCTGGCAGCGAAGCTCTTCACGATCACGTGCACGGGGGCATCGCTCGTTTCGATCGCCTTGACGATGCGGTAGCCCTGCATGACGCTGCCGCCAGGCGAGTTGTCGATCACGATGAAGATCGGCTTCACGCGATCCTGGTTGTTGAACCAGTCGATGCGGTCGCAGACGTAGTCGGCGGTGCCGCTCACGATCGGGCCGTTGAGGGAGATGCGCCGGTCGCTGACGGTGATCACGCCGTCCTTGAAGGGCTGCTCGGGGTACGCCTCGAGCACATCGACGGCCTCGCGCATCTTCTGCTCGGCATCACGCTGGGCCAGCCGGCCCGCCATGGTGCGGGACTCGATGTCGACGCGCATCTGCTCGTCGGCCAGGCGAGCCTGCTCGGCGCGGCGCTTCTCGGCGGTGAGCGAGTTCTCGGCGGCGATCGCTTCCTGTTCGCGGCGCATGCTGGCGAGCTTCACGCGGTGGCGCATGTCGAGCAGGTCCTGCTCGGCCTTCATGCGGACCATCTCGGCATTGCCGGCGGCAAGTTCCGCGTCGAGCGTGGCAGCGCGCAGCTGCGCCTCGCGCTGCATGGCGGCGAGACGGGTGGCTTCGGGTTCGTTGGCCTTGGCTTGCTGCGAGGCATACAGCCCCATCGCGGCGTCGAGCCGCGCCTTCTCGGCGCGAACGCGCGCGAGCTCGGCAGCGAGCTGCTCTTCGCGCAATTGAGCCTCGGCGCGCAGCTTCTTGATCTCGGTTTCGGTGTCATCGGCCTTCGGTGCATCGGCCTTCGGCGCTTCAGCGGCCGCTGGGGCCGGCTGCGCGGCGGGCGCTTCGGCTGGCTTCGCATCGGCGGGTTGCTGGGGGCCCACGGCGGCGCAGGCCACGACGGGCAGGGCAAGGACGGCGGTCATCAACTGACGCAATGGATCCACGGTGTTCTCCTGGTTCTGGGTGAAATCGGGCACGCAGACTGTACGCCCGCGGTTGGAGGAACGCGTGGCGCCGTCGATGGGTTCGGTCGCGGACCGCGAGTTGGTGCGCCGACGCTGCAATCGGGCCGTGATCAGGCGGGGGCGGCCATCATGGCTCCCCCGGCGAGCACGGCGGCGACCAGGCACGCGATGCCGATCAGGGCCTGGACGAGCGTCGGGCCGACGCCGTTGCCGAGTCCTGTGCGTCGAGCGGCTCGCGCCATGCGCCACGGCAGCCAGGCCACGCTCATCAGGCCGACCCAGACGAGTCCCGCGATCCTCGGCGCATCGAACGGCAGGATCGCGCCGGTCACGAACAGGCCACAGAGGGGAAGGATCCACCACGCGAGCAGGCGTGGGGCTTCCCGCGACGTCTGGGTCGCTGCAGCGACGATGGAGCAGCCGACCATGCGGACCAGCACGGCGCGGAAGGCGATCAGGCTTCCCAAGACCGCCGCACCCAGGGCCGCGGCGCGCAGGGCGGTCCAGGTCGCAGCCGAATAGGGGCCGATGCAGAGCGCACGATCGGAGAGGACCCAGACGGCGTGTGCGGCCTTCGTGCCGTGCGGCTTGAAGGTCGACAGGGTCAGCGACGGTGCTCCGTCGAAGGGCGGCGAGATGGCATCGTGCCAACTGATGAATCCGCCGAACCACGAGAAGCCCATGATCACCGCGGCCGATCCAATCGAAGCGAGGAGCCACGGTGACGATGGGCGTGGCTCGAGTGCGGATTCGGCTGGCGCTGGTGTCGACATGGGTGGATCGCGGTCGGGGCGGTGTACCGTAGCACCATGGACCACGAGCAGCCCGGTGACCACGCGCCAGTTCCCTCGGGCTCCTGGCCTGAGCTCGAGCCGACGCCGCTGCAGCTCGTGGCGTTCTGGCCGCATGCCGATCCGCCGACGGCCGCCGAAGTCCTGGCCGCGCTCACCGCGTGGATGGAGGCGTCGGATCCGGTCGGCTCCGAGATGGATCTCGGCGAGGGCGAGGTCACGTGGGCCATCGAGTGCGCGATCGATGGTGTGCAGAACCCGGTGGCCCTGTGGTGCGAGAAGGCGCTGGACGTCGACGACGCGTGGCGCGCGATGCTGGGGGATGCAGCGTCGTGCCCATGGGTCATCCGGCTGCAGGTGCAGCTCGATGGCGACGAGGGGCCCAACGAGTACTTCCAGCTCCTGAATCTCCTCGCCGGGTCGATCGCCGACGCTGCCGGCGTGCTCGATGTGACGACGGGGCAGTTCGTGCCGCGTGCCGAGCTGGACCAGGAAGTGCTGGCCGCCGATGCCGTGCCGATCGATCGATTGATGTGGCGCATCGTGCGCCTGCCCGGCGTGAGCGACAAGGCCGATGTCCCGTCTTCGCACGTTGCCATCTGCACGGTCGGGCTGGGGCGGATCGGTCGGCCCGAGCTCGAGCTCCTCGAGGTGCCGGTCGAGCACGCGCTCGCCGCCGAGATGGTGCTGGACACGCTGGTGCCGCTGCTGCTCGAGGATGAGCTGCCGCTGCCGGGCCAGCCCATCGAGATCGGCGACGGGATGGTGGTCGCGCTCGTGCCGCTGGCCGATGCCGACCGATTCGTCGAGGAGTCGCACGCCGGCAGTCGCGCGTGGCGCGATCGCATCGCCGCGATCGGGATCGACCATGTCAAGTCGCCGCGCGTGGCGGTGTGCGCAGCGAGCGAGCGCGGCGCCTTCCGCAAGGCGTGGACCTGGCCGCAAGATGCGGCGCAGCGCATCGAGGAAGGCAACGCCGTGCTCTACCTGGCGCAGCGCGAGGTCGACGCGAACGCGCGCCAGGCCCAACGGACCTTCCCGCTCTTCGCGACGGCGTTCGCCTCGCTGGCCCGCGCCGATGCGCCGGCATGGCGCGCCTTGGCGCAGGAGCACTTCATGGTGCAGGCACCCGTCGGCGGCACCGACGGCGACGACCGCATCGAGCAGGCGTGGTATCGCGTCGATCATCTCGATGGCGATGGCGTCGATGGACTGCTGGTCGATCGCCCCCGCACGCGCACTGACCTGGAGCCGGGCTCCCACCACCGCATCGATCGCAAGGCGGTCAGCGGATGGAGCGTTGACCTGCCGGGTGGATCGTTCCGTCCGAGCGATTGCCAAACGCTGCTCGAAGCGATCGATCGCCTGCGCGACGAGGTCCCCAAGACCGCACCGGAGCAGGGGGCATGATGCCTTCTGCCGGCGCCCGTGAACCTGTGCCATGAGGCGCCGCCTGTCCTACCGGCCGGCGCTCGGTGGACTCGTCTTCGTGATCGGGGTGCTCGTGCTGGTCATGGCTGTCGTGTGGCGGCCGTCCAATCTCCTGATCTGGGCGGTCGGCACGGCCGTCGGCATGATCGTCGTCAGCGGCCTCGCCAGCGGCGCGATGATGATTGCGCTCAGGGTCCGTCGGCTCGT
Organism: Singulisphaera sp. GP187; assembly: GCA_945888705.1. GTDB lineage: Bacteria > Planctomycetota > Phycisphaerae > Phycisphaerales > SM1A02 > SYIB01. Next base: position 25,595 of record CAMDAQ010000002.1, read on the forward strand.
GCCGCGCGATGCGCGGGTGGGCCAGCCGCTGGTCCTGCAGTACGAGGTGCGCAATGCGTCGTGGATCTGGCCCGCCTTCGCGGTGTCGATCCGCGAGTCCGCGCTCGGCCCATCGCAGGGATGGCTCGTCTCGGTCGGTCCTGGCGAACGATGCGTGGTCGAGCTGGCATGGTGGCCCCAGCAGCGCGGCGAGGTGCAGCTCTCTGACGTGATCGCGCAGTCCGCGTTCCCGTTCGGGCTCGTCGGCAAGCGCGTGACCTGGCGACAGCGTGCCACGATCACGGTGCTGCCTCGCGTCGTGCGCGTGCCGGCGCCGCGGCTGCGCGCACTGCTCGACCGCGGGCCCGCCGGGCAACGCGCGGCCTCACGACCGGGCCACGGCGAGGAGTTTTTCGGTGTTCGCGATGCACCCGAACTCACGAGCCTGCGCGACGTGGCCTGGCGTCGTTCGGCTTCGCGCGAGCAGCTGGCCGTGATCGAGCGTGCGAGCCCGAGCTACCCGCGCTTGCGGATCGTGCTCAACCTGTCCGAGCCCACCGACGCCCTGGCCGCTCGCGTGCCTGCCGGCGTCGATGCGCGGCAGCGGGAGGAAGATGCGATCACGTTGGCGGCGAGCCTCGCCTCGAGTGCGATCACACTTGGCCACGAGGTCAGCCTTCGGGTGCATGGGTTGCCGTGTGCGCCCATGCCGGCGGCCGGAGGCGTGCGCCATCTCGATCGACTGCTGGTGCAGTTGGCGAAGCTCGACCTCGATGCTCCGCGGGCGACCGCCATGGTCTCAGGCCCCGGCGATGAGCGATCGGCGACGGTCGTCATCCATCCAGGCCGCATCGATCCGTCGATCGGCGGTGCCGCGGCGATCCACCAGTCCGCGGCGCAGTTGCAGAGCCTGAGCTCTCGGCAGGGGAGCGCAGCATGACGATGCCGCGCGCGATGCAGGCCTTGATCCTCGTCACGGCGATGCTGTCGCTCTCGGCGTTCTGCATCGCCGACGATTCCTTTGTCTTCCTGTCGTTCTCGCTCGTCGCGGCGGCGCTCAGCGGTGTGCTCTCCCAGGGCGCGCGGCCCCGTCGCCTGCCCACGCTCGTCGCGCACTCGATCATCGCCAGCCTGGTGGCTGCTGCGGCGGTCTCGGCGTTCCTCGCCGGTCGGCCGCCCGATGTCGGACAGGTCGGCTTCCTCTGCGGGACGGCGCTCGTCATCAAGCTCTTCGCCCGGCACCGCGCGGCGGACGAACGGCATGTGCTGGCGCTGGGCTCGATCCTGCTGCTCGTCGCCGCGCTCGATGGCACCGACGTGCTCGCGGGCCTGCCTCTGGTCCTGGGGTCGCTGCTCATGCCGGTCTGTGCAGCGGCAGCCTGGGTGCAGTCGAGCACGGAGCGCGCGGCGGCAGCGCATGCAGCTCGGATCCCGTCCGGTGCGCTGCCGGTGGCGTTCGAACCCACGGTCGGCACGTCGCCCATGCGCAGCTGGACTGGCTTTGCGATCGCCTCGGTGATCGTGACGGCCATCTGTGGCGTGCTCGTCTTCCTGGGCTTTCCCCGGCAGGGTCTCGAGGGCGAGACCTGGAGCCGCACCCGCGCCGGTGGTTTCTCGCTGCGTGTGAGCCTCGCTTCGGACGAACGCATCGAGGACTCCCGCACCGAGGTCATGACCGTGCGCTGGATCGGTCCTGACGACGTGGCGATCGAGCACAGCGAACCGCTCCACCTGCGCGGCGCCGTCTTCGATCGCTACGACCCGATCTCGCAGTCATGGCAGGTCCCGCAGCAGCCACGTCGCGAGTACGTCGAAGGCGACGGCGCGGCGTTCGTGCCGTTCGTGGACTCGGGCATCGATGCACGGTTCCAGGTGTATCGACAGGTCGTGCAGATGCGCGGGCTCGCCACCAACCAGGTCTTCAGCGTACTGGCACCGATCTCGATTCAGGCCGCCAGCGGCATGTCGGTCGCGCTCGATCAGTCCACGATGCTCCTGTCGAGCGCGTCGAGCCGGATCGGCGAGTTCGATCGCTACGCCGTGGCGGTCAAGCCGTATGCCAGCGATCGCGACATGACGTTGCTGTCGGGCGGGTTCGTCGAGCCCGGCCCTCTGCCCACCTTCCCGGTCGCGGGGGTGCAGCCCTTGGCGCTCGAGCTATGGGAGCAATGGAAGCCACGCGGTCGCATGGTGCCCGATCTCGAAGAAGCCGCACGCCGCCCGGCGGCGCGATGGGAGCGCAACCGCGCGGTTGCGACGGCGCTCGAGTCGGCGCTGCTGTCCGGGGACTACCGCTACACGACGGATCTGGGTTCCATCGTGCGTCGTCGGGGCGAGGATCCGATCGTGAACTTCCTCGCGTCGTCGCGACAGGGGCACTGCCAGTACTTCGCCAGCGCGCTCTGCGCGATGTGCCAGTCCATGGGGGTGGATGCGCGCGTGGTGGCCGGCTTCATCGCGCTCGAGTACGACGCCGCGCAGTTGCAGTACATCGTGCGATCGTCCAATGCCCACGCGTGGGTCGAGGTGCGCACGGGCGATGCCCAGTGGACCACCTTCGACGGCACGCCGCCGACGACGCTCGAAGCCCTGCAGGCCGAGCAGCGCAGCTGGGCCGATGGCCTGCGCTGGCTGTGGGACCCGCTCAACTTCGCCTGGACGCGACATGTGGTCAGCTTCGATGTCCAGGCGCAGGCCGAACTCGCCGACCGCATGGCCAGCACGCGCGAAGCGCTGTCGCGTCCGGTTCGCGCCGTGCGCGAGGCGCTCGATGCCGTGCGCCAGCGGCTGGTGGAGACCTTTTCCGGCCTGGTCGGCAGCCTCTGGCTGGTGTCGATCGGGATGGTGCTGGCCGCGTCCATCGTCGTGGTCGTGCTGCTGCGGGGCAGGCGTCGTCGGACGGCTCCGCTGCTTGGTCCTGGTGCTTCGCCGCGCGAGCGCGAGCTGACGCGGCATTATCTGGATGCACTCCGGATCGCCCGTCGGCTCGGTGCACTCCGTCGGCCCGGCATGACGCCGTTCGACGTCGCCGCAGCGCTCGCCGTGCGGTCGCCCGAGGCCGCCATGCACCTTCGGTCGGTGGTCGAGGGGTTCTATGCCGTGCGCTTTGGAGGCCGTCCCGCCACGGCCGAACGTTGCTCGGCGGCTGCGCGCTCCTTGATGGCACTGCGACGCACGCGAACCCTGTGATCCGCGCCGCGTAGCATGGGGTCATGCCAGCGCAACGATCCCGAACGGCGGAGTGGCGACGGACCATGGCCCAGGTCTTCGAACGCGGCGGCGCGATCGAGGTCGCGATCGCGCGGCCGGGCATGGGTGCGGAATCGCGCGATGCCAGCGATCTGATCTGGCGCCTGCATGTGCTGGAACTGCGCGATGAGGACGTGCTCGTCGAGTCGCCGGCCACGGTCGGCATGCCGATCCAGCTTCGCGATGGCGTGTCGCTCATCGGGGTGATCACGCTGGGCCAGAACCGCTGGACCTTCACCACGCGCAAGCTCGGTGACGTGCCCGGCAAGGAAGGCCGCGTCCTGCGCCTCGAACTGCCCGACGCCGTCGAGCGCTGCCTGCGTCGCCATCCACGTCTTGAGCTTGGTGGGCTCACTCCGCCCGAGATCGACGTCTTCCCGCTGCTCGACCCTGCGAGCGTGCATGATGCCCAGGTCGCCTATGACGCGGTGGCGCGCGACTACCTCGAGCATGGCACGATCGGTGCCGAGCCCACGCGCCGCCCACAGGTCGGCCCGCCGGTCAAGGCCGAACTCATGAACATGGCGACCGGCGGCGTTGGTCTGCGCGTCGAGGCGACCGCAGCGCCGATCTTCGCCCGTCATCGCACCTTCTGGCTTCGCATTCCGCTCGGGTCGTCCATGCCGGTGCCGATCGTCGTGGCCGCCAAGCTGGCGCACACGCGCCTGGACAGCAGTCAGCGCACCTACGTCGGCTTGGGCTTCGATTTCAGTTTCCACCCCGCCCATGCCGACACACTCGCTCGGCAGCTTGCCCGCTACGCGCAGGCACGCCAGGCCGAGCAATCCGCACAGCGGCCGTCGTGATCGGTCGTCGTCGATCCGATCTGCGCCCCTAGACTCACCAACCCCATTCCAGGGAACCACACCATGAGCCAGCTCCAATCCAGCAACCCCGTCTTCGCCGACCAGCTCTTCGATCAGAAGGTCCACGCCCAACCCGCAGGCGGCGTGGCGACCGTGCAGGGCGTCATCAACAAGACTGGCGCCTGCGCCATGCTCTGCGCGATCGCGGGTGCCATTGCGTACGCCGTCACGGGGTCGAACCCAGGCTGGTCGATGGGGTTCATGATCGCCTCGCTGATCTTCAGCTTCGTCGCCTTCTTCGCGATCTGGCGCAATCCCGCCAGTGCGCGATGGGTCGCACCCGTCTACTCGCTCCTGCAGGGCGCGACGATTGGCTCGGTCACCCTCTTCCTTGAGAAGATCCTTGAGTCCAAGGGCATCACCGTCGCCGGGGGCCTGGCGCTCCAGGCCTTCGTCATCACGATGGCGCTCATGGGCACCATGCTCGGCCTCTACAAGGCTCGCATCTTGCGCGGCGGCCAGACCTTCCAGATGGCGCTCACGGTGGCGACCGTCGGCCTGATGGTCGTCATGCTGATCGGCTTCGTGCTCTCGCTCTTCGGCGTGTCGCTGCCCTTCATCTCGCTCGGCAGCGCCCTCGAAGGCGGCACGCCGGCCCTGATCGGGCTGGGCATCAACGTGCTCGTTCTTGGCCTGGCCTCGCTCTGGCTGGTGGTCGATTTCCGCGTCATCGACGACGCCGTGCAGGCTGGCGCTCCTCGTCAGTCGGAGTGGTACCTGGCCTTCGGCCTCGTGGTCACGCTCGTCTGGGTGTACATCGAGGCGCTCAAGCTGGCGTTCCGGCTTGCGGCTATGTTCGGCGGCAAGCGAGACTGACGATAACCCGGCACGAACCGGGGTGAATCCCCGGCGATCCGTCCAGCGAAGCCGCGAACGTGAACCCTGCAAGCCGACAGGCTGCCGAGACCATCGATGGCGTGTCCCGTGCCATCGCGGGCTGGGCCGCGGCACGTCTGCTCGAGCGCGTACCGGGCATCCAAGCGCGGTACGGCCCCGACGCCGAGCGGCTCTGGAAGGCTGAGATGCTCCAGCGACTGGGTCACTTGGCGGTTGCCGTCGCATTCGAGCGCGTCGAGCTGCTGGTGGAACAGGTGCAGTGGTCGCGCGTGGCGTTCTCATCACGCCAGGTGCACGACACCGACGTCGTCGAGAGCATGCACGCGCTGCGCGATGTGCTTGCGGAACAGCTGCCCAAGCAGGCGATGGTGGCGTGCCGGGTGGTCGACCAGGCTCTTGAGCGCGTTGCCGGCAGCGCCGTTCCGCAGCCGAGCTCGCTGCTCAATGCCACAGGCGGTGATTCGACGGCCGCACGGCTCTACCTGCTGCATCTTCTTGAGCGCAATCGCGACCGAGCGTGGCACGTGGTGCACGGTGCGCGCCTGTCCGGCCGTTCGCTTGCGCAGGTCTACGAACGCATCCTGGTGCCCAGCATGGCCGAGGTCGGCCGCATGTGGCACATGCAGGAGGCCTCGATCGCTGATGAGCGCTTCGTGACCAACGCCACGCAGTCGATGATGGCGCAGTTGCGGATGGATGTCCCGGTCGAAGGCGAGCGCCCGTGGCGCGTGCTGGCCACGAGCGTGGGCGGTGACCATCACGACATGGGCGTGCGCATGCTCGCGGATCTCTTCGAGGTCGCAGGCTGGAAGGTCGAGTGCCTCGGTGCGAACACGCCCGCCAACGAGATCGTGGCCATGCTCGATGCCTCCCAGACCGGCCGGCCGATCCATGTGCTTGCACTGGGTATCGGCAGTTCCCTGTCGCTGCGTCCGCTCGCCGACACGATCGCCGCGGTGCATGCATCCCGCGCCGCCGAGGGCGTCCGCATCATCGTTGGTGGACACCCGTTCCAGATCGTGCCCGACCTCTGGAAGCTCGTCGGTGCCGATGCGTGCGCGCCCAGTTTCAGCGACGCCGTGCAGCAGTCCGAGCGACTGATGCTCGCCACCGCGTCCTGAATTGAGCGTTCCCGAGCCTGCGCGGCGGGCGCATCCCGGCGATCAGCCTTGGAACCGTGCGAAGACCAGGCTGGTGTTGTGCCCGCCGAAGCCGAAGGAGTTGTTGATCGCGTAGCGCAGCGAGCGTTCCTTCGCGTGATTGGGCACGAAGTCGAGATCGAATCCGTCATCAGGGCTGTGCAGGTTGATGGTCGGAGGCAGGATGCCCGACTTCACGGCCATCACCGTCGCTACGGTCTCGATGCCGCCGGCTGCGCCGAGTCCGTGGCCAGTGACGCCCTTGGTGCTGCTGACCGAGAGCTTCGTCGCGTGATGGCCGAAGACCTGCTTCACGGCGGCCACCTCGGCGGCGTCGCCAAGCGGCGTGCTGGTGCCGTGGGCGTTGATGTAGCCGATGGCATCGGGCGCGAGCTGCGCATCGGCCAGGGCGTTGATCATCGCGCGCTGCGCGCCGGCACCGGCGGGGTCCGGGGCCGCGATGTGGTGGGCGTCGCCGCTGACGCCGTAGCCCACGAGCTCGGCGTAGATCTTTGCGCCGCGGGCCTTGGCGTGCTCGAGCTCCTCGAGCACGATCACGCCAGCGCCCTCGGAGAGCACGAAACCGTCACGATCGCGGTCGAAGGGGCGGCTTGCCTCGGTCGGGGCATCGTTGCGGGTGCTGAGGGCCTTCATGGCGGCGAAGCTGGCCATGCAGAGCTGGGTCACGGAGCCCTCGGCGCCGCCGGCGATCATGACGTCGGCATCACCGCGCTGGATGAAGTGGTACGCGGCCCCGATCGCGTGGCTGCCGCTCGCGCAGGCGGTGGCCGTGACGACGTTCGAGCCGCGCAGGCCGAATCGGATGCTGACGTGCCCTGAGCAGGAATTCAGCATCAGCTTGGGCACGGTGAAGGGGTTCACCATGCGGGGGCCGGACTGGGCGATCTTGTTGATGCCCTGTTCGATCGTCTCGATGCCGCCGATGCCGCTGCCGATCGCGACGCCGCGGCGGTATGGGTCACCCGCGGTGAAGTCGATGCCGCTGTCGGCGGCGGCCTCGCAGGCGGCCGTGTATCCGAAGATGCAATAGCGGTCCATGCGCTTGGCATCGCGGGGATCGAGCACCTTGGTGTAGTCGAGGTTGCGCACCTCGCCCCCGAAGGTGACGGACCAGTCGCCGCTCTGGGCGAACGCCGTGACCGGTCCGATGCCGGAACGGCCGTGGATCATGGAATCCCAGGTGGCGGGGGCGGAGTGGCCGCAGTCGGTCACGGCGCCAAGGCCGGTGACCACGACGCGTCGCAGGGTCAAGGTGCGCATGGACCGGAGAACCTACACAAAAAGAACCAAGGAGGGCGACTGGGCGCCCTCCTTGGATTCGGTCGGTCGATGGCCTTGGGCCTTCGGCTGGATCAGCGCGACCGGGACCTGGGCACCGCCCAGCTGTTTCCCAGAAGCCGCCCGCCCAGCCGTGGCATGATCAGCCGCCGGCAGCCTTGCGCTGCTTGATGTAGTCGATGGCCAAGCCCACGGTCTGCAGCTTCTCGCTGTCGCCTTCGGGGATCTTGGTGCCGAACTCCTCCTCGAAGGCCATCAGCAACTCGACCATGTCGAGGCTGTCGGCGTTGAGGTCGGTCATGAAGTTCGTCTCGCGCTTGATCTCGGCCTTCTCGACCTTGATCTTGTCGGCGATGATGTTGATCACCTTGGCTTCAATCTCTGCTTCGGTCAAAGGGGTGCCTCCTGCAACGGCGGAATGCCGTGGGGGCGAAGTATAGCGATGGCGCACGAACCCGTCGCGGCGGTGGGAGACCGATACACTCGAGCGGTGCGCTCCGGCGCCCAGAGGAAAGGAACCTCCCATCGAACGTCGCGTCGCCATCGTCACTGGAGCCAGCCGAGGCATCGGCAAGGCCATCGCCCTTCGACTTGCCCGTGACGGGCGCCATGTGGTCGCTGTTGCGCGCAACGCTGACGCCTTGGCTGACGTGGTGGCTGCCATCACGGCCGCGGGCGGCAGCGCCGAGGCCCGTTCCTGCGATCTTGCCGACGCTGCGGCGTTCGCACAGCTGGTCGAGGATGTCGCTTCAGCGCACGGCCGGCTCGACATCCTCGTGAACAACGCGGGGATCACCCGCGACGGGCTCATTCTCCGCATGAGCGACGAGGATTTCGATACGGTGCTCGCGGTCAACCTGCGCAGCTGCTTCGCCGGCTGCCGCGCCGCCAGCCGCCACATGCTGCGCGGCAAGTGGGGACGCATCGTGAACGTGGGTTCCGTCAGCGGCATCAGCGGCAACGCGGGCCAGGCCAACTACGCGGCAGCCAAGGCCGGCGTGATCGGACTGACCAAGACCATTGCGCAGGAACTCGGCTCCAAGGGGATCACGGCCAACGTGATCGCTCCCGGCTTCATCTCGACCGACATGACCGATGCCCTGCCGCAGATCGTCAAGGACAAGGCCATCGAGCACATCCCGGTGCGTCGCTTCGGCACCCCGGACGACATCGCCTCGGCGTGCGCGTACATCAGTTCGGACGAAGCGAGCTACGTCACCGGCCACGTGCTTGTGGTCGATGGCGGCATGACGATGTGATCGCCGCGCTCCCGCGGAGCGCCCGAGCGTGACCAGCCATGAAAAGAGCCCCCATCAAGGGGGCTCTTGTCGTTCGTGACGGCCTGTCGGTTCAGTTGCCCGAGGGATTCGGTCCCGTCGGGGCGGGCACCGGCTCGGCCGGCGGCTTACGGCGCATCGGCGCACCGCCACCGCCCACGCCCGAGCCCATCTTGGGCGTTTCGCTGTCGCCCTCTTCCTGCATCTTCTTCTGCGGAGGAGCAATGACTTCCTCAGGCTCATCAGCACGGGCGAGGTACTTCGAGACGACGTCGAACCAGGCCTTGACCCAATCATCGCCCGACAGTTTGTCGATCATGCCGGGAAGGCACGGCTCGGCGGTGAAGGTGCCGCTCTCGTCATCGCTGGCGGTGAAGGCCCACATCGCGACCTGGTCATCGCCCGCTGAGTACGAGAACACGGCGAGCGCGCAGTCGGCGCCATCGGGGCTCTTGCCCCAGCGGCACTCTGCCTTGGTCACGTTGTCGGTCGCGCGCTTCCACGAGCCGTCATCGACCATCTCCTTGAGGATGGCCTTGTCGTCGTCGCTGAGCATCGGGTCGACCTTGGACTGCTCGCCGCGCACCACGCCGTCCATGAACTTGAGCATGGCGATGCGCTCGGGGTCCGCCGGCGGCGCAAGGTCCTCGGGCAGGCTCACGCGCTGGTCGATGCCGTAGCGCTCCATGAGCTCGGCGATGCTGGTGACTGCTGGCGCCGGCGGCGGCGGCGGGGGCTCGGGCTCGGCCTGCGCGACCGGCGGCGGCGGCGGGGGGGCTTCTTCGCCGCATGCGGCCAGAGCGAGCGGCGCCAGGACGGCGCAACAACGAAGAAGTTCAGGCAGCGACGGGATCGGGCTGGTCATGGCTGGTCACCTCGCAGGTTCGGTCGATCCGCTTCATGAGGCCCCTCAGGACGGTGCCCGGGGCTACCTCGCGGTACGACACCACTGTACCGCCCGAGCGCATCGCGGCGATGAGGTCCGTGCAGGATTGGCTCCAACGGACTGGCGCCGTGAGCTGCTCGACGAGGAGCCGCTTGATGGTGGAGGGGTCGTTGCCATGGGGTCGGGCCGTCACGTTGCTCCAGACCGGGCAGGTCGGTGCCGAGAACGCGGTCCGGTCGAGGGCCTCGGCCAGGCGCTCGGCCGCCGGCTGCATGAGCGGGCTGTGGAAGGCGCCCGCCACCGTCAGCTTGGCTGCCCGGAGCCCGAGTTCGCCGGCGACGGTGACGGCGCGGTCGCAGGCCGTGGCGTGGCCGCTGAGCACGATCTGCCCGGGGGCATTGAAGTTGGCGCAGACGAGACAATCGCCCTCGGCCGCCTTGGCGCAGACCTCAAGGGCTTTCTCCTCGTCGGCTCCGATCAGGGCGACCATGCCGCCCTGGCTGGCCTCGGCGGCATCCTGCATGAAGCGGCCGCGCAGCGCAACCAGTCGGAGTCCATCCTCGAAACTGAACGAGCCGGCCAGATGCAGCGCGGTGTACTCGCCGAGCGAGAGCCCCGCCGCGGTGGCGAGGGAGAGCGGCGCGCGTTCGCGCATGGCCGCCGCGCACGCCACGCCCACGGTGTAGAGCGCGGGCTGGCTGATGTCGGTCCGGCTGAGCTGCTCGAGCGGTCCGTTGGCGCAGATGGCCGACAAGGTCATGCCGATCGGCAGCGACACCGTGCGGTCGGCGGTCTCGATGATGGTGCGCGCGGCGCTGCTTGCGGCAGCCCACGCGGTGCCCATGCCCACGGCTTGCGCCCCTTGTCCGGGGCAGAGAAGGACGGTCTGGCTCATGGTGGCTCCTGTCTGGCCGGCATGCGTGCCGGCGGGTGCGTCACTTGTCCCACACGCAACTCGCCCACGTCAGGCCGCCACCGAAGGCGACCATGATGAAGGGCTGGCCGTCGGGAGTCTTGCCAGCGCGGTTCAGTTCGTCAAGGCAGAGCCCGACCGAACCCGCGCTCGTGTTGCCGTAGCGATCGATGTTGACCAGGACTTTCTCGCGTGGCAGGTTCAGCTTCTCGATGGCGCTCTCGATGATGCGCGCATTCGACTGGTGGCAGATCACTTGGCTGACGTCGTCCACCGAGAGGCCGGTCTTCTGGAAGGCATCCTCGATGACCTCGCGGAAGCGGTTCACCGCGAACTTGTAGACCTCGCGCCCGTTCATGCGCAGGTTGCCCAGGCGGATCGGGTTCGCGCGATCGCACTCGGGCACGATGTCCGGGCGGTACGGCATGTAGAGGTGCTGCCAGTTCGCGCCATCGGCGCTCATGGTCTGGTACCGGCAGCCCTTCGATGGATCGTCGCAGCGCTCGAGCACCACGGCCCCGGCCGCATCGCCGAAGAGGATGCTCACCGTGCGGTCGGTGTAGTCGACGACCGAGGAGATCGCATCGCAGCCGATGGCGAGCACGCGCTTGGCGCGGCCGGCCCGGATGATCGAATCGGCCACGTTGACCGAGTAGACGAAACCGCTGCATGCCGCGGCGATGTCGAACGCGCCCGCCGGCGTGGCACCGAGGGCAGCGGCAACACGGCACGCCGTGCTCGGGCAGAGCATCTCGCCGCTGACGGTGCCCAAGATGACGAGGTCGATGTCGCTGCCCTTGACGCCCGCCATGTCGAGCGCGCGCTGGCCGGCGAGGCAACTCAGGTTGAAGACAGGGTCGAGCGCGCCCGCCGAGACGCGGCGCTCGCGGATGCCCGTGCGCTGGGCGATCCAGTCATCGCTCGTGTCGAGGATGCGCGCGAGGTCGTTGTTGGTCAGCGTGGTGTCGGGAACGGCCGAGCCGGTTCCCGCGAGCCGGACACCGCAGGGCTGGATCATGCCTGGGCCGCCGTGCACGCTGCGAAGCGCTTGACGAGCGTGTCGTTGATCCCCGCGGCGACGAACTGCTTGCAGCGAAGCACGGCGTTCATGATGGTTCGCGCCTGGCTCGAGCCGTGGCTGATGAGGCACGTTCCGTTCACGCCCATGAGCGGCGCGCCGCCGTACTCGTGGTAGTCGTACTTGGCGTAGAGGCTCTTGACGACCGGGTCGAGCCGGGCCGCGAGCGTAGAATCGATCTCGAGCACCTCGGTCGCGAGGGCACGGAAGATGCCCGCCGAGAGGCCCTCGGCGAGCTTGATCATGACGTTCCCCACGACGCCGTTGGTGATCACCACGTCGGCTTCGCCATCAAAGACGCCGCGTCCTTCGACGAAGCCGATGAAGTTGATGTTGGGCGTGTTTTCCAGCAGTTCGCGGGCTTCCTTCGCATCGGCGGTGCCCTTGTTGGCTTCGCCGCCCACGTTCATCAGCGCCACGCGAGGCTGCTTGATGCCGAGGATGTCGTGGGCATAGACATCGCCCATGACGCCATACTGCGCCAGGTGCGCCGGCTTGGGTTCGATGTTCGCACCGACGTCGATGAGCACCACCGGGCCAGCGAAGGTCGGGATGGTGCAAGCGATGCCCGGGCGGATCACGCCAGGGAGGCGACGCAGGTACATCTGGGCGCCGGCCACGCACGCGCCGGTGTTGCCCGCGCTGAGGATCGCATCGAGCCGCTGGGCATACCCGGGTGCGCCCATCTTGCTCATGACGGTGATCGAAGAATCTTCCTTGTTGCGGATGCCGTCGACGGGCGACTCATCCATGCCGATGACCTGCGACGTGAAGACGCACTCGATGCGCGGATCCTTGATGCCGCGCTCGCTGAGCGTGTCCTCGATGGCGCCGCGATCACCCAGCAGCACCAGCGTGTCGTCGTCGGCGAGGCGGGGAAGGGCCTGCAGGGCGCCCTTCAGGATCTCGTCGGGGGCGTTGTCGCCCCCCATGACGTCGACGCCGATGCGCATTTAGGCTTCCTGGCCGCCGAGCTTCAGCTGCAGGCCAGGGCGGACGTAGCCGCAGGCCATGCACGAGGCGTGCGGACGCTTGGCAGCGCCGCAGTTGGGGCACAGGGTGGTGTGCACGGGCTTGAGGGCCTGGTGCGCACGGCGACGGCGCTTGCGGCCGGGCGAGGTTCGGAAGGCGGGATTCATGGCTGGCTCCGTGGTCAGGGCGCGCACGACAGGGCGCGCTGTGTCGAGCGAAGCAGTTTAGGGGAATGGTGCTGCAAGTCAAGGAGATGAAGGGTCTTCCTATAACACGGAAGCGGACCGTTGCAGCGGAGCCGAGGCTTCGCTAGTCTTGTCGACCCTTCACTTCAAACGCCAATGCCGACCATCAATCAACTCGTTCGCAAGCCCCGCCGCTCTCCCGCCACCAAGTCCAAGGTGCGCGAACTTGCCGCCTGCCCGCAAAAGCGCGGCGTGTGCCTGCAGGTCAAGACGGTCAGCCCCAAGAAGCCGAACTCCGCGCTCCGCAAGGTGTGCCGCGTCCGCCTGAGCAATGGCCGTGAAGTCACCGCCTACATCGGCGGCGAAGGCCACAACCTCCAGGAACACTCGATCGTGCTCGTGCGCGGCGGCCGCGTGCGCGACCTTCCCGGCGTGCGCTACCACGTCGTGCGCGGTGCGCTCGACTGCCTCGGCGTCGACGGCCGCAAGAAGAGCCGCTCGTGCTACGGCGTGAAGAAGAAGGCCGCTGCCGCCAAGAAGTGATCGCGCAGCGGATGATGGAACACCTGCGGGCAACCGCAGGAGCAGCCCCGGGATCCTCCCGGGCCGTGCAGGCCGGTCGCCTGCGACAACCCCAGTAACGGTGCTCCCCAGTCCGGGCATGTCCAACGCCCGAGCATCGTGAAACCAACCGGGCCAATGGCCCAGAGGACCCAGAGATGGCACGTTTCACCGCCAGCGAGAAGCAGCTCAAGCCCGATCCCCGCTACCAGGACTTGGTCGTGTCCAAGTTCATCAACTGCATCATGGAAGACGGCAAGAAGGCCACCGCCATGCGCGTGGTCTATGACGCCTTCGACGTGATCCAGGCTCGCTTGGACAAGGACAAGTCGGAGAACATGCCGAAGACCGCGATCGAGGTCTTCCACCTCGCGCTCGAGAACGTGCGTCCGTCGGTCGAAGTGCGCTCCAAGCGCGTCGGTGGTGCCAACTATCAGGTTCCGATGCAGCTCTCCAAGCGCCGCGCCCAGAGCCTGGCCTTCCGCTGGATCATCGGTTCGGCCCGCGACGAGAAGGGCAAGCCAATCGCCCAGCGCCTGAGCAAGGAAATCATGGACTCCGCCCGCAACGAGGGCAAGTCGGTGCAGACGCGCGAGAACACGCACAAGATGGCCGACGCCAACAAGGCGTTCGCCCACTTCGCGTGGTGATCCGGTCCCGCGCGAGCGGGATGCCGGCCACGGCCATGCACGGTTCCAGGCACACACTCCAAGGGCGGGCCACTCGGCCCGCCCTGTTCATTGGTCACGGACGAATGACGGAGCCGCCGCTCGGCCAGCGTCCATCGGACCACGTGCATGGCTGAGCACGCCGATCGTCATGCGCGTCAGCGCCTCGTCGCAGGATTCACCGGGCCGGCGCAGGAGCGGCTGCGCGCCTCGAGCGCACTCGTGGCCGGCTGCGGCGCGCTGGGCTGCCTGATTGCGGACCAACTCGTGCGTGCAGGAGTGGGCCGCGTGGTGATCGTGGACCGCGACGTGGTCGAGCCGAGCAACCTGCAGCGGCAATGCCTCTTCACGACGGCCGATGTCGGCGTGCCCAAGGCGATCGCGGCGCGCGCGCGGCTCGAGGCCGTCGATCCGTCGGCGCGCATTGAGGCGTGGGTCGACTCGATCGATCGCGAATCGATCGAGGACTACGTCGACGGCATCGATCTGGTGTTCGACGGCTTCGATGCGATGGAGCCTCGGTACCTGCTGAACGACGTGTGCGTGCGCGATGGCCGGCCATGGGTCTACTGCGCCGCGATCGCCACGCAGGCGCGTGCCATGCTGGTGCGGCCCGGTGGTCCTTGTCTGCGATGCGTGTGGCCCGACGCACCACCGGCCGGCGCGCTTGGCACGTGCGACACCGCGGGAGTGCTCGGCTCGACGGTCGCCATCGCGGCGGGAGCGAGCGTGGCGCTCGGACTGCCGATCCTGGCCGGTGCCGAGCCGAGTACGCCGACGCTCGTCAGTGTCGACGCGGCAGCCGGATCGTGGCGCACGATCGCGGTCGCGAAGGATCCCGCGTGCCCGTGCTGCGGTGCCGGCCGGTTCGAGTGGCTCGATGGCGACGCGGGATCGGGAGCGGCGGTCCTGTGCGGACGCAACGCGGTGCAGATCCGGCCGGCGGTCGAGTCGGTGCTGGATGAATCGGGGTGGCTGGCGCGACTCGCCCACGCCGGATCGTTCACGGTCGGTCAAGGATTGGTGCGTGGATCGATCGATCCTTCGCTGTCAAGTGGCTTGGCGCTTGACCTCACGGTCTTCATCGATGGCAGGGCCGTGGTGCACGGCACCAGCGACCCGGCGATCGCTGCGGCGGTCTGCGCGCGCGTGCTCGGCGGCTGATCGACACGACGGATCGGTCGGTACGATCCTGCGACCATGGGACTCTTCGCCAGCTGCATCGCTCACGACTGCCTCGCCACCGTCGGCTACGCCGACAAGCTCTGCCAGGGAATTCCTGCGGAGTCGTTCGCGCGCATGCCCTTCACGGACATGAACAGCGCGGCCTTCAACATCGGTCACCTGAGCATCTATCCCGCGCGCATGGCGACCTTGATCGGCCACGAGGGAGCGATCTCGAACCCCGCAGGCTGGGAGGATCTCTTCAAGGCCGGCGCGCCCTGCGTCGATGCGGGCACGTATCCATCGAAGGATGCGCTCATGGCGCACTACATGGCCGGTCACCAGAAGGTGGCTGAGCTGCTCACCGAGCTCGACGATTCGGTGCTTGCGGGACCGAATCCCGTGGAGGGCGTCTTCAAGGAACGCTTCCCCGTGCTGGGGCAGGCGGTGCTGTTCCTCTGCAACAATCACCAGATGATGCACCTGGGCCAGATCAGTGCGTGGCGTCGCGTGATGGGACTCGGGAGCGCGATGTGAAGCCGCGCGCTGCGTGGCTCGCGCTTCTGGCGTGGGTGGCGGCGCTGATCCTGCCGACAGCGGCGCTCGCGCAATTCACGAACCTGTCCGTCGAGCCGATGGACCTTAGCGCGCTCGCCCGCATGCTGCGCGAAGAGTGCGTCGCCGAGCCGGCTGACTGGAATGCGTTCGAGCGTGTGCACATGGAGTATGTCGAGCGCCATGGGCCGCTGGTCGAGCGTTCATGCCAGGCCATTCGGGCGTCCGAGGCCAACACTGAACACCAGCGAGGCCCATCGATCGAGCTGCAGCTGGCGCAGCAGGACCTCGATGGCGCCCTGTTCACGGCCATCGCTGCGTTGATGCCGGCGGATGCCGCTGCGGGCATCGAGCGCGTGCGTGTGCGCCGTGGGCTTGCCGTGGCTGCTCGCATGAGCGGGTGGCTCGGCCAGGTCACGGCTTTTGATGCCGGCACGTCGCTGCAGCGGGCGCTTCGGGATGATGCGGCACGGTGGGCCGAGCTGAAGCCCGACGTCGATCGTCATCGGCTGGCCCGGCGGGATCTTGTTCGCCGCGTGTTGCGCGGCATCGGCGATGCCTTGGACTGCAGCGATCGGCGCGCGGCGGAGTCGATCTGGTTGGAGTACGCGGACCTGACGGAGCGGATCGCCAGCTTGGAGCATGAAGCCGAGCACGCCGTCGATGGCACGCAGGCGATGCCTGCTGACCCATCGGTGGTGGATGCGACGACCGAGCGCCGAGCATCCAGCGACGCGGACGCAGATCCGATGGAACGGCTTGAGTCGCTTCGGCGCGAGCAGCAAGAGGCCCTTGAGCGGCTGTCTGCCCTTCGCAACGAGTGCTGGGCATCCATGACCAAGTCGATCGCGAGTGCGGTCGATCATGAGGTCGCGCTGTTTTTCCTGCTCGCACCGCGGTTGACGCCGCTGCAGCGCATGTCGTGGCGACGAAGCGTGGCCAACGAACTCAGCGTGGCGACCGATCGAGGGTACGGCGTGGAACAGTGCACGCTTGCCCTGCTTCGGGCGCCGGGAGTGGACCAGCCCCTGCGCGAGCGGTTGCTCGCCGCACTCTCGCGATGGGCGGAGGAGGATGGCGCGGCGCAGGAGGCCATGTTCCGCACCGCCGGCGAGCGCGTTGCCGAGCAGTATCTGTGGCAGTTCGGCACGGAGGAGCAGTCGCTGGCATCGCGCGCCTTCACCGAAGGATCGGCCTTGCGGGAACAGCGGGCCAGCCGCGCGCGGGATGAACTTCAGGCGATGGTCGTGGCGCAGGTTGGTGATGAGGCGGCGGGTGCAGCCATGGCGACGATCGAACAGCCCGCGGCCGAGGGGCAGGAGGTCGAGCTGGTCCTTGGCGAGGATCCGGAGGCGCCGGAGGTCGACGATGTGCCCGCGGACTCGGTCGATGCGATCGGTATGCCGAAGCGGGCGCGCCCCGCGTTGGCGCTCCTCGATCGGTTCATCGAGGCATGCATGATTCCAGAGTCGAAGGCCGAGGGCATGCGCGCATTGCTCGCGACGCATGAGTCGATCGTTTCGGCGATTGCGGAGGGTGAGCTTGCGGCGGTTCGTGGTCAGGAGCAGATCGACCTGATGGAGCGCGTCAAGACGATGACGCTGGTTGATGCCATGGCAGCCGTAGAAACGTATGCGGCACACGCCCGGGCAGCGGAGGCCAAGATCCTTGACGCCGATGATGCGTTCTGGAAAGCACTTGGCGAACTTGCGGGCGAGGCTGCGCCCGACTTCGCCCCGGCCATGCGGGTCAGTGCAGGCCTGTCACCGACCGATCTTGAGTGGGCGGTCGTGACGAGCCCGCTGCCCGCTGATCCCGTGCGCGTGGCGCTTGGATGTGCAGTCGACGACGAGCAGCGACGTCTGGTGCTCGCCGCCGCCGCTGCAGCCGAGGCATCGGAGGCCGCGTCCCGCTCTGAGATTGTCGACGTGCAGACCAGCATGAGTGTCGATTGGCTGCGTGGATCGCTGCTGTGGCGGACGCGGGCTGACGTGAGCGATGAGGAACGTGCAGCCTTCGGCGAAGCCAGTCGCGCACGACACGTCGAGCTGATGGATCGATACAAGAGGGCCATGGAACGCAGGGATGCACTGCGCGCATCGCTTGCGCTCGAGATCGGGCGCATCGTCGGTGCGAAGGATCCTTGGCCGTTCCGCCGGGCGCTGGCTGCACAGGCGGCGCCGAACGGATTCCGGGAGCGCCACCGGATCATGCCGGTCCTGGACGCCCTGCTGGCGCAGGCCGATCTGCCCGGCGGCGTGCGCGCCGACGTGCTCGGTCTTCGGGATGACCTTGAGCCTGAGCTCAAGCGCGCCGAGGAACGGCTCATCGAGTCGATGGATGCACTCGTTGGCGACCGGCTCAAGGCGGAGGAATGGGTCGATCGATCGGCTCGGGCGCACGCCACGCTGTGGATCTGGTGGTTGCGCGATGAAGTCGAGCGGCGATGCGCCGAGCGGCTGCGCCGCGTCGCGCCGGAGTCGTTGCTTCCGGACTCGACGCTGCGCCCGATCCGCGAGGTGGAGCGCGGTCGCTACGGGATGTAGCCTGCGGCCATGAATCTTGCGGCGGAGTTCCTGGGTACAGCGTTGCTGGTGCTGCTCGGCAACGGCGTGGTCGGCAACGTCATCCTCGCGCGCACGAAGGGGCAGGTGCTCCCGTCGCAGCCGGGGGGCTTCTTCATCATCACGGTGGGTTGGGGGCTCGCGGTCTTCGTCGCTGCCTACTGCACGGCGTTCCTGGGCGGCCCGGCGCACCTGAATCCGGCGGTGAGCGTGGCGATGTCGGCCATGGGCATGGTTGCGCGTGATGACTGCGTGCGCCTGTGCCTTGCCCAGATGACCGGCGGCATGTTCGGTGCGTTCCTCGTGTGGCTGCTCTACCTGCCGCACTGGCGGCTGACCGAGGATCCTCGCATCAAGCTGGCGGCCTTCTGCAACGCGCCCGCGGTGCGTGCACCCGCGAGCAACCTGCTGGTCGAGGTGATCGCCGCCGCGGTGCTCGTGTTCGGGATTCTCTGCCTCAAGGAAGCGCAAGGCACGATGGATGACGGGCGCGTGATCTCGCTGGACTTCGGCGCGATGGGCGCGCTGCCTGTGGGGCTGCTGGTCTTCGCGGTCGGCATTTGCCTCGGTGGGCCGACCGGGTATGCGGTGAACCCCGCGCGGGATCTGTCGCCGCGCGTCATGCATGCGCTGCTGCCGATTCCCGGCAAAGGCCCGAGCGATTGGGGCTATGCCTGGATTCCGGTGGCGGGTTCGATCGGTGGTGCGCTCGTAGCCGTCGCGATCTTCGAGGCCATCGCGCCCGTAGGGGGATGAACATGCATCACAGGATTCCGTCGAGGCCGCGCGGTTGGATGTCCCTTCGCGGCGGGATGCTCTCTCTTGCGGCCACCGGGCTCGGTGCATTCTCGGCGCATGCGGGCAGCGCAGCTTCATCGAGCGAGTCGCTCGCCGTGCAGGCTGGTCAAGCGCCCTCGACCAGCGCGCCGATGGTTCAGGAGCCGACTCCGGCCGCAGCGCAGCAGCAACTTCCCTTCCCGCTGCGTTTCGGTGCACGCAGCGAGTGGCTCGCGCAGAAGCAGGGTGTGCTGAATCAGGTCGTGCTTGTGCCGGACGGTGCGACGTACTTGGACGAGATCCGGCAGTGGACGATCGATCGCCGTTGGCCCGTGCTGATCGAGGACGATCACTTCACGCCGCTCTTCCTGCAGTCGTTCGCCCCCGAGCGCGTGTTCCGTCGGGCTTCGGTCGGCGCGATGCCGGCCGTCGAGGCACGCTCTGCAGCACTCGAAGGCGCTGCGGCGCATGCATGGGTTCCCGGTGCAGCATCGATGAAGGAGGCGCTGGCAGGTCGCGGCGTGCCTTCGATCGGCGTCGTGCTCTATGACCCGGCCGATCCGGCGTGGCCGGCGGCGGTTGCGCTCGCAGCCGGACGCGGCCAGGTGATCGTGCCCCTGGCGGGGAACTGGGGTGCACCCAACGATCAACTCGATCCCGATCGCACGACGGCTCTGTGCGATGCCGTGCGCGATGCGGTCGCTGGTACGGGCCTGGCGTGGAATGGGCTCGGTGACGAGGTCGACGCCGTCACGATCTGCCGGTCGATGGCGGGCAAGGGAACGCCGGGAGAGCGGATCGAGTTCGCGTCGCCGTTCGGTCCAGCGCGCCGCAACGAGCCGATCGCCACGACCGATGCGCTCTGCCGCATCGCCGATGGCCGTACGCCGCGTCGGTGGGCGATCGCGGGTTGGATCTTCGGATCCGAGGTCCGCAGCGCGTACGCCGCGATGTGCTCGCTCTTCCTCGTGCAGAAGAGCGCGTGGCTGAATGACTGCGTGGCCTATCCGTCCAATCCCGGGGCTCGCTTGTACGAGGTCCGTGAAGCGACGGAACTCCTTGCCAAGGCAGGTTTCGCTGCCCAGACGATTCGCTTCGCTCCTGCGGGCGTGGGCGAATGGCGCAAGCGAGCAGCCGAGGGATGGGCGCCCGATCTCCAGTTCATCAACTCCATGGGCAACGTGGATACGTTCACCATCCTGCAGGACCATGACGCGAAGGTTCGTGAGATTCCCGCGATCGGCCGGCCGATGGGCCTGCACATGATCCACTCGTTCAGCCTTGCGGCGCCGGAGTCGCCGATCTGCGTGGGCGCACGCTGGCTCGACCATGGCGTCTTTGCCTACGTGGGATCGGTGCACGAGCCGATGCTGATAGCGTTCGTGCCGCCGGCCTTGGTCGCGCAGCGGATCTCGGTCGGCGTGCCGCTGCTGGTGGCAGGGCGATGGCTCGAGGGCGAGGGCGATCGGTGCTGGCGCGTGCAGACGATCGGCGATCCGCTGTGGACACCTTCGCCCGGACTGCTGCGCGGAGCGATCGCGCCGGCGCAGCCGCGTGAGGGCCTCGTCGACCTGAAGCCTGCGGCGATCGCAGCGGTCAAGGCCATGGATGCGGCGCCGACCGGTGCGAGTGCCCTGGCGGCGATGCGTGACATGAGCCGGCTGTCCCGGCCACAACTGGTCGGCACGGTCTGGACCAACGCCATGAAGGCCGGCGTGGCCAAGGAGTCTGCGCCAACCGCGCTGATGCCGCTCTTTCTCTGGCGGAATCTCGATGCCGTCGCGCAGGCGATCGAACTCATCGAGAACCCGACCCTGAACCAGCTGGATCTGCTGTGGACGCTGGCTGCGGCGCAGCTCGATGCGGGACAGGTCGCCAACCGTGCCACCATCGAGACGCTCGTGCGTCATCCACGCGTGCCGCGGGCGTGGCATGACATGGCGACGGTGCGTGCCAACGCGATCCGTGTCATGGGCAACGATGCCTACGTTGCCCTGAATCGAAGCGTGCTGCTGTCGCTTGACGCGGATGAGCGTGCCGGCGTGCTTGAGAACCTGAAGTGAGTTGAGGGCGAGCCGGTCGCGCCGCCTCCGGCTGCCTCACTTGGGCAGGCCGTCGAGGATCCGTACTTTCACATCCTGCGGTGTGAAGTCGAAGCGCTCGCGGCAGGCCGTGTCGCCGATCGCGCATTCCACCGTGCGCTCGGTGAGCGCGACCAATCCTGGAAAGGCCGGGTGCAGGCGATCGCGCTGCATGACCGGGCCCTGCTTCGACGGATCCCACAGCACGGATCCGACGCGGATCGGCTCGCCCGAGCGCGTCTCGTCGGTCACGTCGACCAGGCTGAGCAGGCGCACGAGAGGCTTGCCCGTGGCCCATGCCGTCAGCCGCTCGTTGAGCCGCTGGAGCGTGGCTTCTTCGGGCAATTGCATCGCAGCCATCATGCGCCCCTTCGAGGCGCGCATGTCCGGCAGGTTGCCGATGACGAGGGGAATACCGGCGGTGACGACCCGATCGAGCTGGGCGAGGCCTTGCTCGAAGAGCGTCGCACGATCGTCCTCTGATCGGATCGGCGTCTTACCAATGCCGCCTCCCCCGTACGAGTACCAGAAGAGGAAGTCGGCACCGAGCACGAGCGTGGGTTTGGTGTCGAGCGCGCGCGTGATGGCATCTTCGCCGCGCGCGACCGGATCGCTGAAGAACATCCCGGTCGCATAGTGTGCCACGAGCTCGGTGCTGCCGGGCTTGGCCGCGGCGAGCAGCACATCGCGCATGTCGACGAGTTCAGCCTTGAACGGCGTGGCGCTGCCGTTGCTGACGGCGACGCCGAAGCCGTCACTCGCGCTGGCACCCACGATGGCGATGCGCCTGGTGACCGATGGGGCGAACGGTGCGGAAGCAGAGTTCGTCGCAATGGCGGCCGCCGGCCCCGGCGCATCGCTCGTGATGGCCGTCGCCCCCGATGGGGAGGCCGTGTCGAACCGTCCATCGGCGCGAAGTGCACGCGTGGGTGCGGCTCCGGCAAGGATCGCAGCGAGGCAGGCGCTCCACCACAACGTGCGCGGGAACCAAGGATGTGATGAGCTCATGAACACGTTGCCATCCTACGTCTGCGGCACGCCGCGGCATGCAGGCTTTCGTTCGGCTTCGTACCGCGTCTGGCACCCTGGCTCGTCCTCTCGCGACCTTGTGTATCGGCTACGTGGACGCGCGGCGAGCCCGCGCTGATCGGCCTCGCGATCTTGCGCTCGTCCTTGCGCTCCCTCGGGTCCCTGCTGCGCGGACGCGCGCGCTCTTCGTCCGTTGGTCGGGGGGGCTGGCACCCGCCATCAACGGTCACTGTCCGTGCCGCCTTCGCGACTCCCGGAGCCGCGCAGCATGGGACCGCTCGGTCGCTCCGGACGGGCGCGAGGTCCCACCGCGAACGTCATCGCGCAAAACACTCCTCGTTCACATCACTCCGAAGTCATTTTCGGGGGTCAAGATTGCAGATTCTGCGGACATGCGGCGTCCAAGCGGGTGCGTTCGCGAGTCAGCGCGCGTCCGCGCGGCTGCGCGCTCAGGCAAGGCCTAGCGCGCTGGCCATCGTCTGGCCGAGATCGGCCGGGCTCATGCTGACGCGGATGCCGCACTCGGCCATGACCTTGAGCTTGGCCTCGGCCGTGTCGTCGGCGCCGCCGATGATCGCGCCGGCATGGCCCATGCGCTTACCCTTGGGCGCCGTGCGCCCGGCGATGAAGCCCGCGACCGGCTTGGTCATGTTGTCCTTGATCCAGCGCGCGGCCTCGACTTCGGCGCTGCCGCCGATCTCGCCGATCATGATCACGCCGTCGGTCTGCGGATCGGCGTTGAACATCTCGAGGACGTCGAGGAAGTCGAGCCCCTTGACGGGGTCGCCGCCGATGCCCACGCAGGTCGACTGGCCGATGCCGCGCACCGAGCACTGCCAGACGGCTTCGTAGGTCAGCGTGCCGCTGCGGCTCACGATGCCCACGGCCTTGCCGGTCTTCGCATCGCGTCGATGCGTGTGGATGTAGCCGGGCATGATGCCGATCTTGCATCCGCCCTCGAAGCGGTCGCCGACCCGGTAGCCGGGCGTGATCACACCGGGACAGTTGGGGCCGACGAGGATCGTGCCGGGATACCCGGCGAGCCGGGCGCGCGCGCGGACCATGTCCTGCACCGGCACGCCCTCGGTGATCGCGATGATGGTCTTGATGCCCGCATCGGCGGCCTCGAGGATGGCATCGGCCGCGAACGGCGGCGGCACGAAGATCATGCTCGCGGTCGCGCCCGTGCCGCGAACGGCCTGGTCGACGGTGTCGAAGATCGGGAGGCCGTTGGCGTCCTTCTGGCCGCCCTTGCCGGGCGTGGTCCCGCCGACCATGCGCGTGCCGTACTCGAAGCAGCCCTTGGTGTGGAATGCGCCCGCCGAGCCGGTGATGCCCTGGCAGATGACCCGAGTGTTGCCGTCGATCAGGATGGACATGGGAGGAGGAGGATAGCAACGACGGGCCCGCCGCGGCCGCGCAGGAACCCGCGGGATCCGCTGTAATGCTTCGTTCCATGGCCACCAAGAAGCCGCTCACGTACAAGGACGCCGGCGTCGACATCGATGCCGGCGACGAGGTCGTCGATCTGATCAAGCCGATCGTGCGGCGCACCTATTCGCCGCGCGTGCTCGGCCAGCACGGCAGCTTCGCCGGCATGTTCCGGCTCTTCGGCGAGGGGCTCTTCCGAAAGCAGTACCGCGATCCCGTGCTCGTCGGCTGCACCGACGGCGTGGGCACCAAGGTCATGATCGCCGCCGAGCGCAAGGTCTACGACACCGTGGGCATCGATTGCGTGGCGATGAACGTGAACGATCTCATCGTGCAGGGTGCTGAGCCGCTCTTCTTCCTCGACTACCTCGGGCTGTCGCGCATTGCCCCGAAGGACACGGCCGCCATGATCGAGGGCGTGGCCAAGGGCTGCGAGCAGGCGGGCTGCGCGCTCATCGGCGGCGAGTGCGCCGAGATGCCGGACATCTACCGGCAGGGCGACTTCGACATCGCCGGCTTCTGCGTGGGCGTGGTCGACCACAAGCGGATCATCACGAGCAAGCTCGTGCGCAAGGGCGACGTGGTCATCGGCCTGGCCGCGAGCGGCGTGCACAGCAACGGCTACTCGCTCGTGCGCCGCATCGTGAAGGATGCGCGGCTGGACATGGATCGCGTGTACCCCGAGCTTGGTCGCAAACCGCTCTGGAACGTGCTGCTCGAGCCCACGCGGATCTACGCGAAGCCGATCGTGAAACTGCTTGGGGGCTACCGGCGCAAGATGGTCGTGAGCGGCATGGCGCACATCACCGGTGGCGGCTTGCCGGGCAACGCAAGTCGCGCGCTGCCGAGCCACCTTGACTGCGTGATCGATCGATCCGCCTGGACGCCGAATCCGATCTTCCCGTTCCTGCAGAAGCACGGGGGCATCGAGGACGAGGAGATGTTCCGCGTCTTCAACATGGGCATCGGCTACGTGCTGTTCGTGCGGCCCGACTTCGCGAAGGCCGTCGTCACGAAGCTCAAGCGC
>CAMDAQ010000003.1 GCA_945888705.1 Singulisphaera sp. GP187
ACGAAGTTGAGCGTGAGCGCCGCACGTTCGTAACCGCGCAGGAGCAGCTCGGGATCGGGGCGCCGCGCCGCGGCACTGAACTCGCTGCGATTCACATTGTCGCCGCGATAGGCCGGCAGCGAGACGCCGTCACGCACTTCGGCATCGGCCGAGCGGGGCTTGGCGTACTGGCCGGCCAGGCGCGCCAGCCGCACCACGCGACGCCCCGAGCCGTGCACGAGCACCAGGCTCATCTGCAGCAGGATCTTGAGCTGTGCCGTGATGGCATCGGGCCGGCACTGCGCGAAACTCTCGGCACAGTCCCCCGCCTGCAGCACGAACGCCTCGCCGCGCGTTGCGGCGGCGAGCTGCTGCTTGAGCGCAAGCACCTCGCCGCTGGTGACCAGCGGCGGCAGCGCCGCCAGCTCGGCAAGCACGGTGTCGAGGGCAGCACGGTCCTCGTAGGGAGGCTGCTGCGCGGCCGACTTGGCCATCCACGATGAAGGGGTCCATGCAGTCATGAATGCGGGCGACAGGACTTGAACCTGCACGGGTGTTACCCCACGGGAACCTAAATCCCGTGCGTCTGCCAATTCCGCCACGCCCGCGGCGTTCGTAGCATCCTAAGCCAGCGGCAGCGGCCGCATCGATGCCATGCGACGCTTCTTCGCCATCTCCCTGATGCCCCTGCTCGCGCGGTTGCTGCTGGCGCTGGCGCTCGCACCGGCGGGCTACCGCGACGCCTTCGGCGTGCGCGTCTTCACGCCGAAGGAAACGGCCCAGCTCGTCGAGCTCGGCTACGACATCGGCCAGGAGGGTGTAGTCCCGGGCACGACCGTCGACCCGGAGTCGCTCGATCCCCTGCAGGCGCCGCGCTGGCTCGGCAAGGCGCTCGACCTGCATGAGCTCAAGGTGGTGCCCGAGCCCCTGCAGGTTGCGCTGTGGGAGTCGGTGGCGCGACTGGTCGCGGGCACGCTGCTGTTGATTGGTTTCCTCAGCCGGCTGTGGGCCGCCGCGATGCTCGCCGCCATCGGCACGCAGTTCGCGCTCGGGCCCGCGCGAGCGATGGCCGAGAGCCTCTTCTACAGCCTCGAGCCGGGCGAATACCAAGCTGGATTCGTCTCGCTCGCGCTCTGCACGCTGGCCTTGAATGTGCTGCTCGTGGGCGCGGGCGCGCTGAGCATCGACCGCGCCGTCTTCGGCGGCACGTCGACGAACGAAGACGCGTGATCGCGGCCCGCGCGGGCCGTCACTCCTTCATCTGACGGAGCTCGTTGCGCAGGATCGCGGCGAGTTCGTAGTTCTCGCTGACGATCGCCGCGCGCAGGCGCTCCTCGAGCTCGGCGCGCTGGCTGCTGGGCAACCGCGGCACGAGCATGTCACGCATCGATCGAAGGATCGCCACTTCGGGGCTGGCCTCGAAGCGGTTGCGCTGGCCGATCATCGTGTACGCATCGCGCACAGCAGCCATGCCCGCGTCGAGTGCAGCAAGCGCCCCGCGATGATCCTTGACCTGCAGGGCAGCAGCCGCTTCGGCACGCGTGCGGGTCACGACCAGTCCCAGCCGGAGCTGCTCGAACGCAGCGCGATCCTCGGGGCGCGCCGCCCGCTCGCGCACGACCTCGATGAGGTCGAGGTTGCGACGGCAATCGCGCGCAGCAAGGCCCGGGAACCCGGCCATCATCAGCGCCGTCGCGCGCTGCTGGTAGAGCCCGGCTTCCTGGCGGAGCGCTTCGAGGCGTTCGGGCGCCAGCGGTTCGGGCGCGGGATCCTCGCGCAACAGGTCTAGGAGGCTCTCCCGCCCCCCGGGGCGCAGCCCGTCGGGGCGACCGTCCATCTCCATCTGCAGGATGCCCAGGTCCAGGCGCACCTGCACCTTGTGGCGGCCATCAAGCCCCTGCACCACGCGCACCCGCGGCGTCGAAGGGTCAAGAGGCCATGAAGACAAGAGACCGGACAGGTCGTCCATGACCTGATCGTAGCCTCGGTGCCCCCGGATCCAAGCGGGTTGCTCCCCATCGACAGCCCCGGGACAGGATTGCGTACGCCCCGCCGGAATCTCTTGCCACAGCCCCCGCTCCTGCGCTTAGGATTGTTCATCCATGGCCCGGTCAGAAGTCCAGTCCGAGCTCCAGTTGTACCTGCGAGAGGTCAACGAGACTGCCCTGCTCACACCAGAGGAGGAGAAGACTCTTGGCTGGCGCATCATCAACGACGGCTGCCTGCAGTCGAAGGAGCGGATGATCAAGGCGAACCTGCGCCTGGTCATCGCCATCAGCAAGAACTACGTCAACCGCGGGCTCACGCTGCCTGACCTCATCGAGGAAGGCAACATCGGCCTGATCCGCGCGGTCGAGGGCTTCGATCCCGCGCAGGGCGCGCGCTTCAGCACCTACGCGAGCTGGTGGATCAAGCAGGCGATCAAGCGCACGCTGATCAACGCCGTCCAGCCGATCCACATCCCGGCGTACATGGTCGAGCTGATCGCGCGCTGGAAGGACACCTCGCGCAAGTTCGAGGAGAAGCACGGGCGCAGCCCGAGCCTGCAGGAGCTCTCGAAGGAGATGAAACTCCCGGTCAAGAAGCTCGTCATCATCCGCCGCGCGGTGAAGGCGTACCAGGCCCCGAGCCAGGCGCCCATCGGCGAGGACGGCGTGGCGATGGACTTCGGGGACCTCTTCGAGGACACCCGCGGCAAGCAACCCGACCGCGAAGCGAGCGAGAACGAGGACTTCAAGATCATCCTCAAGCTGCTCGACTCGATCGACGAGCGCGATGCGCGCGTCCTGCGCCTGCGCTTTGGCCTCGAAGGCCACGAACCCCTGACCCTCAAGCAGATCGGCGAGATCGTGGGCCTGACCCGCGAGCGCGTGCGCCAGATCGAGGTCGAGGCCCTGCGGCGGCTCAACCAGCAGCTGCACGACGACAAGCCCACGCGGTTCTTCCGCGGGCAGTCGGCGTAACGAGATCAATCAACGCAACCCCTGCAACGGGCCGTGATGCGGCGCGAGAGCCGTCTTGTTCTGCGGCAGCAGCATCAGCAGCAGCCGTGGCCCTGCCCCACCCGTTCGGACACGTCCGCAGGCGGATCAGGACCGCGTCGCCGAGACGAACGGCATCTTCGTGACCG
Organism: Singulisphaera sp. GP187; assembly: GCA_945888705.1. GTDB lineage: Bacteria > Planctomycetota > Phycisphaerae > Phycisphaerales > SM1A02 > SYIB01. The sequence goes on from CAMDAQ010000003.1 coordinate 3,110, forward strand.
TGGCGGTGGCGCTCTCGCGGCCCAGGTCCACGCTGAGCGCGGTACCGACCTCGGCCAGCGCAGCATCGACGAACGCCATCGCGATCGGCTTGTCGAGCGTCGGGCTCAGGCACCCGCTGGTCACGCGGCCGACCACGTCATTGCCGTGCTTGACCTGCATGCCCTGCCGCGCGCTGCGACGGCCGTCGAGCACCAGGCCTACGAGCTTGCGCGCAGGACCCGCCGCGGCGATCCGCTGCAACGCATCCTGGCCGATGAAGCGGCCGGCCCGCTCGTCGTCCTGGCCCTTGTCGAGCTTGACCGCGAAGCCCAGGCCAGCGCTGATGGGATCGGTCTCCTCGTCGATCTCGTGGCCGTACAGCGGCATGCCGGCTTCCATGCGCAGCGTGTCGCGCGCGCCGAGGCCGATCGGCTTGACCACGCTGTCCGCCTGGCCTGCGTTCTTCAGGAACATGCCCATCGCCAGCTGCGCGGTGCCCGCGCCCAGGATCACCTCCACGCCATCCTCGCCCGTGTAGCCGGTACGGCTCACGATGAGCTTGACGACGATCAGGTTCTTCTGCGTGAAGCGATAGCGCTTGAGGTTGGGGATCTCGCGGCTCATGCCCGCGATCAGGTCCATCGCCTTGGGCCCCTGCAGCGCGCACATCGCGGTGGATTCGGTCTGGTCATCGAGCTTGAAGACCATGTCGCCCTTCACGGCGGCGAAGTGCGCCAGGAGCTTGGCGCGGTTGCTCGCGTTGCACACGACAAGGAAATCGCTCTCGTCCATGCAGTAGACGATGATGTCGTCGAGGCAGCCTCCGCGCTCGTTGCACACGATGCCGTAGCGGCACTGGCCGGGCTCCATGCCCAGGACCTGTCGCGTGCAGACCATGTCGAGGAAGCGACGCGCGTGCCGACCGGTGAACCGGAGGCGACCCATGTGGCTCACGTCGAAGAAGCCGGCGCTCGCGCGGCAGTGGCGGTGCTCTTCGATGATGCTGCCGTAGGAGAGCGGCATCTCCCACCCGGCGAAGTCGACCATCTTGGCCTTGTGCTGCAGGTGGAAGGAATGGAACGGGGTGCGCAGCAACTGGGTCGCGGTGGTCATGGTGGTCCTCGCTTGGAGAGCGACCATCGTAGACGCGCCGCCCGGCACCGGCCTGCCGCACGGGGGTATGCTCCATCCATGACCGCCCGGAGCGCGCCCACCCGCCTCGTCCACGCGTTGATGCGCGTGCTCGCGGTGGCGATGCTCCTCCTGGTCTGCCCGCCTACGGCCGCACAATCCATCGACGATGCCACGCTGACCGACCGCCCGGTGAGCAAGATCATCTTCGTCGGCCTCGACCGGGTGACCGAGCAGGAAGTGCGCAACAACATTCGCATGGCCTCTGGCCAGCCCTTCGATGCCAAGGCCGTGAAGGACGACGTGGCCAACCTCTACCGGCTTGGCCACTTCGACGTGGTGCGCGCCGACGCGGAACTGCAGCCCGATGGCACCGTCCACCTGACCTACCGCATGGATGAGCAGCCCCTGGTCTCCGACATCCAGGTGATCGGCAACACGATCCTCAGCGACCAGGAGCTGCGCAAGGAGATCGGGCTCTACGCCGGCGGACCGCGCGACGACTTCCTCCTCGAGCGCGCCGTGACCAAAATCAAGGAGCTCTACCGCGGCCGCGGCCACTACCTCGCCGAAGTCACGGTCGACGAAAGCGAGCTCAAGGACAACGGCATCCTGATCTTCCGGATCATCGAGGGCCCACGCACGCGCGTGCGCTCGATCGAGTTCACCGGCAACCGGGCGTTCCCGGCCAAGCGGCTGCAGGAGGAGATCCAGACGAAGGAATGGGTGTTCCTCTTCGGCAAGGGCGACCTTGACGAGGATCGGCTCGCCGGCGACGTGGCCGCGCTCGACCGCTTCTACAAGGGACAGGGCTACGTCGACGTACGCGTGGACCGGCGCGTGGACGTGGCGCCCGACGGCAACGAAGCGAAGGTCGTCTTCGCCGTCGAGGAAGGCCGCCAATATCGGTTGCGCAACGTCACGATCCTCAACCTCGGCGAGGAGAAGGTGCCGGCGCTGACCAGCGAGCAGGCCCTGGGGCTGCTGCGGATCCGCCCGGGCGATGCGTTCCTCGAAACGCTGGTGAAGGGCTCGGTCGAGGCGGTGAAGGGCGCGTACCAGGTCATGGGCCACGCCGACGTCGTGGTGCAGAGCGAGTGGGTGCGTACCGGCGAAAGCCCCGAGGTGGACCTGGTGCTCAAGGTGCGGGAAGGCGGCGAGACGATCGCAGGCATCGTGCGCATCCAGGGCAACAGCCTGACGCGTGACAACGTCATCCGCCGCGACGTCATGATCGATCCGGGCCGGCCGCTCGATGCCCGGCAGGTCGACGAAGCCACCAAGCGACTCGAGCGCACGCGGCTCTTCGGCGACGTACGCGTGACGCTGCAGCAGCCGGATCCCGGGGACCAGGGCGTGCGCGACGTGCTCGTCGAGGTCAAGGAGCAGAACACGGGCTCGCTGAACTTCGGCGTGGGCGCCAGCACCGACACCGGCCTCTTCGGGCAGATCAGCCTGACCCAGCGCAACTTCGACCTCTTCGACACGCCCCGCACGCTCGACGAGTTCTTCGCCCAGCGCGCCTTCCGCGGCGCGGGCCAGACCTTCAACGCATCGATCTCGCCCGGCGTCGAGGTGAGCAACTACACGATCGGCATCAGCGATCCGCGGCTGCTCGACTCCGAATGGGGCGGCGGCATCAACGGCTTCTACCGCACGCGCGTGTACGAGGACTGGACCGAGGAGCGCTGGGGCCCCAACGTGCAGCTCTCGCGCCGGCTGGGCGAGCTCTGGACCTTCACCAGCCGGCTCAACTGGAACCGCGTCGAGTTGACGGACTTCGACACCTCGACGCCCACGATCGTCTACGAGGAACAGGGGCCCTACGACCTCGATTCGTTGACGTTCTCGTTCACGCGCACCAACACCGACAACGTGAACCGTCCTTCGCGCGGCACGCGCATCGAAGGCAGCGTGCAGCAGTACGGCGTGCTCGGCGGCGAGTACATGTACACCGCGATCAACGGCGAATGGACCGGGTTCTTCACGCTCGCCGAGGACCTGATCGGCCGCAAGAGCGTGCTCAAGACGACCGTGCAGAGCGGCTACATCTTCGACGACGAGGCCCCGCTCACCGAGCGCTTCTACCTTGGCGGCCGCACGTTCCGCGGCTTCGAGTTCCGCACGATCAGCCCCAAGAGCGCCAGCTCCGGGCCGCCGGGCTTCGAGACCCCGACGGTGAACGCCGACGGCCAGGCCGACGGCGACCCGATCGGTGGAACGTTCAAGTTCTTCGCCGGTGCGCAGTACGAGATGCCGCTCATCGACGAGTTCGTCAACTGGGTCGCCTTCTGCGACTCGGGCACCGTCGTCGACGAGGTCGCGCTCTCGGAGTACCGCGTCTCCGTCGGCATCGGCCTGCGCCTGTACCTGCCGCAGTTCGGACCGGTGCCCCTGGCGTTCGACTTCGCGCAGCCGATCGTGAAGGAAGACACCGACCAGACGCAGGTCTTCAGCTTCTCCGCCGACCTGCCCTTCTGAGCGCGCGCCGGGCCGCGCACTCCGGGCATCGCTACCATCCGCGCCCATGAAGCACCGAACGTTCCTGCCTGCCGTGCTGTGCGTCCTGGGCGGCGCCGTCGTCGCCGCGAGCGCCTTTGCCGCCGGCCGCATCGCCGCGGCCCCGACCGCCGTCGCGAGCATCGACATCCAGAAGGTCCTCGAGAAGATCTCCGCCCGCGCCGACACCGAGGTCGAGATCTCGCGCCTGGCCGCGGCGTTCGAGAAGGACATCACCGACCGGAGCAAGGACCTCGAGGCCCGCCTGAAGGCGACCGAGGCCATGACCGATCCGGCGCAGGTGCAGTCCACGCGCGATGCGCTCGCATTGGAAAACCTGCAGCTGCGTGAGTGGACCCAGCTCAAGGGCCAGGAGCTCGACCGCGAGCGCGCGCTGCGCTTCGAGGCGCTCTACCGCGAGATCCGCTCCGAGGCGCAGAAGCTCGCGCAGGTCGAGGGCTACGACTATGTGCTGGTCAACGACGGCGCCGCCGACATGAAGCGCGATCCCCGCAGCAAGGAGTCGTACTTCGAGCAGGTGCAGCAGCAGATCGCGCGCCGCCGCGTGCTCGTGGCCAGCGCCAAGGACGACATCACCGACAAGCTCGTGCTGCGCATGAACAACAACCGCGCCGCCGCGACCCAGGCCACCCCCAAGCCCTGACGCCGGACCACGGAAGGACCGAACCATGACCATCAAGACCGCCCTCGCCGCCCTCACCCTCGCCGCACTCGCGGTGGTAGCCGCCACCGCCCCCTCGTCCGCCCCGGTGATCGGCACCGTCGAACTCGCGCGCGCGCTCAATGGCCTCGATGCCCGCGCCGGCCACGAGCAGCGCATGAACGGCGTGCAGTCGACCTTGAAGGACCAGGCCGAAAAGATGCGCGAGGAACTGCGTTCGCTGCAGGACGAACTCGAGTCGTTCCAGCCGGGCAGCCCCAACTTCGCCGAGGCCGAGCGCAAGGCGCAGGAAAAGGTCGGCCAGATGCGCGCCTTCGAGGAGTACGCCAAGCTCAAGATGGAATCCGAGAGCGCCAACTGGATCCGCGAGGCCTACGCCGAGATGCGTGCGATCGCCGGGCGGCTTGCGCAGGAGAACAACATCGACATGATCGTGCTCGATGACTCGGGCTCGCCGGTCGAGCCGGGCACTGTGCAGCAGGTGCTCGCGCAGCTCAATGTGCGCCGAACGCTGTTCGTGAACGCCAAGCTCGACGTCACCGACATGCTGATCCAGCGGATGAACGCCGAGTTCAAGGCCAAGCAGGCCGGCAAGTGATGGAGCGCCCCCGCACCAGCGCCGAGGTCGCCGAACTCGTCGGCGGCGAGCTCTGGGGACCGGGCGACGTGACCATCGATGGGCTCGATACGCTCGAGCTGGCGCAAGCGGACCACCTCACCTTCATCGGCGAGCAGGCGTATGCCGGCCAGTGGGCCACCAGTGCCGCCGGCACAGCGCTCGCCACGCGTGGGCTCACGATCGACGGACATGACCCGGCCGTGCGAGCCATCATCTGGGTGAAGGATGCTGACCGTGCGATGGCAGCGGTGCTCGCCGCCTTCGCCCCCGCCGTGCCCGTGCCGGCGGAAGGCGTGCACCCATCCGCCATCGTCGAGCCCGGCGCGCTGCTCGCCCCGGGATGCCGCATCGGCGCGAACTGCTTCATCGGTCCCGGAGCCGAGATCGGTGCGGGCGCCGTGCTCCATCATGGCGCACACGTCGCCGCAGGTGCGCGCATCGGTGCGGGCTCGGTCCTGTGGCAGCATGCGGTCGTACGCGAGCGATGCATCGTCGGCGCGCGATGCTCGGTCGGCGCCAACGCGGTCGTCGGCAGTGATGGCTTCGGGTTCCGTCCGGACGAGCGCGGATCGATCGTGCGGACGCCGCACATCGGCATCGCCCAGCTCGCCGACGAGGCCGAGATCGGCGCAGGCACCTGCGTCGACCGCGCGAAGTTCGGCGTGACCTTCATCGGGCCGGGCACGAAGATCGACAACCTCTGCCAGATCGGCCACAACTGCCGGATCGGTAAGGGTTGCGTGATCAGCGGCATGACCGGGCTGGCCGGCAGCGTGATCGTGGGTGATTGGTGCCAGATCGGCGCGGGTTCGGGCATCGCGGACCATCGCACGATCGGCAACCGCGTCCGCCTGTCCGCGCGCAGCGGCGTGATGCACGACATCCCCGATGGCGAGACCTGGGGCGGGCTGCCTGCACAGCCGATGATGGATGCGTTGCGGCAGATTGCCGCCATCCGTACACTCGCACCGATCGCGGGACGCCTGAAGCGCCTGGTGGCGGATCCGCCCACGGGTGGCTGAGTCGACCGACGGTCGATTCGCCCCCATGGCACCAGCCCAAGCACCAGCCTCCGCATCCAAGCCCAAGCCGCGCCAGCACACGCTCGCCGGACCCGTGCGCGTGCGCGGCAAGGGCCTGCTTTCGGGCGTCGATGCCGACCTTGAGATCCTGCCCGCACCAGCTGGGCACGGCATCGTCTTCGAGCGCTCCGACCTCGATCCTCCGGTGCGCATTCCCGCGCGCGTCGAGAACGTGGTCGTCCGCCCTCGTCGCACCGTCATCAAGTCGGGCGATGCCTCGATCGAGACGGTCGAGCACTGCATGAGCGCCTTGGCCGGCTTGCGCGTGGACAACGCGCTCCTGCGCCTGCGCGGACCGGAGCTGCCCGCGGGCGATGGCAGCGCGCTGCCCTTCGCCGAGCCCATGCTCGCCGCGGGCATCGTCGCCCAGGATGCCGAGCGCATCATCCACAGGCTGCGGGCTCCCGCACTCTGCGAGGATCCCGACGGCGCGATGATCGCCGCGTTCCCCTCCGACGGCGAACTCATGCGCGTGGTCTTCGACCTCGACTACGGCAAGAACGCGCACCGCATCGGGCGTCAGGGATGGAGCTTCGACCTGGCCACCGGCGACTACATGCGCGAGGTCGCGCCCTCGCGCACCTTCAGCCTGAAGGAAGAGGCCGAGGCGCTGCTGGCTGCAGGGCTCTGCACGCACCTGACCCCGCGTGACGTGCTCGTGATCGGCGAGGACGGCCCCATCGACAACGCCTTCCGCTTCGACAACGAGCCGGTGCGCCACAAGGTGCTCGATGCGATCGGCGATCTCTACCTCATCGGCGCGCCCGTCCAGTGCCGCGTGCTCGCCTCGCGCGCGGGGCACGGCCTCAACCGGCGCCTGGGCCTGGAGATCGTGCAGCGCATCAAGGCCGCGAACCAGGCCGCGAGCCTGGGAACCGGCCGCGCCATGGATGCACGCGCGATCAGCCGGCTGCTGCCCCACCGCTATCCGATGCTGCTCGTCGATCGCGTGCTCGAGCTCGATGGCTCGCGGCGTGCGGTCGGCGTGAAGAACGTGACGATGAACGAACCGTTCTTCCCCGGCCACTACCCGGGCCAGCCGATCATGCCCGGGGTGCTGATCGTTGAAGCGATGGCGCAGCTCAGCGGCTTGCTGCTCGCGCAGACGCTCGAACACACCGGCAAGGTGGCCGTGCTGCTCTCGCTCGATGGCGTGAAGCTCCGCCGCCAGGTCTCGCCGGGCGACCAGCTTGTGATGGAGGCCGAGACGGTGACCGCCAACAGCCGCAGCGCGACCGTGCAGTGCCGCGCCTCGGTGGCGGGCATGACCGCAGCCGTGGCCAAGATCCGCTTCATGATGGTCGACGCCGACGCAGAGATCGAGTGAACGAGCCGGGACACGCCATGCCAAGCATCCATCCAACCGCGATCATCGATCCCTCGGCCGACATCGCGCAGAGCGCGCAGATCGGCGCGTACTGCGTGGTCGGCGCCCGCGCCCGCATCGGCGAGGACTGCGTGCTCCGACCGCATTCACAGGTCGGTTCGCTCACCGAGCTTGGCCGCTGCAACGAGCTGCACGCGTACTCGGTCGTCGGCGGCGATCCGCAGGACCTGAAGTTCCGCGGCGAACCCACCTGGCTCGTGATGGGCGACTACAACCAGGTGCGCGAGCACGTGACGATCCACCGTGGCACCGGCAACGGCGGCGGCTACACGCGCGTGGGCAACCACAACCTGTTCATGGTCAACGTGCACATCGCGCACGACTGCGTCATCGGCAACCACACGATCATGGCCAACAACGTCATGCTCGCGGGCCATGTGTACGTCGAGGACCACGCGAACCTCGGCGGCGCGGTGGGCATCCACCACTTCGCGCGCGTGGGCTACTGCAGCTTCGTCGGCGCCATGGCGCGCGTGCCCAAGGACGTGCCGCCGTTCATGCTCGTCGAGGGCAGTCCCAGCAGCGTGCGCAGCTTCAACCAGATCGGCATGAGCCGGCTGGGCCTTCCCGAAGAGGAGATCGAGGCCGCCAAGGAGGCGTACAAGAAGCTCTTCCGGCTCAAGGGTGGCTCGATCGTGGCCAAGGCGCAGGCGCTGCGCCAGCAGTTCCCGGGCTCGAAGGTGATCGCACGGATCTGCGACGCCGTGGCCCAGGCCGGGGATGGCGTCTACGGTCGCGCCATGGAATCCAAGCGCGGCGACGACAAGCGCGCACGTCGCTGAATCGGCTTCCGGCCCTGCTCCGGCACGGCTAGACTGGGGGTCCGATGTCCACGAACGTCAAGGCAATCCGCGTCGATGAACTGATGCAGAAGGCGATGCAGAGCCTGAAGGCGGCCAAGTGGTTCGACGCCGAGCAGCTCGCCGTGCGTGCCCTGCAATTCGCGCATGGCGATGCCGACTTCGAGCGCATGGCGCTCATTGTGCCGGCCCTGCAGGAGGCGCGTCGCCAGCGCTTCCAGCTCGCGCTCGATGCAGCGAAGAAGACGGTCAAGGTCCTCGACGGCGAACTCGGCGAGGAGCCGGTGCTTGCCCCGGGTGCGTACCTGCTCCAGCCGCCGCTCGTGGGCGCCGATGCCCGGCGCGCGCGCCTGGCAAGCCTGGCCCGCAACAACGCCGTGGCCATCCTCTGCCGCGAACCAACGAACGCCATGGGCCTGGTCCCCATCGTGGCGATCGGCGGCGTCACCGTGCGCACGCGCATCAAGGGCTGGGGCAAGGCCACCAAGGTCGACTTCCAGTGGTTCGTCGAGGCGATCGAGCAGCTTGGTGACAGCGCGATCGAGTCGCTCGATACCGGCCAGGATCCCGATCGCCAGGTCGATGACCTGATGAATGTCCTCGACTCGGTGCCCGAACACGAAAAGCTCCATCAGACGCTGGTGGCCTGCTGCAAGCTCGCGGCCAAGAGCATGCGCGACCGCCCTGCCACGCTGCCTGACCTCGACGAGTCCGTCGACGAGTGATCCCCATACTGCGCGCGGCGGCTAGCCTGCCAGCATGCGCTCCGTCCACGTCCTTGCCGGCATTCCCAGCCTGAACAACGCGCTCTACTGGCGCATCCGGTTCCTGGTGGGCGATCCGACCGCGCTCGTCATCGTGCACGATGGCGGCCGCGCCGAGAGCACGCTCATCATCCGTGACATCGAGATGGAGCGTGCGCGCAAGCACGCGCGCGCGGATCGCGTGAGCTGCCCCGCCGACTGGACCCCCGCGGGCGGGCTGAGCGGCGACCGCGAGACGGCGACCGCACAGGCCCTGGCCGAGTGCGTGCGCCGCATGGGCGCGACGGCCGTGACCTGCGACCGGTCCTTCCCAGCGATCTACGCGCACGAACTGGCACGCGCCGGCATCACCTGCACGTGCGATCCCACGCTGGGCGTGAAGGAGCGGCGCAGCAAGGACCCACAGGAGATCGAGTGGATCGCCGCGGCGCAGCAGGCGACCGAGTCCGCGATGGAGCTGGCGTGCTCGATGATCGCTCGCGCGCGCGCCGGCGCCGATGGCGTGCTCACGCATGACGGAGCGCCGCTGACCGCCGAGCGCGTGAAGCGCGAGATCGACGTGCACTTGCTTGGGCTGGGCTACGAGAATCCCGAGCCGATCGTGGCGCCGGGTCCGATCGGAGCCGATTGCCACGACCACGGGCATGGCCTGATCCGCACCGGCGAGCCGGTGATCGTGGACATCTTTCCGCGCAGCCGCAGCACCCGCTACAACGGCGACTGCACACGCACCGTCGTGCATGGCGCCGTGCAGCCGGAGGTGGTCCGCATGCACGCCGCGGTCGTGGCGGCGAAGGCTGCGGCGACCGTAGCCACGCGCGCCGGCGTCACGGGCGATGCGGTGCACGCCGCCACCATCGCGGCTCTAGCCGCGCACGGCTACCCCTGGCACGCGGGCGGTCCGCCCAAGGATGCGCGCGCCGACTGGTGCGGCCTGGTGCATGGCACGGGCCACGGACTGGGCTTGGAGGTGCACGAACCACCGCTGCTGGCGCCACTGGGACCCGAGCTCGTCGTGGGTGATGTGCTCACGATCGAGCCGGGGCTGTACCAAGCCGGCCTGGGCGGCATCCGGGTCGAGGACATGGTCGTGGTCGAGGCCGCCGGCTGCCGCAACCTGAATCGCCTGCACGAAGGGCTCGACTGGCGCTGAGCGGCGCAGGACGCCCACGCCCACAGGCGCGGTCCGTGAATGTGGCGACGCGGACCGCGCCCCACGACTCCAGCGCGATCAGTGCGTGAGCCGGCGGTACTTCACGCCCGCGCCCACGGCATCCTCGCCCAGGCGGCGGCGGCGGTCATCCTCGTACTCGGTGAAGTTGCCGGGGAAGAACGAGACCTTGCCATCGCCCTCGAACGAAAGGATGTGCGTGGCGACGCGGTCGAGGAACCACCGATCGTGGCTGATCACGACCGCGGTGCCGGCGAAGTTCTCGATCGCCTCCTCGAGCGCGCGCATGGTGTTCACGTCGAGGTCGTTGGTCGGTTCGTCGAAGAGGATCACGTTGGCGCCCTGCTTGAGCATGCGCGCCAGGTGCACGCGATTGCGCTCGCCGCCGGAGAGCACATCGACGCTCTTGGACTGGTCGGTGCCGGTGAAGCCGAAGCGCGCCACGTAGGCGCGGCTGTTCACGGTGACCGGACCGAGCTTGAGCTCGTGGTCGCCATCGGTGATCGCGTCGAAGATGCTCGCGCCCTGCGGGATCGAGTCGCGCAGCTGCTCGACGTAGCCCGGCACCACCGTGCTGCCCGCCTCGAGCGTGCCGCCATCGGGCCGCTCGGTGCCGATGAACATTCGGAAGAGCGTGGTCTTGCCGGCACCGTTGGGGCCGATGATGCCCACGACCGCGCCGGCCGGGATCTCGAAGTCGACCGCATCGAGCAGCGTGCGGCCGCCGATGGCCTTGGTGAGCCCGGTGGCCTTGTAGACGACCTGGCCCAGGCGCGGCCCGGGCGGGATGAAGATCTCGATCTCGGCGGCTGTTCGGCGCGACTGGTCGTCGCCGAGCATGCGCTCGTAGTTGGCCATGCGCGCCTTGCTCTTGGACTGGCGGCCCTTGGGGTTCTGGCGGATCCAGTCGAGCTCGCGCTGCAGCGTCTTCTGCCGCACGCTGGCCTGCTTCTCCTCGGTGGCGAGGCGCTTGGCTTTTTGGTCGAGCCAGCCTGAGTAGTTGCCTTCATGGGGAATGCCCTGCCCGCGGTCGAGCTCGAGGATCCAGCCCGCGACGTTGTCGAGGAAGTAGCGATCGTGCGTGACCGCGATGACCGTGCCCTCGTAGCGGGCCAGGTGCTGCTCGAGCCAGCCCACGCTCTCGGCATCGAGGTGGTTGGTGGGTTCGTCGAGCAGCAGCACGTCGGGCTTCTGCAGGAGCAGGCGCGTGAGCGCGACGCGGCGGCGCTCACCACCCGAGACCTGATCGAGCGGCTGGTCCGCAGGCGGGCAGCGCAGGGCTTCCATCGCCATCTCGAGCTGGTTGTCGATCGTCCAGGCGTCGAGCTGGTCCAGGCGCTCCTGCACCTCGGCCTGCCGGTTCATGAGCTTGTCCATCTCGTCGGGCTTCAGGTCCTCGCCGAAGCGCGCGTTGATGCGGTCGAACTCCTCGAGCAGGTCGAAGACATGCTTGGCGCCCTCGCGCACGACCTCGATGACGGTGCGACTCTCGTTGGCGAGCGGCTCCTGCTCGAGGTAGCCGACCGAGTAGCCCTGCGCGCGCTCGACCTTGCCCTCGAACTCCTTGTCGAGCCCGGCCATGATGCGCAGCAGCGTGCTCTTGCCGCTGCCGTTCAGGCCCAGCACGCCGATCTTCGCGCCGTAGTAGTACGAGAGCGAGATGTCCTTGAGGATGGGCTTCTTCTCCACGGTCTTGGAGATCCCAAGCATGGAGCAGATGATGCGGGTGGTGCCCTTCGTGGTGTTGACGGCGTCCTTGGCCATGGGACGCGGACTGTACTGCGGGGGTGGTGGGAATCGGCACGAGTTGCCGCGGGATTCGGGTGCTGGGTGACGTAGACTGCACGGGCATGGAGCGACCCACGACGGACCGACGACATTGGCCTGTCACCATCAGGCCGCTGCACGATCCCGCGGCAGACGCGCGCGACCGCGCGTACTGGATGAGTCGCACCCCGGAAGAGCGGCTCGCAGCCGCCGATCTCTTGAGGCTTCAACATGACGGCCCACCATCCCGATTGGCGCGAGTGGCTCGAGTCATTGAACGCGGCTGGCGCTGAGTACGTCGTGGTGGGCGGCGTGGCGCTGGCCGAGGTCGACGAGCGCGCGGTGTCGGGCATGTATGGCGGTGTACCAACGCGATTCATCGCTCGTGAGGATCTGATCCGCAACAATCGCGCTACCGGCCGCCCTCGAGACCTTGCGGATGTTGCGGAGCTTGATGACGGGTCTGAATCGGCTTGAAGCGATCGTTGGCTGCTGCAACGTGCCGGGGCGCGGGAATCGAGCCATCTGCGCGGAACCCGCACGGATGGCGTTCGTACCACGAGCATGGAACGATCGACCATGATGCGCGTGCTGCGTCGGGTTGCCGTGCTCGTTGGGGGCGGTGCGCTGCTGACGATCGGTGTCGCCATGATCGTGCTACCGGGGCCGGCCGTGGTGGTCATTCCCGCCGCCATTGGGGTGCTGGCGATTGAGTTCGAATGGGCGCGGCGATGGCTGCGCTCGATCCGCGCGGGCGCTGCGCGGGCAACGAGCGCGCTCCGTGGGCACCGGGGCCGTGGGGCAGCAGACATCGAGGAAGCGCGCTGATCGCAGCGGGATCGCTTCGTCGACGGTGGCATTGACGGCGAGCGCAATGGTGACTATGCTCTCGATCCGCATTGCGGGGTAGAGCAGCCTGGTAGCTCGTCGGGCTCATAACCCGGAGGTCGTTGGTTCAAATCCAGCCCCCGCTACTTCAAGAGGCGACCGCGAAAGCGGCTCGCCGAACGGTTCAGAGTGAACGCCCTGGCCTCACGGCCGGGGCGTTCGCGTTTGGCGGCGTGCGTACGCCGTTTTGCGACAAGGGGTTGCGTGCGCGGAGGTCTCTCGCGGTGGGCCAGCGGAGTGGCGTGGCGGAGTGCCTAGCCGACGCTCGCGGAGGTCTCGCCGGGTTGTCTCTCGGGGCATCGAGAGACGTTTCCACGGTCGGGTGTCTCTGGTTAACGCTCGCGGCGTGTTTATGTCTCGCGGGTCATAACCGCGGTTTCGGGGGGGCTGAGCCCGATCAATCTTGAAAGGCAGCGAGCTTCAGAAGAACTGAGGTGGCGGCCTGCACCAGCTCGCCTACCGCCATGATGATCATCGTCTGGAGGGATTTCTGTGCCAAGCGCACATCGGGGTGAAGACCAAATCGGACGACTACTGCGTAAATTGTGGACTCAATGGCTGGGGAAGGTCGATGATGAACGTTTTAATCGTGCCGCCGAGCCAGGTGCTTGGCTGCGCAGATCAGCCCGCGGACCAAGCAGCTCCGCAGGGAGTTCCAACTGTTTCATCTCCTCCTCAACCCCGTTGACAATGAGAGGGCACATGTATGAGCGATCAGTCAGGTTCACAGGCATCCAATCGTCTTGACGGTCTCGTGCGGCAGGTTCGGGTGTTCCAGGCGCTCACGCTCGGGCTGGCCGGCGCGATCGTCGTGGGCCTCGTTGCCGGCGCAAGCCAGCCGCCGCGCCCGCGTGTTGAGAGATTCGACGAGATCACCGTCGGGCGTATCAATGTCGCCGGCCCCGACGGTGTCCGCCGCTACATCATCAGCCATGAGCTTCCGAAGGCGCCGTTCGCCGGGCAGGAGCTCGAGCGCACGGTGCCGCCGGGAATGGCGGGACTCATCATGCTCGATCCGAAGGGCAACGAGGTCGGTGGATACGCGGCGAGCGAGAGCCACACGCTGCTGACGCTCGACTACCGCAACTATCCGCTCGAAGCGGCTGGGTTGGTGGCCAGGTTGGCGCCGGACGGCAGCCAGTCGGCGGGAATGGTGCTGATTCAGCCGCCGAGCGGCCCATTGCTCGACATGGATGCAGTCGATCGCGGCGCAGAGAAGACGAAGGCGGCGAAGGATGGCAAGCCTGACCTCAACGATCCCGATGTGAAGGAACTGCAGCGGTTCCAGGCGATGCAGTTCGCGCGCATCGCGGTGTTCGCCGAGCAGAAGTCTGCAACCATCGGCCTCCAGGACTCACAAGGGCGCCAGCGGCTGCTCCTGCAGGTCGACGAGAACGACAATCCCGCGATCATCCTCTACGACGCCGAAGGCAAGGAGACCTGCCGCATGCCGCCGGCCCCGAGTCAGCCGGTCAAATGAGCGGGCCGGAGCAGACGGGCGGATCGGTTGTGCTCACGGGTTCGGAGCGGAACACTCGGTTGAATGTCGCCATGACGAATCGAGCCGTAAAGCCCTCCATCCCCCCCGTTGACACTGCCGAGACGGGTCTCGGAGGTCTTGGCTTTGGCTGGAAGCCAGCATTGCGGTCGGATTGACTTCCCAGACTTTTCGCGCTGCCAATGCGTCTCCAAGGGACATCTGGTCTCGGCGGGAGTCTGCTACGCGCCCACTACTTCAAGAGGCGCGCGCGAAACTGGCGCGCCTGCAGGTTCAGAGTGAACGCCCTGGCCTCACGGCCGGGGCGTTCGCGTTTGGCGGCCTGCGTACGCCGTTTTGCGACAAGGGGTTGCGTGCATGGAGGTCTCTTGGGGTGGGCCAGCGGAGTGGCGCGGCCGAGTGCCTGGCCGACGCTCGCGGGCGTGCTCGCGGATTGTCTCTCCGCACATCGAGAGACCTCGCGCCCCGAAAGGTCTCTGGTTCACGATTCCCCAGGCCGAAATGCACGAACTCATAAGCAACCGAGGCGCTTCGGCCAAAATCCAGACGGCGCGGATGGCGCGGAACGCGGAAGTCTCGGGTGATGAGTCGGGAAGTCTGTGAGTGCTCAACGCCCCCGTCGGTCGGAACTCGGGCTGAAAGGCAGATTGGACTCGCCCATCGAGTCTTCACGCCCAAGACTTCAGGCCCGTGGCCGCGCCGGACGCAGCATCACCCGGAGCAGTCCTCCGAGCCCGATGCCCACGGCGGTGGTCACGACGACCACTGGGCCTGCCAAAAGGAACGTGCCTCGAAAGTCTAGCGCCAGGCCAGTGATCGAAGCGCCTTGCTGCAATTGGTCGATCGCGATCGCGACCAAGGACCAGCCCAAGAAACTCCAGCTACCGATCGCGTAGGCGATCGCCAGTCGGACACGCGGAAGCCGAGCGCACAACACTGCGGGCACAGCAGCGAGGCCGACGATCGGAACGACCGCATTGAGAATCGGGACCCACTGATTGTGCTTCATCAAGCTTAACCACGATCCGAAGGCCAGCAGCCCTCCTGCCGCGACTCCGGCCGCGAGCGCCACCATGAGTTCGACTCGATGTCGCCGATCGCGAAGGTCGCACACGCTTCGTGGGTTGGTGGTGTCGATCGCGAGCCCGCACTCCGGACAACGGCTCGGTACCGCGCTCCCCAAAGGCTGCAGACAACGGCGGCAGCCGAGATGCAAGGAATGCACATCGCGTGCACTCGTCGGATCGGCGGAAGCGGGCTGGGTCGGAGCGGCTTCTCTGCTTTCCATGGTGATGCATTCTCCTCGAGGTTCGTCCGCCGGGAGTTGTATCGCGCGATGGCAGCGCGCACTCCGCCCTTCCATGACCCACCGCCACGAACACGCCGCCGACCCGCGGGGCAGCCGCGCCCCGCTCGGGGCGATGACCGCAGGCGAGCTGCTGAGGCGGTACCAGGAGGTCGGCGGCGACGAGGGGCGCTTTCGCTGAAATCCTTGATTCGGCTGCAGGGCCCGCTCTAGTGGATCCCAGGTCGGGCGCTCCGCCCGCCATTCCCGAGGTCCACCCATGGAATTCACCATCGAATTCGAGCGCGAGGCCGCGATCATCGGGTCGGCGTGACGGTCAGGCCTCCGCCTGCAGTTGCCAGTCCAGTGGGTCGATCTCCGGCAGCCGATCGCTGATGCCGGGCACGCCGAGGTGCCGCAGCATGTTGAGGCACTGCGCGCGGCGGTGCATGCCGTGCGTTGTCACGTGGACTCGCGCGTCGCCCACGCGTCGTGACGCAGCAGGATGTCGAGCGGGTCACTGGCAGCGCGCGGCGCATCGCCCACGAGTGCAAGCACCATTCCGTCGTAGCCCTTGGCACCCACGGTCTGGATACCCGCCGCCTTCAGCCGCGGATGCCGCCGGATGGCATCCATCATCGACCGCACGCCCTCGACGCTCGGTTCGCCGGTCCCCTGCTCGATGACGCGGCCGCGGTGCATGGCGTTGTCGATGATGATCAACGTGCCCGGCCTCGACAGCGCGGTCGCGTACTCGAGGTATGTCGGGCACTGCTCCCGGTCTGCATCGATGAAGACGAGGTCGAACGGTGGCACACCCATGGCCCTCAGCGTCTCGAGCGAATGGGCCGCCGGACCCACCACGATCTCCACGGTCGTTCCGCAACCAGCACGATCAATGTTCTCCCGGGCGATCCGTGCGCGTTCCGGATCGAGTTCGAGCGTGACGAGCGAACCGCCCGAGACCAGCCCCCTGGCGAGCCAGATCGTGCTGAAGCCCGCGAGCGTGCCGATCTCAAGGATGCGCCGCGCTCCGATCGCGAGGGCAAGCACCTCGAGCATTCGGCCCTGTGCGGGCGAGACGGCGATCCGGGGAAGACCGGCGCGCTCGGCCGACATCTGCGCCGCCAGCAGGGCATCATCCTGTGGCGACAGCCACTGCTCGAGCGCCCGGTCGACGGCGTCCCATGTCGGCTGCTGCGGGTTGATGGGGTTCATGCAGGCAGTCTCCCGGACCGCGGGTCGCCGCGCTTGGCGTGTTGATGAACTCCTTCCCCGAGATGCCGCGGTTGACTTCCGCAACGCCCGCCGGAGTAGCGACAGATGCCTTGGTCTCGGCGGTTCCATCGCTCGGGGCCCGGCATGAGGCGGCGAGGAGCGCGGATACCGCGGTGATGGTCAGCGAGACGCGGCGTGAAAGGTTCATCATGTTCGTTCAGAAGTGCGCGACCATGGCGCCGTATCGTGCGGTCAGGTAGTTCACGATCACCTTCGTGTCGGTGGAATGCAGGCGGTCACCGAAGTGGTGGAAGCTTGCCGCGTCGACGAACTTGTGGTTCGCGGGATCGAGGACCAGATTCGGGCACCCCTGGTGCGCTTCGCCCACGAGCGCAACGATGTCACGCCTCGGGCGTGGGTATGCGACGTACCGGATGTCGAGCTGCGTTCGCAATGCGGGACAGCAGCCGAGCACGCCCTCGAGGAAAGCGCAGTCGGGGCAGTAGTACTCCTTGCCTTCGCCGTCGCGAACGCTGTCTGTGAAGCCGGGCGTGAGCAGGAAGAGAGTGTCCATGCGAGCGTCGATGCTATCGCTCCAGTGCGAATTCCCGTGGCGCGGCGCGTGGTCCCCGCTTCACTTCATGAGTCCCGCCATCGACTCCAGATACCTGACGAACGCCTTCCGCCCGGGGGCGGTCAACGACACTTCCGTTCGCGGCTTCCGGCCCTGGAATGTCTTGCGGATGGCCACGTAGCCAGCCTCCTCGAGTTTGCGAAGCTGCACCGAGAGGTTGCCGTCGGAGGCCTGCAGGCGCTCCTTCAGGGTGGTGAAGTCCGTGGTGCCGGCCCCGACGAGGTAGGCCATCACGCCGAGGCGCATGCGCCCGTGGATCACCTCGTCGATGGCGTTGATGTCGAAGTCGGCCATGCGCATCAGTTCCGGCACGCGGCCGAGAGCCGCATGAGATGGGCCCCGGGGAGCACGCCGCTCAGCACGAGCGCCGCCGCGTAGGCAAACCAGGCGGCGGGCGTATCCATCGTGGCCGCAACCAGGATCATCGAGAGGGCCGTGATCGCCGCGACGGCGAACATCCAGCGCCGCCGAGCGACGAGTGCGGTCACCAGCCATGCCGCCCCGTACTGCATCAGCACTGCGAGCGCGATCGAGTCCCCGAGCGAGTCCGTGCCGCTGCGCCACGAGGCCACCTGCACCGCCAGGCAGTAGAAGAAGATGCCGAGCCCGACCGCGGTCCATGCGGCGCCAACCGCGCGATTGTTGTCGGTCTCCGCTCGACGGGCGTCGCGCTTCAGCAGCACGGCGAGGCAGACGCCGAATGCGGCCAGCGCTCCGAGAAGCGCCGGGGCGGCCACCGCACGCGCGGTGTAGGGCAGCAGACCGACATCGGCCAAGCCGATGGCGAAACTCGCAAGCGCGAAGGCGCCACCGCCTGCGAGCAGGTACGGGCCTGCGGAAAGGGGTGCGTTCCTGCCAGCCTCGGCGAGCGAGCGCAGGTAGGAAAGATCATCGTGGGCCGGACTGTGATCGTGCGACATGGCTGGTCTCCAGAAGCGGGCGGAAGCCGACGTTCGGCTTGATGCAAAGTACTTTACGGCATGAAGTAGATTTATCAAGCCACTTTGAGCGATTCGGAGCACCGATTCTGACGCGCTGAAGGGGTATCTCGCTCTCGAGGGGAATCGGAAGCCAACTCGCCTGTTCGAAACCCGTGTCGCTCGCCCTATTGCCGGGCCGGTTGCGAAAGCAGCCGGCCCTTTGGTTTTCAGGGAACGCCGCCGAGGTCTCTCGGCGGCGTTTTCGCGTTTAAGCCGACGTTCCGAAGGGATCGCGAAAGCCACCAACCGCGGGCCGAGTCTCTGCCGTGCGGCATGTCCATGACCGGAAGGGGCCCCGCAGTTGCGATTCTGTCCCAGAGTCTCTCCTGGTCTCTCCCCGCCGGGTGCCCGGGTTAAGAGAGGTTGGTGCCCGGGAGAACGCGACAGGTGAAATCCCTTCTGCAGGGCGAAGCGTGTGACGTAGCGTGACCAAAGGTGTTTCGGGGTTCGGAGTACGCCCCGTGTCGAAGCGGGCGACCGACGCGTTCGACAGAAAGCTTCGAATCCGCGACAATGATGCGCCTGCGTGCGAGGCGTGTGGGATCTCTTATCATTGGTCGTAGGGTGCCCGTCTGGTTTCGGTTCATAACTGTTGGATCAGTGCACCTGCGGATCGCGCGAGACCATGTCGACGCTTGAAACCGAACTGCAATTCACAATCGCGGCGTTCCCGCCCGCCGCGCGAAGAGAGCTGAGCGCAGCCTCGGCGATCGCACATCGGCTTCTGCTGTACGTGAGCGTGTTCGCCATGCTCGCGACAACGAACGGATGCCGGAGCGGCCATTCCGCGAGTTCAGCGCCATCGGTCGTCGCCGCAGGCGCCGACCGACCCGGCGTTGTTCGAATCGACGTGCTACACGGCCCCAACGCGCGGATTCAAGGTTCGATGATCCCTGTTGGTAATGGCATGGCACTCACGGCGCTGCACATCCTCACACAGCCGGTTGGGCGCGTCGACGGAACGCTGACAGGTCTTGACGCGCAGGTCGCGGGCCGATCCTCGGATACCGGTGCCGAGGACTGGGTGCTGGCGCGAGTCAACGATGCGAGGCTTCCCGACGCGGCACCGCTCGCTGCTGACCACCCAGCGGCCATCGACGACACAATCTACCTCTTCGGTTTCCCATCGCGATATGGAGTGCCGGACGACGCGGTGCGTGTAGAAGCTCACGTGGCCGATACACCGTCGGCCGAAGGGGACCACCCCGAGTTGATCTTCCTGCGCGTTGAGGGCGACCCGGATCTTGGCGGCATGTCCGGAGGCCCCGCGTGTGTGCGCGACCGGGAGGGCCGCTGGGTCGTGGTCGGCATGTACGTCGGCCGCTGGGAGCGCTGGCCGTGGCGCACCTGCTACGTGGTACGGAGAATCCCACGCGAGGTGCTCGAACGGATCGCGTCAAGTGCATCTTCCCATCAACGCGGGCTTCGTCCGCCGGTCGAGAACAACGGCGAGACCCCGTCGCGCGGGCGTGTGACCGCCGAGGAGATCCGCCGCGAAGGCGGGTTGTTCCGCCGCGTGGACGGGCCCGAGTCCCGCTGGTAACTCGTGTGTCGCTGGCCCTTCGCGGGCCCGCGGTTCAACGAGCACCTGATACGCGGCATCAGGATCGTGCCCGATCCGGCGGACCCATCGCGGAACGCGATCCTCAGCGGGCTGGAAGACCCGCCACGCGCTGGCGTGCTCGATCGATCAGCTACGCCGCAGTCGGTTGACCCGGATGGGCGAGTCATCTGAAAGGCCACTGCAGCTTCCAATAAGCCGCGCCGCTCATGAACGTGCCGGCTGACCGCATCTGGCCGCCTTGTCTCTGGGTTTCGGAAACAACGTTCGTCACACCATCCCTCGTCCGCTACTTCAAGAGGCGACCGCGAAAGCGGCTCGCCGAACGGTTCAGAGTGAACGCCCCGGCCACACGGCCGGGGCGTTCGCGTTTTGCGGCGTGCGTACGCCGTTTTGCGACAAGGGGTTGCGTGCGCGAAGGTCTCTTGGGGTAGGCCAGCGGAGTGGCGCGGCCGAGTGCCTGGCCGACGCTCGCGGGCGTGCTCGCGGATTGTCTCTCCGCACATCGAGAGACCTCGCGCCCCGAAAGGTCTCTGGTTCACGGTTCCCGAGGCCGAAATGCACGAACTCATAAGCAACCGAGGCGCTTCGGGCAAAATCCCGACGGCGCTGAGGCCGCGGAACACGGAAGTCTCGGGTGATGAGTCGGGGTGAGCTCGTGTGGCCGTCCGAGCGACGCCACTGCCCATTCATGGGTTGCCATCGAAGATTCTGACGCCCTCCGCCCAGAAAGCGGAGGGCTTTCGTTTTAGCTGCGGAGATAGAGGGATGGAGGCGTGGACATCACTCGAACTTCCGCTTGACAGGCGTAGTCCATAGGATACACTTGTGCCATGCGCGTCAGGATGACGACCGTCTACCGGGACTGGATCAACGGTTTGCGGGACCGCGTGGCCCGCGCCCGCATCCAGGTCCGCGTCGATCGGCTCGTGCACGGCAACCCTGGTTCGCATCGCGCCCTGCGCGAGGGCGTGTCCGAACTGAAGATCGACGTCGGTCCTGGCTACCGCGTGTACTTCACGGAGCGGGACGGCGAGTTGATCATCCTGCTCGCAGGCGGCGACAAGTCCACCCAGCGTCGCGACATCGAGCGTGCGATCGAGCTCGCCAAGAACATCGCTTGAGATCCATCCAGCCAGCCCCCCGCCTACTCACTCACGAAACCATCATGCCACGAGCCACTACCACCAAGTCGAAGCGCTCACCCGCGAAGTCCTCTCGCCGCGGCTCGAG
Source organism: Singulisphaera sp. GP187 (assembly GCA_945888705.1). Lineage (GTDB taxonomy): Bacteria > Planctomycetota > Phycisphaerae > Phycisphaerales > SM1A02 > SYIB01. The sequence goes on from CAMDAQ010000003.1 coordinate 24,289, forward strand.
TCACACCCGCACGGTCGTTTACGACGTCGCGAAGCAGCTCCGCACGCCAAAGGAAATGGCCGCCTACCTCGAGGCGTGGCTGGTAGAGGCTCCCGATGACGTGGCAGGCATCTCGCGTGCGCTCGGCGACATCGCCCGCGCGGTCGGCATGAGCAAAGTCGCGAAGCAGTCTGGCCTCAGCCGCGAGAGCCTCTACAAGGCGCTCAGCGAGGATGGCAACCCGAGCCTCGACACGATCCTGCGCGTGGCTCGTGCGGTCGGTGTGCGGTTCCACGCGTCCGCTGCTTGAAGCGCGAGCGCTCAAGCGAGCTGGAACCCTGATTCCAGCTCGCCACGCGGGGCCATCCAGCCCTCTCTGCACCCTGGAACCCACCGGTCGTTCCAAGTCCGTCCAGCCCTGACTACTTCCCATCAGCGGCCGAGGGCCGCGTGCGTCTGACGGGCGCGCGCGAAACTGGCGTGCCGAAAGGTTCAGCGTGAAAGCCCTGACCTCGCGGCGACGAGGCGCGCAGCCACTTCTATCATGGGGCCGCGTGACCTCCGGCAACGCAGCCATCCTCCCCGAGATCCTTCGGCGCATCGTGGACGTCTACCGTCCGGCGCAGGTGTATCTCTTTGGATCCGAGGCGCGCGGTGACGCGGGAAGCGACAGCGACATCGACCTCGCGGTGATCGTGCGGGACGATGCGCCGGAGCACCAGTCCACGCCCCGCATGGCTGCCGAGGCGCTCTGGGGCCTCGAGCGCGGTGCCGACGTCGTGGTGTTCCGCGAGAGCGAGTTCGCCGCCCGTCGCGGGGTGGTCTCCTCGTTGCCATGGACGATCCGTCGCGAGGGGAAGCTGCTCTTTGGCGGCTGACGCGCCCGATGTGCGCACCTTGGAGGTACGCGGCTGGCTGCTGCGAGCGTCCGAGGACTTGCGCGCGGGCCGTCACGACCTGACGGCGGTTCCGCCGCTTCTGAACGACGTGGCGTTCCATGCGCAGCAGTGCGCCGAGAAGGCGATGAAGGCCCTTCTGGTCCACCGTGAGCAGGCGTTCCGCAAGACGCACAACCTGACCGAGCTGGGCGGGGCTGTTGCGCGCATCGAGCCGCCGCTTGCGGAGCTGATGCGCACGGCCTCGCTCATGACGGAGTTTGCGTGGCGCTTCCGCTATCCCGGCGACCAGGCAACGGTGTCGCATGCCGATGCGCTGCATGCCATCGAGACGGCGGAACGCGTGCTGCGGGCGGTTATCGACTCGCTTCCCGCGAACTGCCGGCTGCGAGGCTGAGTCGGTTTCCGGCTTGGAACCCCGTTTCCTACGCGCCAGAGGGCTATCTCGCTCCCTAAGTGAAACGGAAGCCAACTCGCCTGTTCGAAACCCGTTTCGCTCGCCCTACTTCAAGAGTGGTTGCGAACAGCAGCCCTCGCCAAACGCACGAGAGACGCGTCCTCCATGAGGGCGCGTCTTTCGCTTTGTACGCAGGGATTTCGAGGGGTGGGCCAGGGCGACCGATTCCGTGCGAGCGGGGCGCGCCAGCAGCACGGGTGTCCGCCACGGACGGTGGTTTTTGCACCGCAGGAACCCCACTCCATGTTGGAGACCGTCCCCTCCCTTTCATTTCAATGCTGCTCCGGCAGCAGGAGTTCCAACGTCATGAAGTCCCATCACCCGTTCCCTGCACTATCCCTTTGCGTCGTCGCCGTCGCCGGTTTCGCGAGCTCCGCTTCCGCCGAGCTCATTCGCAACGGCAATTTCAACGGACTCCTCCATTGGGGGGTGTTCGGTCCTTCCAACAATTCCGGTACGAACCCGGGCAACTACTACTACAACGGGAATCCTCAAGGCAGCGGCGTCTTCCAGGAATTCGCCACCGAGGCGTACGAGACCTACACCTTCAGTTTCAAACTGCGGAACGACGCGACGGGGACTGCGGGCAACAACTCCGCTGTGGTGACGTTCGGAAACCAGACGGTCCTGAACCTCATCAATCAGGGCACCTCAGCCGACTTCACGACTTACTCATTCCAAGCACAGACCGTAGGCCCGTTCACGACGATTCGGTTTTCCTTTACCAACAGCTCGAGCGAGTGGCACCTCACCAATGTCTCAGTGACCGGTCCCTCCGTCCCCGCCCCTGGCGCGCTTGCGGTGCTTGGCCTCGCAGGCCTCGCCGGCAGCCGCCGTCGCGCGTGAGCGTGGCGTGATGAGAGATGCGGCCGAGTGGCCGCGATACAGCGACTCGAACGCCCCGGCCGCGAGGCCGGGGCGTTTGCGTTTGTGGCTCGCGCGTATCATGCCCCGACCGCTCTGATGTCTTGGCACCTGCGGTTCCGCCGTGATTCGCGCGGGGTGCCGACTCTCGAGCCATAGGAACCTTTCGTGCCTGCCTTCCAACTCTCCGCAGCCCCCGCACTGCCGACCGTCCTTCTCGCGTGCCTGATGGCCACGCAAACTGCCTGCACTCCCGAGAAGGCCACCACCAACCGTGGCGAGGTCGCCGAGGGAGCAGTCGAGGGACCTGAAGCGGTCGTTGCCCCTCGACCGGTGCGCGCCTCGGACAAGCCTGCCGCCGTTGAGCGCGCTTGGTACTTCCCGGCGACGGCATCGGAGTACGCGAAGATGGTCGAGCCCGAGCTCGGCGTACCGCCGAAGATCGATCTGTCGGAGGCTGTTGAGATCCCGATCTATGTCGATGGCGTTCAGGTGTACGGCAACCGTCGCCGCGCATGCGACAACCCGGGCTTCCTCGGGAAGGACACGGTCTCCGGGTCGACGCTCCAGCGTCACGAGGGCCGGACCGCCGATGGCAAGCCCCTGCCGGATGTCGTGTGGGTCAGCTTCGGCCGCAATTTGACCCGCGATCCCGCCGACCTCATCGCCTCGGTCCAGATGATCGGCTACCACCGAAAGACCGGTGCGACTGCATTCTTCGAGAGCTCCGACAAGCTCAAGCCGTGGGTCAAGCTCGACGAAGGCACGCTGCGCATGCGCGGCGTGATGCCGTGGATCGACGACCCCGCGGAGTTCAACCGTGCTTTCGTGCCGCCCGAACGATCGCGTCTTCAGTGCGTGCAGTGCCACCAGGCGGACCCGTTCATCACGAACGACTTCATCACTGCCGCGAAGATGCCGGGCACGGACGAGCCCGTCGTTCCGATCCTCGACGAGAACTCGCCGTTCTACGTCATCGGCGGCGAGAACTGGGACATGCGGACGGTCCATATCCCCGGCAATGGGTGCCTCGATTGCCACCGCGTGGGCCTGAGCACGATGTCGATGTTCATGGAGAACGGTTGGGATCCGAACGCGCACATGCCTCCAAACGATCCGGGAAGCCTCGCCGCCGACGCGGCCCAATTGATCAAGGTCTTGCGCGAAGGACCGGCAAGCGTTGAGGGCGCGACCTGGGTCGTGCCGCCTTCCCGCGGCGATCCGGCGCAGACGGTGGGCGACGACTATCCGCACAAGGCGCCGTTCAACAATCCGAAGCCCGCGTCAAAGCGCAAGGACAAGTAGCCGCAGCGGCGCGCCGAAACCCAAAGAACCCGATGCCCTCCACGGCTTGATCTGGAGGCTGCTCCGGCGCGATATGCACCGACTCGCGAGTGCAGCCGTAGGGGCCAAGATCCGGACGGCGCCGAGGGCGGAAGTCCCGGGTGATGAGTCGGGTTGAGTGTTGTCGCTGGGGATACGGAGCGAGCGTGTTTCAGCTTCGCGACGACCCCTCGGGGCGGTGCCGCCTCATGTTCGGACGCTGCCTCGGAGACTCCTTGCGGCCCCGTGGGCCGTGAAGATCTCTCGTAGTGGGTGGACCTGTTCAGCGCACCCCTGTCACGCCCCGGCAGGACCTCTCAGTGAAGCCGGGTTCAGGGGGATCCGCATGTCCTTGGGAGCCGCGGGAGTCGTGATCAGGCTACCCTTTCGCAGCCTGCTCCAGCGTGTCGTTCGGATCACGGGCGGTGGTGCCGACCGCACCCCATGATCACGGGCTGCACTCGACGAGGATCCCGATGTCTTGCAAGCTTCTCCCGATCAGTGCGATGCTTCTTGCGGCCACTCCAGCGATGGCGCAGCAATTCCTGCATTTTGAGAGCCCGCAGGTCCATCCAATCGAACTTGTATCCGGTTCAGGGATGCTGCTTGCCGTGAACACCGTCGATGCGCGGCTTGAGGTGCTCGAGGTCCTGTCCGACCCGCCGTACCTCCGGCAGGTCGCAAGCATTCCCACTGGCCTCGAACCAGTGAGCGTGCGATCCCGCACCAGCAGCGAAGCATGGGTCGTGAATCACGTCTCGGACTCCATCACCGTCATCGACATCGAGTCGAGAAGGGTGATCGCGACGATTCTCTGCGACGACGAGCCATGTGATGTGGTGTTCGCCGGAACCCCCCAGCGTGCCTTCGTCACGCTGTCGCAGCGCAACACGATCGCCATCTACGACCCAGCGGATCTCACCGCACCGCCGTTGGCGATCCAGGTCGAGGGCGAGGATCCGCGCGCGCTCACGACCGACGGCACAACGGTGTATGCGGCGATCTTCGAGTGCGGCAACGATACGACCATCATCGATGCCGCCTTGGTGGGGACCGGGGTGAACCCCTATCCCGGTGCGCCGAATCCCCCGCCCAACGCACCGGGGGTGCCAGGCGGATTCTCACCACCCATGGCCACGGGACTGCCGGAACCACCGCTCGTCAGCCAGATCGTGCGCAAGTCGCCGGATGGGCACTGGATCGACGAGAACGGCGGCAACTGGAGCTCGGCGATCACATGGGACCTTCACGGACACGATCTTGCGGCCATCGATGCCGACACGCTCGGCGTGAGCTATCGCGGCGGGCTCATGACCACGCCGATGGCCATCTCCATGATGCCATCCGGCAGCATCGTTGCCGTCGGGACCGAGTCGCTCAACCACGTCCGCTTCGAACCGAACCTCAACGGGGTCTTCCTGCGCGTCGAGGGCGCGGTGGTCCATCCTGCGGCTGGCACCGTCGAGCGCTTTGATCTCAATCCGCACCTCGACTACTCGACGCGCGTCGTCCCCGAAGCGCAGCGACTGCTCGGTATCGGTGACCCACGCGGCGTGGCGGTGAGCGCCGATGGCACGACGGCCTACATCACTGGCATGGGATCATCCAATGTCGTCGCTGTATCACTCGTGGATGGAAGCCGCACTGCCGTGGGCACGACTGGCGAGGGGCCGACCGGCATCGCCATCGATGACGCGCATGGGCGACTGATGGTGCTGAACCGCTTCGCGGGATCCGTGTCAGTGCTCGATGACGACAGCCTCGCCGAGCTCGGTCGAGTGTCCTTCTTCGATCCCACACCCGCCGCACTCAAGGCAGGTCGGCCCTTCCTCTACGACACGCATCGCTCGAGCGGCCTGGGGATCGTGTCATGCGGCAGCTGCCACATCGATGGACGCATGGACCAGTTGGCTTGGGATCTCGGTGATCCATCAGGTGCACTGCGTGAGATCGACCAGGACTGCAATCTTGGCGGTGGTGGTTGCGATGCATGGCACCCCATGAAGGGCCCCCTCGTCACCCAGACCCTCCTTGGGCTCGCAGGCGATGCGCCCTTCCACTGGCGCGGGGACCGCGCGACCATCGCGGAGTTCGGGCACGCTGCCAGCTCGCTGCTCTCCCACCCCGAGGAATTCACGCCAAAGGAGATGGCGCAGCTCGAGGCGTACCTGTTCTCCATCTGGCGCATGCCGAACCCGAACCGGAACCTCGACGGCTCGCTCCGCACCTCGATCATGGGTGGCAACGCGGTGGCGGGGCGCGACCTCTTCCTCACCGGCGTGCTCGCAGGCGGTGCCGACTGCGTGCTCTGCCACTCGAATGCGAAGGGCAGCTTCCCAAGCGTGCTGTCCCCCGCGTTCGCGCAGCAGCAGCAGAACGTCAAGATTCCACACCTGACGAACCTCCTCGAGAAGACGGGCTTTGAGAAGGCCTCCCAGGTGAACAACCGCGGCTTCGGCTACGAGCATGACGGGGCGATCGCGACGCTTGTCGAGTTCCTGGAGAATCCCGGGTTCGACGGATTCAACGCTCCAACGGGCGAGGTCATGCGGAAGGACGTGACGGCGTTCCTAATGTCCTTCGACGAGGGCACGCACTCGTCGGTGGGAGCACAGGTGACCCTTGGCGGGATTGCACCGGGCGCGCCCTCGCGCCGGGCGCAGTTCATGACGCTCGCCGATGCGGGTCTCGGCGAAGTCCTCGTACGCACCTCGTCGCCAGAAGGCTTCCGAAGCTATGCCTACATGCCGCTCACGGCCAGCGGGGCGCACATCCAGTCGGATGTCCTTGCCCAGACCACCACGCTCGCGGACCTCGACACGCTTGCCGGTCCGGGCACGACAGTGACCTACACCATGATGCCGACAGGCACGGGCATCGGCATGCTGGATCGGGATCGTGACGGCTTCCTTGATGGCGATGAACGCATCGGGTGCAGCGATCCATCGAACCCCGCCAGCACACCCATGTCGAGCTGCCGCTTCAACCTGTCCGGCGGTGACGGTTCCATCGATGGCAAGGACCTTGCCATCCTGCTCTCGAACTGGGGCGGTTCTGGCTTGGGCGACCTCGATTGCGATGGGATCATCGGCGGGGCCGATCTCTCGTTGCTGATCGGCGCCTGGGGCGAGTGCGGGTAGGCGGCCATCCTCAAGGGGATTCGAGCACCGGCGCGCACCTGGCCAGCGAAGCGCTCGGGGGCCTTGCGGTGCTTCGTGCGGTCCGGGGATGCGAGGTAGTCCTGGGCAGCCTTCACGCTGCTTTCGACGAAACCATCCTCGCCCGCGGTCCCGCGCCAGCACTGCACAAGCAGCGGTGCATTCGTGCAACCCTGCCGCGTCAGGTCAGCCGGCAGCGCCGCCGCATCCTTCGAATCGGCAGGAGCCGGCAGCGCCGCATGGGGCCGCCATGGTCGGCCACGCCCAGAGTGCCGGTTCTAGACTCACCGCCATGACTCCACACGAGGCAGCAACCGTGTCGCAGGACGCGGGGATCCGACGGTGAACTCGATCCCTCCGCAGAAGCAGATGACCGGCATGCTTGGCCACCCGGTCGCCGAGAACCCGATCGACCGGATGTTCGATGCGGTGTACGCGCACCACGGCCTGCACTGGCAGTTCTGGAAGAACGACATCGCGAACGAGCGCGACCTGGCCCTCGCGGTCGCCGCGTTGCGGCCGCTCGGCTACCGCGGCATCTGCATCACGGTGCCGTGGAAGGTGGCGGTGATGCCGCTCCTCGACGAACTGGACGATGACGTTCGAGCCATCGGCGCCGCCAACTACATCACCATCCGTGACGGCCGGCTGATCGGTCACAACAACGACGGCAAGGGCGTGGTGAAGGCCATCGCCAAGGTCGCCCCGCTGAAGGGGCAGCGCGTGGTGATGCTGGGGGCGGGCGGCGCGGGACGCGCCATGGCCATCGAGATCGCATGGGCCGGCGCCGCGCACATGACGCTGGTCACGCGCCGCGAGGAACAGGGCCGCGAGGTGGCCGAGCGCGTACGCAAGGCATCAGGCGTGCCCTGCGAGTGGCAGCCATGGGAATCACCCGTGCGCTTGCCGAAGGGCACCACGGTGCTCATGAACGCCACGCACCTCGGGTGCGCGCCCGAACTCGAGCCCGTGCCGGTGGACTGGGGAACGGTCACCGCGGGCTGCCTGGCGGTCGACGTGATCACGAACCCGCGGATCACGCCCTTCCTGCATGCCGCGCGCGAGCGCGGCTGCCCCGTGGTGGACGGGGTCGAGATGCTCGTGCAGCTCGCGATGCAGATCTTCGAGCAGTGGACCGGCATCCAGCCCGAGGAAGCCGTGTTCCAGCAAGCCGTCGCCGAGGCACTCGGCGAGTGACCGCAGTCGGGATCGCGATTGACGCGGCGATCTTGGGCTTTGCACACGCGCGAGCGCGTCACATCGCCACGAGCTGACGGCTTCGACGGCGCCCAGCGCTCACGGATGCGGCGATCGTTCGCCACGCAGCGCCAACGCCTCGGCTGTGCGCACGCTCCGCCGCGGCATGATGGCGCTGGTCAGGCCGATGAGCGAGAGCGCGCGGATCTCCCAGTAGGTCAGGTCGAACTCCCACCAGCGGTGCTGCACCGAGCAGCACGCGGGATCGGCGTGGTGGTTGTTGTGCCACCCCTCGCCCGCCGCGACGAGCGCGACGATCCAATTGTTCTGGCTGTGCTCGCCGGTCTCGTGATTGCGGTACCCGAAGAGGTGCGTGAGGCTGTTCACGCTCCAGGTGATGTGCCACACGAGCACGGTGCGCAGCAAGACGCCCCACACGACCACGCTGGCGGCAAAGAGTGCGGCGCCGGGGACATCGGTCCAGAGGAGCGCAGCAGCGAATCCTGCCCCGGCATAGATCGCACACTGCGCGAGGTAGATCCAGAACGGGCTCAGCGGGTGCTTCTCGATCCACATGTAGAAGGGATCGCTCAGGATGTCGCGCGCATAGCGGTGATAGTTGCCCGACTGGTGGATGGCCTGGTTGCGGATGAGCAGCCAGCCCAGGTGCCCCCACAGCAGCGTGACGAGCGGCGAGTGCGGATCGTCCTCCTCATCAGCATGCGCATGATGCATGCGGTGCGTGGCGATCCAGCGTGCGGGCGAATCCTCGAGGCAGCACATCGCGCCCACGACGAGCAGGTGCTCGAACCACCGAGGCGTGGCGAAGCTGCGGTGCGCGAGCAACCGGTGGTAACCCATGGTGATCGTCTGGCCGAAGACATGAATGCCCACCACGCAGAGCACCACGCCAGTCCACGACCAGAGCGCCGGCACGAAGGCAAGGAGCGCGAGCAGATGGATGGCGAGGATCGGCACGCAATAGCGCAGCAGGATGCGCGAGGGCCGTGTGGTCGAGGGTCGCGCGATCGATGAGCCGACGGGGCAAGGCAAACGGCTCGGTTCGGCGGGCATGCTGAACCCTACCACGCATGGTGGTCAGCCGCCGAGGCTGTAGAACCATGAAGCTCCCTCTGCGCTTCAGGCTGAAATCCCGAGGTTTCGCCGCTTCTGCGCCACGAAGACCAGATGGTGATCGACGTGGTTCGCGTAGATCTGGGCAATCTCGAGCAGCGTGACCTTGCCGCGCTGCGTGTGCACCCCCACTCGCGCGAACGCCTCGGCAGGCAGCGAGCGCAGCCAGCGGGCCGTGAACCGCCGATTGGCCTCGAACAGATCGAGCACGTCGGCCAGATCCGCTTCGCTGCTGGGCAGCTTGGCGATGAACGCGTTCTCGTCGTAGGCGACCAGCAGCGGGCACTCCTCCGCAACGATGCGGCGCATGCGGTGCGTGGAGGCGAGATCGCTGTCGAGGAGGTGGACCGCGTTCTCCATGATGCTCCACTCGCCCGGGCCGATCCTGCGGTTCAGGCTCGCCGGGTCGAGCCCGGCGCACGCCGCGCGCAGCTTCGCAGGACCAGACTCATACGACGCGATGGCTGCCTCGATGGGGTGCATGATGAAATCCTATGCAGATGCATGCATACCGGGGCGGGTGGCGGAGGCTGCACGCCGTAGAGTGCCAGCACATGGCCTTGCTCACCACCCTGACCAAGGGACGTGCGCCGCTGCTTGTCGCCACGGTCCTTGCGGGCTGTTCGATGCAGCAGGCTGCGGAACGCGGCGTCGCCGCGCCGGAACTGCTTCCGTTCACGTACGCGCCCATGCGGCCGGGTTTCCACCACGGCGGCGTGCGCGCGATCTTCGAAGATCGCCACGGCAACCGCTGGATCGGCAGCCATGCCGAGGGCGTCTGCCGGATCGATGCATCCGGCATCACGCACTTCACCGAAGCCGACGGACTCAGCAACAACCAAGTCCGTTCGATCCAGGAGTCGGCTGATGGCAGGATCTGGTTCGACTGCGGGTTCGGCATCAGCAGCTTCGATGGCGCGCGGATGACGCCGCACGCCACGGGCGAGCACGCACTGCTCGCTCCGTGGGCGATTGAACCCGACGATCTGTGGTTCAAGTCGAGCGAGTCGCACGGGTTCAGTGCGCAGGAGCGTGAGGCTGGCGTCTATCGCCTTCACGAAGGAACGCTCACCTACCTGCCGCTGCCGCTTCCCCCGGCGCTGCGGACCAACGCCGGCTACTCGGTGACGGCCTTCGCCAAGGGCAAGGGCGGACGGATCTGGATCGCGACCTACGACGCCGTGTTTGGCTTTGATGGCACATCGTTCACGGTCATCGACGGCACGCGCATGGGATTGCGTCCGGGTGAAGGCGTGCCCCACGCGCGGGGCGTCTTCGAGGACAGTCGGGGCCGGGTCTGGATCGGCAACAACGGCGTGGGCGTGGTGGTCGTCGATGGCGACCGGACCTTCGGCGTGGCGCCGCTCGTGGGAGAAGGCGACGCCCCCCTGCGCATGGGCTCACCGCTGACCGCCTCCAACGCGGCGAATCACGATGGGTCGCTGCAACGCGCCTTCTCGTTCGGCGAGGATCGTGATGGTTCCATTTGGATCGGCACGATCGGCGGTGGTGCGTGGCGCTACGACGGGCGTGAACTCAGGCAGTTCACCGCGAAGGATGGACTGACCACGCCCGATGTGATGACGATCGCCCGCGACCGGGATGGCGAGCTCTGGTTCGGCGGGATCGGCGTGTTCCGCTTCACGGGAACGCGCTTTGAGCGGGTGCATTGAAGGCGCCGCCGTCCGCCAGCACGTCGAGACCTCAGCGATCGCGGTATCCAGGTGCGCGTCGCTTCGCCGTCGCCTGCTCGTACGCGAAGGCGAAGCCGAGAAGATCGGCCTCCGTGTAGGCGCGGCCCATCCAGGTCAGGCCGACAGGAAGGCCATCCACGTCGCCCATGGGCACGGTCAGGCTTGGCGTGCCCGCCACCGCCGCCATCGCGTAGCCCGCGCCCACGAAGTGATCGCCGAGGATGGGATCGGTCTTCCATGCCGGCGACGTGCTGGGCGCGATCACGGCATCGAGTCGGTCGTTCGCGAGCACGGCGAGCAGGCCGTCCTTGCCTGCCAGACGCTTTGCCTCGTCGCGCGCTTGGAAGTACGCCGCGTCCGTCAGTGAGCCGGTGGACTGTGCCAGTTCGAACAGCTCCTGGCCGAAGTGCGGCATGACCTGGTCGGCATGCTCGCGGTTCCAGGCGATGAGCGCTTCGAGCGAGACGACGGGAGCGCCGGACTGCTGCAGGTAACGGTTGAGGCCATCCTTGAATTCGTAGAGCAGCACCGTGATCTCATGCTCGTTCCATGCGTTGTAGGTCGGCACCGTGATGTCGACCACCTCGGCACCCTGCGCGCGCACGGCGGCGATGGCGTGCGTCATGAGCAGATCCACACCCGGGTGGTAGCCCATCGCTTGGCGCAGCACGCCAATCCGCTTGCCGGCCAGCGCGTTGGCGTGCAGGGCCGTCGCGTAGTCGGCGGGCCGCTGCCCCGTGGAGAGAGGGCTCGCAGGATCCGCAGGATCAACCGCCGCCATCACGTTCAGCAGGATCGCCACGTCCGTCACCGTTCGGCCCATCGGGCCAGCGGTGTCCTGCGAGATCGAGATCGGGATGATTCCCGCGCGACTCACCAAGCCCACGGTGGGCTTGAGGCCGACCAGGCCATTCATCGATGCCGGGCAGATGATGCTGCCATCGGTCTCGGTGCCCACCCCGACCGTGGCCAGGCTCGCGGCGATCGCGGCCCCCGTGCCGGCGCTTGAGCCGCATGGGCTGCGATCGAGCGCGTAGGGATTCCGCGTCTGCCCGCCATGCGAGCTCCATCCTGACGTGGACCGTGTCGAACGGAAGTTGGCCCACTCGCTCAAGTTGGTCTTGCCCAGAATCACGGCACCCGCTTCGCGCAGCCGAGCCACGAGGAAGGCATCGGCGACCGGGCGGTGATCCGCGAGCGCGAGCGACCCCGCCGAGTTCGCAAGACCAACGGCATCGATGTTGTCCTTGAGGAGCACGGGAATCCCGTGCAGCGGGCCTCGCACATGGCCCGCCGCGCGTTTGCGATCGAGCGTAGTGGCTTCGTCCAGCGCGCGCGGATTCACCTCGATGACGGCATTGAGGGTTGGCCCCGCATCATCGACGCTTGCGATGCGGTCGAGGTAGGCCTGCGTCAGGGCGCGCGAGGAGCAGGAGCCATCGGCCATGGCGGCTTGCGCCTGAGCCACGCTGAGTTCGACGACCTCCACCCGTTGCGGGGCGGAGCAAGCGCAGGCGAGGCTGGCCATGAGGAGCAAGGTGGCGAATCGGCACATGGGCACATTGAACTGCCGATTCTCGCCTTGTGCCATCCATGGCGGGCGAACCATTCCGCCTCCCAAACGTAAGACATGGATACCCCGTTCAGTCGCTCACCGCCTACGATCAGCGCAGCGCCCCATGAGCGACCATGCCGCCTCGACGTCATGTCCCACAGGGATCGGCCGTCCAGCCTGTATCGAACCCTGAAGGAACCCATGACCACGAGCGCACAACCCCGTCCGACCCCCGCAACCGCGGTCGCTCCTGACCCCGTGGTGCTTGCTCTTGCGCTCGAGGCACCGCAACTTCCCGACGAGGTGATGCAACGCCCGAGTGTCGCAACACAGGTCGGGAGCCTGATCGCGATCACGATTCCCTTTCTTGGGCTCATCGCGGCGATCATCCTGGCGTGGCACACACCGTTCAGCTGGCTCAATCTGGCTCTCTTCTTTGGCGGATACGTGCTCACGACGCTCGCCATCACCGCGGGCTACCACCGACTGTTCACCCACAAGTCCTACAAGGCTGCGCCCGTGGTGTCGGTGGTGCTGGGCGTGATCGGTTCGATGGCGGTGCAGGGCTCGATCCTCAACTGGGTCGCCACGCACAGGCGGCATCATCAGCACACCGATCGACCCGACGACCCGCACTCGCCCCATGCGTTCGGCGCGGGACTCTGGGGCTCCCTGCGCGGCATGGTGCATTCGCACTTCGGTTGGTTCTTCGCGAAGACGCTGCCGCGCGAGGTCATGGTCAAGTACGTGCCCGACCTGCTTGCGGACCGCGTCGTGCCGCGAGTCAGCCGCTGGTTCGGACTGTGGGCAATCCTCGGTCAACTCATCCCTGCCGCAATCGGCTTCGCCGTCACGGGGACGTGGATGGGCGCGCTCATGGCGTGGATCTGGGGCGGGCTGCTGCGCGTGTTCTTCGTGCACCACGTGACGTGGAGCGTGAACTCGGTCTGCCATCTGTGGGGCAGCAGACCGTTCGAGAGCCACGACGAGAGCCGCAACAACGCCGTCATGGGCGTGCTCGCGATGGGCGAGGGCTGGCACAACACGCACCATGCGTTTCCAGCATCGGCGCGCCACGGACTGTCACGGCGTGAACTCGACGTGACGTACTGGTTCATCCGCTTGCTGGCGGCCGTCGGCCTGGCTTCCGAGATCAAGCTGCCGCCGCGAGCACGCATCGAAGCGAAGCGGCGTCGCGCGCGGGCTTCGTGAGAAACCTCGACACCTTGATGACACGGGTCGGCGCCCCAGCCGTCGGACGTAGGTAGGATTCGCGCCGACCGGTGCAGCATTCTTCAAGGCAAAGCATGACCCAACCCAAGCCCTCGATCCTCTTCTCCGGACCGATCACCATGAGCCGCCTGGCGTGCGCCGTCGTCGCCATCGTGATCGCCGTGCTCTTCCCCGCGATCACCCCGGCCTGCGCCGAGGCCGACTCGCGGCAGAAGCCCGCGCGCAAGCCCAACATCCTCGTCATCTGGGGTGACGACATCGGGCAGTTCAACATCAGCGCCTACAACCTCGGCATGATGGGCTATCGAACGCCCAACATCGACCGCATCGGGCGTGAAGGCGCTGTCTTCACCGATTGGTACGGCCAGCAGAGCTGCACCGCCGGCCGTGCGGCGTTCATCACCGGTCAGTCCCCGATCCGGACGGGCCTGACGAAGGTAGGTCTTCCCGGCGCCCCCGAGGGCATGCGCAAGGAAGACCCGACGCTCGCCACGCTGCTCAAGGCGCAGGGCTATGCAACGGGGCAGTTCGGAAAGAACCATCTTGGCGACCGAGATGACATGCTGCCGACCGCGCATGGCTTCGATGAGTTCTTCGGCAACCTCTATCACCTCAATGCCGAGGAGGAACCCGAGAACCCCGACTATCCCAAGGATCCAGCGTTCAAGGCACGATTCGGGCCACGCGGGGTCATTCACAGCTTCGGCGATGGCCGCATCACGGACACTGGACCGCTGACGCGCAAGCGCATGGAGACGATCGACGAGGAAGTCAACGCGAAGGCGATGGACTTCATGGAGCGCGCGACGAAGGACGACAAGCCCTTCTTCCTCTGGTGGAACTCGACCAAGATGCACATCTTCACCCACCTCCCCCAGGGGGTCGATGGCAGGACCGGACTCGGCATCTATGCCGATGGCATGGTCGAGCACGACCGTCAGATCGGTGTGCTGCTGGCGAAGCTCGAAGCGCTCGGCCAGCTCGAGAACACCATCATCATGTACTCGACCGACAACGGCGCCGAGACCTTCACGTGGCCCGACGGCGGCACCACGATGTTCAAGGGCGAGAAGAACACGCAGTGGGAAGGTGGATACCGCGTGCCGTGCATGATCCGGTGGCCAGGCACCATCAAGCCCGGATCAGTGGTCAACGACATCGCCGCGCACGAGGACATGCTGCCCACGCTGCTGGCCGCGGCGGGCAACGGCACGGTCGTCGACGACCTGCGCAAGGGCCAGCCCGTTGGCCAGAGCACCTACAAGGTGCACCTCGACGGCTACAACCTGATCCCGGCGCTGAAGGGCGAGCAGCCTTGGCCGCGGCAGGAGTTCATCTACTGGACCGACGACGGCAGCGTGGCTGCGCTGCGCTACGGCAACTGGAAGGCGACCTTCCTCCTGCAGGAAGCCGAGGGCCTTGAGGTGTGGCAGCAGCCCTTCGTGCAGCTGCGTGCCCCGCTGCTGACCAACCTGCGCATGGATCCCTTCGAGCGCGCTCGCGAGGAAAACGCGATGGGATACCAGCGCTGGTACCTCGACCGCATGTTCATGATTGCGCCGGCGGGCGCATACGTCAGCCGGTGGCTGCAGAGCTTCCGCGAGTTCCCGCCGCGACAGAAGCCCGGCAGCTTCAACCTTGAGCGCGTGATGGAAGCCGTCAGCCGCCCGCAGGGGCAGTGAGGGCTCGTCAAGCCCGATCGATCCGGTAGATCATCCGATCGCTCGGCACGCCGCCGACGGGCACCTGCTCGCGGCGATCGAGCTGCGGATCCGCAGGTCACGATGTGCGTGACCGCTGCAGCGCGCCCGAGAGCGCGTGGAGCTGCGACACCGGGAGCGCCTCGATGCCGGGTCGAAGCTTGAAGCGAAGATCGCCCCGGTGAACGACCCAAAGCTTGTCCAAGCGCAAATCCTGCAGGGCGATCTCCATCGAGCGCGTGACGACCGGCGCATCGGTGCACTTGACTTCGATGCCAACTCGGCGGTCACCCCTGACCAGCATCAGGTCCAGTTCGGCACCCTGCGGGGTCGCCCAATGATGGGCTTCACCGGCACGTGCTCCGGCGATGTGGATGGCCTGCTCGACGACGAATCCCTCGAAGGATGCACCGATCTGTGGTCGCTCCCGGAGTTCGGCAGCACTGGAGATGCCCAGCAGGGCATGCAGCAATCCCGAGTCACGGATGTACACCTTTGGTGCCTTGACCTGGCGCTTGGCGATGGACGCATGCCACGGACGGAGCAGCCGGATCGCGAAGAACCCTTCGAGCGTCTCCAGCCATCGACGCACCGTGGCCTCCGATGAGCCGAAGGCGCGAGCGAATTCCGATGCATTCCAGCGCTGTCCATGCCAGTGTGCCAGCATCTGCCAGAACCGTCGGAGCTCTGCTGGAGGCATCCGCAGGCCAGCGTCGAGCACGTCCCGCTCAAGATAGGTCTGCACGAACGACCGCCGCCATTCCATGCTGGCCGCCTCCGATCGTGCCGTGAAGGACCTTGGGAAGCCGCCGCGAAGCCAAAGGTTCTGCCATCGATCGGCCCCCACCTCATCGAGTCCGAAGCCACCGAGTTCGTGATACGCGATCCGCCCTGCCAGGCTTTCGCTTCCCCACGCTGCAACGTCGGGCGAGGCGCTCCCCAGCAGCAGGAACCTGGCAGGCAGCGGCCGGCGATCCAGCAAGGGCCTGAGCGGTCGGAACAAGGCCGGCAGGCGCTGCACTTCGTCGATCACGACGAGGCCCCGAAGAGGCGCGAGGACCGGCTCCGGATCCTGCAGCAGCCGAAGGTCACGGTCCGTCTCGAGATCGAAGATCCGTGACGGCTTGCCCTGTGACGCAGCCACCGCCTGGGCCAGCGTGGTCTTGCCCACCTGCCGCGCGCCGAGGATGGCCACGGCCTGGAAGTTCCTCAGCAGCCGGAGGATGGCGGAACGGTGCGCAGGACGGTCGAGCATGGTGTCGAAGGCTACCATGCAAATTCGTCAACTGATGACGAATCTGCATGGTTTCTGTTGCCTGCCGCCGGTGCGGAGCCGCAAGACGCGCCTACCCCGCCCGATCGATCCGGTAGATCATCCGATCGCTCGGCACGCCGCCGACGGGCACCTGCTCGCGGCGATCCAGCCGCGCGCCGATGCGCTCGAGCGCCCGCTGCGAACGCAGGTTGCCCGGGCTGACATGGAACCACGCGGTCGTGACATGCTCGAACGCGTGGCCGAGCATGAGCGCCTTGACCTCGGCATTGGTGCGCCCGCCCCAGTGCGCGCGCTCGAGGAACGTGTAGCCGATCACGACCGACGATCCAGCCTGGTCCCAGTCGTAGTAACGGCTGGAACCGATGATCCGGCCTCCATCGCGCTCGGCGATGACCAGCCCACCGCCACACTCGAGCGCGCCCTTGAAGAACCGCTCGAAGACCGCGCGCTCGTGGCGATTGCGCTCCGAGTGCTGCTCCCAGATGAGCGGGTCGCTGGCCGCGGCGTGCAGCCCATCGAGGTCAGCCGCAACGATCGGACGCAGGCTGACGACGGGTCCGCGGAGGGTGGGTTGCCACGGATTCATGGGCGATGCTCAGCCCGCGATCGCGGCATGGATCGCGCAATACGAGTCGAAGTCCGAGAGGAAGAGTTGGACGAGTTCCGGGTCGAAGTGCAGTCCAGACATCCGCTCGAACTCATCCCGGACATCAGCCGGGCTCCACGCTTCCTTGTAGGCACGCCGGGACATCAGGGCATCGAAGACATCGGCGATCGCCACCAGCCGTCCAGCAAGGGGAATGCCCTCGCCCCGGGGCTCTGGCACCCGCGAGCCATCCTCGCCCAGCTCTTCCAGCACCGCAGCGATCTCGGCGCGCGTGGGGTAACCCGTGCCGTCCCACCGTGCGTGGTGGTAGAGCGTCACGTCCCTGATGGCAGCATCCAGCGCGGTGCGCTGCCCCTTGAGCGCACTCTTGGCACCGATGACCGTATGCGACTGCATCACCGTGCGCTCCTCGGGGGTCAACGCACCGGGCTTCTTGAGGATGACGTCGGAGATGCCCACCTTCCCCACGTCATGCAGCATCGCAGCTGGCCTGAGTGCGTCGAGCTCCTTCAGGATCCGTTCCTCGCTCCAGCCCCGCTGGCTTGCCCACGCGACGAACAGCCGGGTCGCCACCTGCGACACCCGGCGAATGTGCGCGCCCGTCTCCTTCGGGTCGTGGAGCTCGGCGATGCCCATGATGCGCAGCACGAGCGTACGCGTGAGGTTCGACCGCTCGAGCGCCAGCGATGCCAGGCTCGCGAAGTTCATGGCCAGCGCCTGGTCCTGGCCGGAGAACTCCATGGGCCGGAGCGTCTCTGGATCTCGGGGGTTGATCAGCTGCAGCACGCCAAGCAGCTCATTGTGGTTGCTGTTGAGCGCCACGGAGACCACCGCACGGGTGTGGAATCCCATCATGCGGTCCACGGATGGATTGAAGCAGAACGTGGCATCCTCGGGGATGTTGTAGGCATCCGCCACGGCGACGAGGCCATCGAGCGCAGCTGCGCCCGCCATGCTGGTCCGGTCCAGCGGCAGGCGGACTGGATCACCGGCTCGGACCAGCAGGCGCTCCCGGGACGATGCATCCGCATTCAGTGCATGCCGGAAGACCAGCTCCCCCTCCTCAGCCAGCAGGATGCTGCCGGCTTCGCAATGGAAGGCCTGACCCGCCTCCTGCAGGAGCATCACCAGCAGTGTGTCGACATCCTGCACCGTGCTCAGGGCGAGCGAGAGCCGGTTGAGCGCCGTCGTCTTGTCATGGAGCAGTCGGTAGTTTTCCTCGACAAGCTCTTGATGCGACTTGGTCTCAAGCACTGAACGCAGACGGTCCATGATCCCGTGCGGGACCCAGGAGGTTCCTGCATCGAACTGCCGCACCACGCGCCAGTGCATCTCGTCATGGCGATCAGCACCCAGCCGGGCGGGCGGCTGGTGCTCCGTCACCATGATGCACTGCAGCGCCCTTGCTTCGCCGATGCGGCCAATCGAGACCTCGACGCGGACGGTGTCCGAACCCACGAGCGCCCTGGCGACCTCGCTGAAGGCGCTGGCCGCCTGCGACGCACACTGCCGATCGCCGGTCAGCAGCAGCATGCACTCGTGGATCTTGGCGCGTGCACCATCGACATCGGCTGCCCGACGGAGGTTGAAGTCGGCGAGGTGCATCATGGCTCCCACCTCAGCACGATGCAGCCGGCATCGTCATGGCTGCGGCCGCGGCTGGCCACGATGTCATCGGCAAGCTCCTGGGCCGGCCGGAACGCATCGCGCACGGTGAGCGCGCCGGGAAGCCCCGAGACTCCATCCGTCCACATCACGATCAAGTCACCGCGAGCGAGGGTCGTGGATTGCTCGAAGGGGGTCGGCAGCCGCTCTCCAAGCACACCATCCTTCGAGATGGGCCGCCATGGCGCCCCAGCGACCCGAGCGGCACCGGTGTTGCCCACCCCGATGTAGCGCGCCGTCCGGTCCGTGGCGCTCACGAAGAGCAGCCCCACCGCCGCGCCCCGCGAACCCTCGAGGCTCTCGTGGCATGCCTGGAGCAACTTCGGAAGCTCGCTGGCCTCGGCACGATCGAGCCGTGACCGGACCTGCTCGGCCGCGGCCTTGGCGAAGGAACCGTGACCGCTCGCATCGATCATCGCGAGCAGCACACCATCGTCGAGGCCGATGGCCAAGGCGAGATCACCACCATCATGCTGGCCGGGCGCCGGCCGCGCGCGCAGCCCGATGTCCCAGAGTGGCGTGGACCGCTCCAGCCCGCGGCTCGCTGCACCGCTTCGGGGCATGGAGCGCATCGACGACTCGATCCGGCCGCCCGAGATCCGCTTGCGCGCATGCACGCGGGTGCCGGCGCCGGGTACCGATTCGATGGAGAAGCGGTCCGACATGCGACGCACGCCGGGAAGCCCGAGCCCGAGGCTCGTCCCGGTCGTGAAGTGATCCTTGAGGGCCCGTTCGGTGTCGACGATCCCCGGGCCATGGTCCTCGGCCCAGACGTCGACGTCGACGCCATCGGCTTGGTCGGTCCGCGTCACACGAATCATGCCCCTGCCCGCATACTTCACGATGTTGGTGGCCAGCTCGGAGACGATCGTGACGATCATCGCCCGCTGCACCTCGTCGGCCTCGGACAGCACGCCCGAAGCACGAAGTCGCTGGATGCCGACCGTGAGGTCGGCGTGGTCCCGGACGGGGAACGACACCGCCGTGGCCGGCAGTTCACGCACCGGTCGCCTCCGGCGTGGAGTCGATCGACTGCAGAGCTTCCTCAAGGCCGAGCATCGCCTGCAGGCCGCTGGTGTCCGCATCGCAATCCATCAGGTGCATGATGATGCCGGGCTGCAGCCCGACCAGCATCGTCCGTGCACCGAGCAGGCCCGCCATGCGCAGCACCTGTCGCAGGCCCCGGAACTCGGTCGCATCCATGAACGGGACACCCGACGCATCGACGATGAGCGTGGTGGCACCGCCGTGCTGGACCCCATCGAGCGCCACCTTGGTCAGCTGCTCCATGGCGGCCCCGCCCAGGTCACGACCGAGGGTCACGACCAGCGCGGGACCGACCCTGGTGCCGGTGACAAGGCTCGCTGCCGCGTCGGACATGCAGCGAGCCTCAGCCGTGCGGTGCCGGGCGGCGGTCGCCGCCGATGGTCTTCAGCGCGAGTTCGAACGAATCGCGCAGGGTTGCGGTGGTGCGGACCTCGCCGATGTTGACACCCAGCTCAACCAGGGTCCGCGCGATCGCCGGCGACAGGCCGGAGAGGATCGTCTCGCAGCCCATGAGCTGCGTGGCCTTGGTGATCTTGAGAAGCTGGTTGGCGACCGCGGTGTCCATCGCGCTCACGCCGCTGATGTCGAGGACCAGCGCCTTGGCACGCGTCTCCGCGATCTTCCCCAGCGTCTTGCTCATCACGTCCTGCGTACGGTGCGAGTCGAGGATGCCCAGCAGCGGCAGCAGCAGGATCCCCTCCCAGATCGGGGTCACCGGGGTCGACATCTCCAGAAGCGCCTTCGAGCTGGCGGAGATCTTCTCGCGGTTGATGCGGGCGATCTCCTCGATGACGATGTACGAATCGAGGAACATGAGCTTCGAGATCGACTTGATGGTCTCCTCGGGCTCGCCGACCTTGCTGCCGAGTCCCCGGATGCGGTCCGCCATCAGGTTGTTCGAGACCGACATGCCCGCGAAGTAGATCTCGTTGGGCAGGTCGATGTGCGCGTGCACGGCACCGACATGGCGACGGGCATCGATCCACGACTCGTCGATCTCGGCCTGGAGGAAGGTCACCCAGTTGGCGTGCTGAAGCTTCTTGACCCGCTCCAGGCGTGTGGGGTTCGACGCGAAGAACACCTGGTATTCGCGGTGCTTGGACATCCAGTCGTAGAAGTCAGCGATGAAGTCGTCGAGCTGCGGCACGAGCATGGGGGCTGCCGCACGGATGCGCCGGAGATCCGCGTCGCGCAGGTCGAACTTCTCGAGGGTTTCCTTGATGGAGCTGGAAGCCATGGGGTGGAGTCGCTTTCAGGTTGAGGGCGTGGCGTCTGACATCGACCGAACACAGGAGTGTAACGATGCCCGAACGCCGGGTCTTCCAGACGGACCGCCCGCGATCCTGACAGGATCCTGCCTCTCGCCGCATCAGGGCGAACGAACGAGCCGGATCGACCGCACGTTGGCAACGGCCTCGCCAGCCTTGGTGCTCGCGCGCAGCACCAAGGCATGCGAGCCGCTCGACAAGGCGAGCGATCCAAGGTCCACCGATCGGTAGGACTGCCACCCGCCCGTCGGCGGCACGGCCACATCGGGTGACGTCGTCGAACTCCCGGCCTGCAGGCGGATCATCGAGCCGGCAGCCGGGTCAGCGCAGGCAAGCTCGGCCTGGACGCGATACGTGCCGGCCTCAGCGGCACCGATGGCAACCGGCCACGTGGCCGTGGCTGCGGGATCGAGCCAGTAGCCGATGTTGTGGGTCACATCGCCGATCACGCCCACGCGCTCGACGCGGATCGACGGCCCCTCCAGCGTCGCATCATGCGGCGTGAGGGTGATCGAACCATCAGCCGATGGGAAGATCGCAAACGGCAGTGGATCGATGGTGCCCTCGTAGCGGACGCGCACCACCGTGCACTGAGGGTCGACCGCCAGCGGGAGCATGAGCATGGTGCCCTCGTCCGCGTCCTTGGCCGCGAAGCTGCATGTCGCGCTCGTGCCAAGCACATCGACGCCCTGCACGCAGTTCCGGATCGGCAGCCGCAGGACGCCAGTGGAAGGCCAGTCGAACACCATCAGGTAGAGCGTGCCGGGCTTCTGCGTCGCTCGCCCCCACGGCAGCCGCTGGAACGGGCTCGCCGTCGTGCCCCTGATCGCCTCGCCGTTCACCTTCATCCATGCACCGACTCCCCGGAGCGTCTTCTGCGCCGCCTCAGGCACGCGCCCCTGCGCGTCGGGGCCGATGTTCAGCAGCAGGTTGCCGCCCTTCGACACGATGTCGCACAAGAGCCGCACGACCGTGCCCGTGTCCTTCCAGTTCATGTCGTGCGCGCTGAATCCGTAGCTCTCGTTGAGCGTATGGTTGACTTCCCAGTCCATGCCGGGCAGGCCGGTGGGCGGCACGTACTTCTCGGGAGTGCCATAGTCGCCGTTCTTGTTCTCGAGGCCGAAGAAGAGCCTGTTGTTGACGAGGATCGAAGGCTGCTTGGCCCGCATGTCGGCCATGAGCTGCGCGGCGCCCCAGGCCGCGCCCTGATGCACCTGGTCGGAATAGTCGAACCAGATCGTCGAGAGCGGGCCGTAGTTCGAGAGCAGCTCCTCGACATGCCCGCGCATGTAGGCCTTGTAGCGCTCGTGGTCGCGGGCGTGGCCATCCTTGGGGTACGCCGGCAGCGCCATCTCGTAGGCATCCGGATGCTGCCAGTCGAGGAGCGAGTAGTAGAAACCGGCGCGCAGGCCTCGCGCACGCATCGCGTCGGCGAACTCGCGCGCGACATCGCGGCCCTGGGGCGAGATGTTGGTGCCTCCCGCGACCGGGTTCGCCAGCGAGTACGGCTGCTTCGAGTTGAAGAGCGTGAAGCCGTCGTGGTGCTTCGACGTCATGACGGCGTAGGACATGCCCGCTTCCTGCGCGAGCTCGGCCCATCGGTCCGCGAAGCCCGCATCCGGCACGAAGCGCGGCTTCATCTGCCGTGCGTACTCGGCGCACGGCACCGCGGCCCAGTGCTGGATCCACTCCGCATAGTGCTGCTCGTAGCGCTTGCCATCCCAGAAGCCGCCTGCCGGCGAATAGAGCCCCCAGTGGATGAACATGCCGAAGCGCGCATCGCGCCACCACGCCATGCGCGCGTCGCGGTCACTGGCCCAGAGCGCCACCTGCTCGGCTTCGGTCGGCGGCGCGGCGTGGGCGGGCGCAGCCAGGGCGAGCACGATCGATGCAGCGACAGGCGGAGCAAGCACTCCAACAACGGAGATGGCAAGAGTCGACGCGAGGCTCGTGGCGATCATGCGCACACGGTAGCGCGAGGCGTGGATCGGACGCATCCGGACTTACTGCGCCGCTGCACCGTACTGCGCGCGGTACGCAGCGATGCGGCTGCGGTCGGCATCGGTCAGGCGCGAACCCAGATGCTCCACCACCTCGTCGATGGTGACGATCGCCGCAGTCGGCATGCCGAATTCGTGGCCGACCTCGGCGAGTGCCGTGCGAGTCGATGACTCGCTCGCTCGCTCCTGCCGGTCGACCGAGACCACCAGGCCCGCCAGCGACACGCGCGCCGCCGCGCGCAGCACGGGCACGGTTTCGCGGATCGACGTGCCGGCGGTGGTGACATCCTCGACGATCAGCACGCGGTCCCCGTCCTTCAGGCTCCGGCCCACGAGCACGCCACCCTCACCGTGGTCCTTCGCTTCCTTGCGGTTGAAGCAGAACTCGACCTCGCGGCCGCGCTCGGCGAAGGCCATCGCCACGGCCACGACCAAGGGAATGCCCTTGTACGCAGGACCGAACAGGCAATCGAACCCGCCCGGGAACGAGCGCTCGATCGCATCGGCGTAGGCCCGACCGAGCTCGACCAGGTGCACGCCGGACCGGTAGCGGCCCGTGTTGACGAAGTACGGCGTCTTGCGACCGCTCTTGGTGGTGAAGTCGCCGAAGGTGAGCACCCCGGCATCAACCATGAAGTCAATGAAGCGCCGCTGGCTGTCGTGCATGGGGACGATGCTAGCCGCGGCTACCGCACGACCACCGGGCAGGACTTCTCCCACGCGAGCATGCCGCCGGCCATGTTCGTGCAGTCGTAGCCATGGCGCGCGAGCAGCGAGCACGCCCGCGCCGAGCGCGCCCCGCTGCGGCAGTGCACCAGGATGTGGCGATCGCGTGGCACCTCGGCAAGCCGCGAGAGCAAGCGCGTGTGCGCGATGTTCAGCGCACCATCGATCGCGCCCTCGCGGTGCTCGGCGGCGCGACGCACATCCAGCACGAACGGTTGCTGCCCACCGATCATGCGCTGTGCCTGGTCGACGCTGACCTCCTTGGTCGTCGCGAGCGCACCGCCGGCGGCAGCGAAGGCCTCGATGTCCTTGGGTTCGCACCAGCCGTGGAAGCGGTCGAGGCCGACGCGGATCAGGTCGCGCACCGCCTCGTCGAGCCGAGCGGCCTCGACGATGAGCAGCATCGGCTCGTCCTCGGCGATCAGGGAGCCCGCATCGGTGTTGAAGGTCGAGGCCAGCGGCAGGTGCAGCGCACCCGGCAGGTGCCCGGCCTTGAACGCCGTCCAAGCCCGGGTGTCGATGATCGCCACCTTGGAGCCATCGATGGCCTTGAGCCCATCAAGCCCGATACGTGCAGGCTTGGGGATGCCGCCCCCGCCAGCGATGCCAAGCACGCGCGGGCCAATCTTGTTGTCGCGCTTCATGCGGGCGAAGTAGAGCGGCGGCTCCGGCTGCGCATCGAGGATGAAGTCGACGAAGCCCTGCTCGGTCTTCGCTGCGAGCACCGAGGGATTGAACATCTTCTCGTAGCCGACCGTCGTCGTGGGCACCGCGCCAAGCGCCTTGCCGCA
>CAMDAQ010000004.1 GCA_945888705.1 Singulisphaera sp. GP187
TCCTTCATCACTCGGTTGAAGAGGAGGCGCCCGCGTGCGAGGCAGTCGGCATGGAAGACGGCGATGGGCGCAAGTCCGGGCCGCCTGGCGCACATCGACTCCATCATGCGATCCATATCGTTGAAGATGCGATCCTCATCCCGAACAGTCAGCCAGAGCTGCGTTCCTTCGACCGCATCGGTGGCGTAGATCAACTCGCCGGCCGCCGTGTGGTGCGTCACCGCGCGAAGGATGTGGTCATTGCCGTATTCGGCAGCAATCGCCGGCGGCAGTTCTTCGGCCAGCGCGCCAATCGGGATCGTGTCGCCTTCCATCGCGTTGGGGCCGAGCCCGAGCCGTTCCAGGAAGATCGTCCATGCGGGCTCGCCCTCGAGCTCGATGATGCGGTTGCCGCGGGCCTTGGTGATGGTCATGGTCGGACCGACAGCGATGAAGCCGTGGCTCGCCTGAGTCTCGAAGGCGAGCGTCGGGTCCCAGATGCCCACGGCGAACGCCGCATGCTGGAAGCGCACGCCATCGATCGCCTGATAGGTGACCACGCCCTGCATCTGGTCGGAGCTGGTCGCCCCGAAGATCACCACGTCGGGACCGAGCACCGACTCGATCCCTTGGATGATGCGATCGTTGGCGATGTCGATGCCGGACGCGAGCAGGTAGACCATGCGCACCGGATGCGGCGTGCCGAGCAGGCCGCGCGCGAGCTCGACCCCCTTGTCGAACGAACTGTCGCCGAAGAGGCCATCGACCTGCGAGACGGCGAACCCCTCGCCGGACACGCACATGATCGCGATGTCGTGCAGCGACTCGCCGGGCCCCTCGCGGCCGATCACGCCGGCGCAGGACGCAGCGAGCACACGGGCGCCCGGGCAGCGCGCCTGCACGACCTTGGACAGCGTGGCCACGTCATGGCCGACGCAGGCATTGATGAACACCAGCCCGCACGCAGGCGACGACGAGCCAGTGGCAAGCTCGATGGCCTCGAGGACGGCACGTTCGGGATTGACGGCACGGGTGTTGGCTGAGTGGAACTCGAGCATGGGGCCTCCACGATTGGCTTGCAGGTCGCAGCCCCGGTGCTGCGGCATGGGGGCCATCTTCGTCGGATGCCGTCCGCCCGTGCGTCTCCAAGTCTACGCGTCAGCCGTGGCTCACCCCTCAAGCCGGAGCAAGGTTCCGTGTACCCTGATCGGCCCTTCGCCATGAGCCAGCCCGACCTTCCACGCCGCACCTTTGCGATCATCTCGCACCCTGACGCCGGCAAGACCACGCTGACCGAGAAGTTCCTGCTGTACGGCGGCGCGATCGACCTCGCGGGTTCGGTGACGAGCCGCAAGGATCGCCGTGCGACGGCCAGCGACTGGATGGACCTCGAGAAGCAGCGCGGCATCTCGGTGAGCTCCACGCTGCTGCAGTTCGACTACTCGGGCTACCGCGTCAACCTGCTCGATACGCCCGGCCACCAGGACTTCAGCGAGGACACCTACCGCGTGCTCACCGCGGTCGATGCGGCGGTCATGGTCATCGATGCGGGCAAGGGCGTCGAAGCGCAGACACGCAAGCTCTTCGAGGTCTGCCGCCGCCGCGGCGTGCCCATCTTCACGTTCATGAACAAGTGCGACCGGCCGACGCGTCCCCCGCTCGACCTAGTCGACGAGCTCGAGAAGATCCTTGGCATCGGCGCCTACCCCGTGAACTGGCCGATCGGCACCGGCGCCAACTTCCGCGGCGTCTACGACCGTGCGGCGCGCCAGATGCACCTCTTCGAGCGCACCAGCGGCGGTGCCTTCGTGGCGCCCTCGACCGTCGGCGGGATCGACGATCCGCGCCTGCTCGAGAGGCTCGACAGCGATGCCCACACCGAGAGCCTGCAGGAAGTGCAGATGCTCGACGAGACCGGCGGCGCCGGCGCGGCCTTCGACCGCGAGGCCGTGCTCGCAGGCCGCGTGACGCCCGTCTACTTCGGCAGCGCCATCAACAACTTCGGCGTGCAGCTCCTGCTCGACGGCTTCCTGCGCGACAGCAGCCCGCCGACGGCGCGACAGTCCCGTGCGGGGCGCATCGAGCCGTCGGATCCGCGCTTCAGCGGCTTCATCTTCAAGATCCAGGCGAACATGGATCCCAAGCACCGCGATCGAATCGCGTTCCTGCGCGTGGTCTCGGGCTCGTTCGAGCGCGAGATGCAGGTCGTGCATGCACAGAGCGGCCGGCGCGTGCGGCTGGGCAATGCGGCCAAGCTCTTCGGCAACCAGCGCGAGACGGTCGACCACGCCGTCGCCGGTGATGTGGTCGGCCTGGTCGGCAATGACCTCTTCGGCATCGGCGACACGCTCGCCGACGACCGCACGATCGTCTTCGACGAGATCCCGGAGTTCACGCCCGAGTGCTTCGCGTACCTGCACAACCCGCAGCCCGGGAACTACAAGAAGTTCAACCTCGGTCTCGAGCAGCTGCTGCGCGAGGGCGTGGCGCGCAAGTTCGAGACCGTCGGCAGCGGCACCAAGATCGCGCTGCTCGCTGCCGTCGGTCCGCTGCAGTTCGAGGTGATGGCGCACCGCCTCAAGGGCGAGTACGGCGCCGAGAGCCGGCTCGAGAGCGCACCGTGGCAGATCACGCGGTGGTGGCGCCGCAAGGGCCTTGATGCGCCGATGATGGCCGAGGAGCGCGAGATGGAACTGCCGGATGCCCCGCAAGGATCGCGCCTTGCATGGGATGACCGCGGCCGCGGCGTCGTGCTCTTCAGCGATCACTGGCCCGTGCGATTCTTCCAGGAGCGCAATCCCGAGATCGAACTCTCGGCCGTGCCGTGGGATCACGCCGCGGCGATCGCGATGGATTCCGCGCAGCAGATCCGGCGCTGATCGCGCGCAGACCGGGGCCGCGGCCTCACGCGGCGTGCGCCGTCCTCGCCCAGCGCCCACGTGCGTCACGCACCGCTCAGTTCGGGGCCACCCTCGACGCGACGGCATCGAGCAGGCGGTCCGCCGCTGACGGCGCACGATCGAGGAAGAGCGACGGCTCGACGAGCTCCAGCTCCATGAGGAGCGGCTGGCCGCATCGGCCGATCGCCAGATCCACCCGCGCGTAGGCGGGCACGCCATGACCGAGCCGATTCGTCGCGTCGAGCACGCGTTGCGCCACGTCGAGTTCCTCGGCGGTGGGCTCGACCAGACCCCGCGACTGCTCCGGCTCGCCTGACCACCGCGCTCCCTTGCGGACGGCATGCGAGAACGAGCCAGCGATCATGACGAGGTTCGTCTCGCCTCGATCGATGACACTCGGGAGGAAGGGCTGCACGAGCAGTTCGCGGTTCGCATGCTCCGCCCGGTGCGACGCTGCTCGAGCACGATCGCCCGCTGCCACGCGGATCGTGCCGAACGAACCTGCGCTCTCCGCGGGCTTGAGCACGAGTTCGCCATGGCGGGCAAAGGTCTCGTGCCAGTCGTGGGATTCGCCGGGGCTCAGCAGCGTCGTGGGCACGATCGGAACGCCGTGGGCCGCGAGGTCGAGCAGGTACCGCTTGTGCAGGTTCCAGTGCAGCGTCCGGGGTGGGTTCACGAGCAAGGTCCGTGCCCCAGTCGAGTCGATCCAGCGCCGGAACGCATCGATCTTGCCGAGATAGTCCCACGTCGATCGCACGAGGACCGCATCGAACTCGCTCCACGCGACGGCTGCATCGTCCCACACGTGCGCCTGGCACGCCCAACCGCGATTCGACGCCGCCACCGTAAGCGCGGGCAGATCGCCGTCGGGCCGTGGAAGTTCGCGTGCGGTGACGAGAGCGATGCGCATCCAACGATCGTACGACCCGGGCGCCAGATGCAGCGGGCCTGCGTCGCGCGGCAGCGACGGCACGATCCAGCGGCTGGTGGGGTTGTTCGGGTGGGCGGGTGGCGAAGCGACATGAGCACGTGCAGCGCGACGAGGCCAAGGCCCGGCGCCCTCACCCGCTTCGGCGCAGCAACCGCAGGCTGTTGAGCACGACGCTGACGCTGCTGAGGGCCATGGCCGCGCTGGCGAGCATGGGCGGCAGCATCCAGCCGGTCCACGGCCACAGCGCGCCGGCGGCCAGCGGGATCATCACCGCGTTGTAGCCGAAGGCCCAACACAGGTTCTGCTTGATCGTCCGCAGCGTGCGGCGCGCAGCACGCACCGCGATCGGCAGCGCAGCAAGGTCCCCGCGCATCAGCGTGATGTCCGCGGCCTCGAGCGCGATCGCGGCACCGCAACCCATGGCGATGCCCACCTCGGCCTGCGCGAGTGCAGGTGCATCGTTGATGCCGTCGCCCACCATGGCCACGCGCGCGCCGCCAAGCTGCAGTTCGATGATCGTGCCCGCCTTGTCATGCGGCAGCACGCCCGCGATCACGCGATCGATCCCTACCTCGGCGGCGATCGCCCTGGCCGGAGCCGCACGATCGCCGGTCAGCATCACTGGCTCGATGCCAAGCGCTCGCAGCGAGGCGACGGCCGCTCGACTGCTTGGACGCGATGCATCGCGGAGCTGGATCGATCCAAGCACGCGATCGTCCACGGCGACGAGGGCCATCGACGAGGCGTCGTCCTCGGTGGTCGGCACCGACACTCCGACCGTCGCGAGCCACACTGGCGTCCCAACGCGAACGCGCTGGCCACCGACGATGCCCTCCACGCCCTGCCCCGGATGGGCAACGACCTCGGTGGAGGGCTTGGGCAGGATCCCCCGCTCATCCGCGGCGGCGACGATGGCCCGCGCCAGTGGGTGCTCGCTTGATCGCTCGACCGACGCAGCGACCGTGATCAGCTCGCGCTCGGTCGATCCGGCGAACGCGGTCACGCTCGAGACACGCGGTCGACCTTCGGTGATCGTGCCCGTCTTGTCGAGGACGATCGTGGTCGTGCACGCGAGCGCCTCGAGCGCTGCGCCGCCCTTGACGAGGATGCCCCGGCGCGCCGCCGCCGCCGTACCGGCCATGATGGCCGCGGGCGTCGCGAGCCCCATCGCGCATGGGCACGCGATGATCAGCGTCGAGACCATCGCCACGATCGCTCGGGCAACCCGGTCCTCGGCGGGCCCAAGCAGCAGCCACGCCGCCGCCGTGAGGACGGCGATCGCCAGCACCACGGGCACGAAGCGCGCGCTGACGCGATCGGCCAATCGCGCGATCGGAGCCTTGCTTCCCTGCGCATCCTCGACCGCTCGCACGACCTGCGCAAGCACCGTGGCGCTGCCCACCTGCTTGGCGATCATGCGCAGCGCACCCGATCCGTTGACCGTTCCGCCGAGCACGCGATCGCCAGGGGCCTTGTCGACGGGCATCGGCTCGCCGGTCAGCATCGATTCATCCACGCTCGATCGCCCCGACTCGATCGTGCCGTCGACCGGCACGCGGCTGCCAGGGCGGATCACGACGAGATCCCCCACGGCGACCTCCGTCGCGCTGATCTCGCATTCGGTCCCACCGCGAAGCACCACCGCCCGTGGCGGAGCAAGATCCACGAGCGATTCGATCGCGTGGCTGGCCGAGCGCGTGGCGCGCCATTCGAGCCATTTGCCCAGCGTGACCAGCACGACGATCGATGCCGCTGCCTCGAACTGCACCGGCGCGCCGTGCGCTTCGGCCGCGCCTGCATCGCGCACCATGTCGGCGATCGATGGAACCAGCAGGACCAGCATCGACCAGAGCCACGCCACGCCGCTGCCGAGCGCGACCAACGTGTCCATCGACGTCGTGCCGACCATGGCCTGCCGCCAGGCGCGCACGATGAACGGCCAACCGCAGACGGCCATCGCCGCCGTGCCCAAGACCGCTTGCACCCAATCGGTCCACGCGCCGTGCAGCCACGCCACGCTGCCATGCGTCATCGCGATCGCCACGACTGGCGCCGCGAGCAGGATGCCCACGATCATCCGCGACTTCAGGTCGCATCCCTCTGCTTCGCGCGCGGCCACCATGGCGGCGCGCGGATCGTCGCCATCGCGCGGCACGATGGTGTGATAGCCCAGTCGTTCGACAGCCTGGGCGAGCACCTGCGACGTGACCCCTTCATCGCACTCGAGCGTCGCCGTACGGTTGGCGAAGTTGACGCTCGCCTTCCTGACACCGGGTACGGCGGCGAGCCCACGCTCGATCTTGAGCGCACACGCGGCACACGACATGCCGCCGATCGGCAGCGTGCGGCGTTCGTCGTTCGGGGCGGCCTGGTCCACCCGGGCAGTCTAGGACCCACGCCGCGGCGCCACGATCATCAGCACCGCCTCGTAGCTGAGCACAAGGAGCACGGACACGATCACGAACGAGATCGAGAACCTGCCGAGCGCTCCGGCGGGCACCCCGCTCACGATCCATGGCACGACCACGCACAGCGGAAGGTGCACGAGGTAGATCCAGAACGAGGCGTCGACGAGCCACCGGATGGCAGGCCTCGGTCGCGCCAGCACCCGCTCGGCCACACCGATCAGGCCAAGCACAAGCAGCCAACACGCGACGGCGCTCGTGGCCTGCGCGGCAACCAAGAGCATCGGTGCAGGCCGTTGCCCGTGTCCCGTGACGGCAAACCACGCGATCGCCGCGACGAGCGCGACCACCAACGCGCCAAGGCCGAGCGACAGATGCAACCAGCCCGTCCTCACGAGCCGCTCCACCGTACCCGCCTCTCGACGGATGCACCAGCCGCCCACGAAGTACAGCGCGTAGCACGCCAGGATGGCCGGCGACACCACGAACGAATGCGGCGTATCGATGCCCGGACGGTGCATCGGCAGCATGGTGATCGTCGTGAGCGCGGCGAGAACCGGAACGAGCAGCCAGCGTGCGCGACCCATGAGGAGCGCATGCCGTGCGCGCGTCGCAAACGACCGGAGCGAACCGGGCGCCATCGCGGCCACAGCGACGACCGGCAGCGAGATGAGCTGGAAGATGATCAGCACCTCAAGGAACCAGAGGTGGATCGGCACCGGATTGACCCACGGATGCTTGATCGCGGCTGCGAAGAGCGCGGCCCGTGTGGCGTCGTCGACTTGATCGGTCTGCAACCGCACGAAGACGAAGGCCAGCATCGTCAGGGGAAACAGCACGAACCACGACACGACCGAGGGCAGCAGGATCCGCTGCGCACGGTTGCGGGCATAGCCCCACGCACCACGCCGCTCGATGAGCATCGCCGAGAAGTAGCCGCTCATGACGAAGAAGACCGGCATGCGGAAGGTGTGGATCGTGAGCACGACGAGGCCCGCCAGCGGGCTGCGCGCCGGATCGCGGAAGGGCCACGTGCCATCCTCCGGTCCCTCGACGTAGTTGATCGCCAGATGCAGCACGACACCCAGCAGCATCATGCTGCCGCGCAGCGCATCGATGCCGTGGTGGCGTTCCGTCGGGATCGGCGGAGGGGGTGCGAACGACGACATGTCGTGGTACTACCACACTCGCATCGCACGGGCACCCGTGCAGTGGTAGACGCCACCGGGCGGGACGTTGAGTCCCACAAACCTGAATCGGACGGTGCGAAAATACCGTCGGTAGAGACCACGGTAGAGCATCGGAAGCTCGGTCAGCTGGCTGAACGTGGCACCGGGTGTGGCGGCTGCCACGATCGACAGCACGGCGCGGCGCGCGGACTCAGGAAGGCTCGGGAACGGCAGCCCACTGATGACGAGGTCGAACGGGCCCGCTGCCTCAAGTCGCTCCCGCAGCTGCGTCACACAGCCGAAGAGAATCGTCGCGCGATCGGACCCGCGCTGCAGGAACGGCGCGAAATCATCGAGCAACTCGACCGCAACGAGCGCGCTGCCGGAGTGCATGCGGTGGAGGATCGTCCGGGTCACCACGCCGGTTCCCGCCCCGAGTTCGAGAATCCGCTGCGGCCGCGTCGGATCGACCCACCGGCACAGCTCGCGGCACATCCATCGGCTCGATGGCGTGGCGCTGGCGATCGTCGTGCCGCGACGCAGCAGAGCCCGGAGGAACGCCAAGCGTTCGGCGAGTCGATCAGATGGTTCGATGGATCGGATCTGTCCATGAGTGGGCATGAGGGGATTCCACGGCCGATGCATGCAGACCGTGCGAACACGCAGTCAAGGATGCGTGACGATGATCAGTGTCCCGGGTAGGTTCCGTGCCCGATGCCGACCGATCCTCCCTTCGCCGTCCGGCCCGTGCGCAACGGCCGGGGCCTCGTGGCCCTGCAGCGATTCGAGCGCGATGCCGTGATCCTCGACCTGCGTGGCCGCATCGTGTCGGCAGCCGCGGTCTGGTCCATGTGGGACCGCGATCCGCGGCGCGCGGCCAATTGCATTCGCTTCGGGCCGGAGTCGTACCTCGATCCGGGCTCGCGGCCCGGCGCATTCGCGAACCACTCGTGCCGGCCGGCGACGGCCCTCTTCCGCGAGGGCCGACGACTGCTGGTCGTCGCGCTGCGCACCATTCGAGTGGGCGATGAGCTCACGCACGACTACTCGACCTTCTTGGGTGCCGATGATGTCTGGACCATGGGCTGCAACTGCGGCGAGCGCGGATGCCGCGGGCGCATCGGGCGGTTCGACCGGCTTCCGCCGCGCACGCTGGCGGCCTACCGCGCCCAAGGCCTGATCCCGGACTTCATCGAAGCCACCGCGCAGGATTGATCGTGGGCGAGCCCCCTCGCGGTAGCCTCTTGGCCATGCATGCTCGCCCGCTCCTGCGATGGATCTGCCGGCACGTGGCTGCGATCACCGTGGTGATCGAGCCAGCAACGCTCGACCTGGGTTCGATTCCGCTCGGCTCGGAGCGGTCGATGCCGGTCCTCCTTCGCAACACCGGAAGCGAGCCCGTGAAGGTGGTCACCGCGGCAGGCAATTGCGCGTGCACCACATCGACCTGGCCGACCGAACCCATCGCGCCAGGCGCCAGCGCCGAGGCGGTCGTCACCCTCAAGCCCAGCGAATCACAGCGCGGCGAGCAACTCACGAAGAAGGTGAGCTTCGTGATCGAGGGCCAGGGCGTGGTCGATCTGGCGGTCGTCGCCAGCGTGCCCGCGGATCCTCAAACTCCGACGGCTGCGCCGAGCAAGCCTGCACAGCCCGCGCGCCCCGCTACGCCGCTGCCGCCCAAGCCATCGACGGCCTTCGCTCGCGTCGATCCGCCGATGAAGCCCGGCGTTCGCGCCGCCTTCCCTGCCTTCGATCACTGGATCGTGGGCGCACCGGAAACCGCCTGGGCGCCCGGCGTCATCTACGTGGTCGATTTCTTCGGCACCGACTGCAGCCACTGCAAGGAGTACGCCACGCTGATCGAGCAGGTCATGCGTGACTTCGGGGCCAAGGGCGTGCGCTTCATCGCGACGACCGACGAGCAGCCGGATGCGGTCCGCGCGTGGTACGGCAAGGCCGGCGTCGCTGACCACTTCCCCTGCGCGATCACGGCCGACCCGGATCGCAGCGTGCTCGCGCTCTTCCAGCACGGCACGTACCGCACCTCCACCCCGCGGTTCTTCATCATCAAGGACGGCGTCGTGCAGTGGTACGGCCACCCTAAGGTCAGCCGGCCGGTCCTCGATGCGCTGCTCGCCGGCACGTGGGACCCGCGCTCGGAGCTGGCCGATGCCGTCACCGAGAGCAACGTCGCGCGAGCGAAGAACGCGACCGACACGATGATCCGCTGGTGTGACCGCTCCGGCGACTGGCAGCCGCTGCTCGAGACCCTCGACAACGTCCGCGCGGCGATCCCCGAGCGCGCCGGGCAGTACGAATCGCAGCGGTTCCTGATCATGATCGGCCTGGCCAAGCAGGTCGAGCAGGGCTACGCGTTCGGCCGCGCGGTGGCGAAGGCCCGCGCCACCGAGATGGAGACGCTGCGGGCGATGTCGCGGGCGATCCTCGAGACGCCGTTCGTGAAGGTCCGTGACCTCGACTTCGCGATGGAGCTGGCCATCGCCGCCGACACCCTGGGCAAGGGCGAGGATGCCCGCGCCGCGGACACCCTCGCGCTGGCGAATTACTCGAAGGGCAACCGCGAGGCCGCCGTCACGAGCGGCGAGCGCGCGGTGCGGCTTGAGACCGATCCATCGATGAAGCGAAAGTATGAGCAGGCGCTGCAGAAGTACCGCACGGGCCCGATGGGGCCTGAGCCGAGCAAGGACCACGAGCCCGCTCCGGCCGATGCGCCCGCACAGCCGCCTCGACGCGGACAGCGCCCTGCAGGCCAGTGACGGTGCTTGACGATTCGTGATGTGCGTGCCGGGCCGTGATCGAGCCTGATGATTCGTGATCGTTGCGTACCGTATTGAGACGGATCGGACGCGGGCGGGCCGCCCTGAGCTGCCCGCGGTCAGCGCAGCTTCGCTTCGAGCTCTTCCCAGCGTGCGTAGAGCCGGGCCACCTCGGTATGCGCCGCGGCCGACGCGTCGCAGGCCTTGCGGAACGCGACGTGGTTCGATTGCAGCGACGGCTCGTTCATGTGCTCATCGGCCTTGGCCGCAGCGAGCTCCGCAGCAGCGATCGAAGCCTCGATCGCGTCATACTCGCGCTGGTCGTTGTAGGAGAGCTTCTTGCGCTGCGGCTGCGCCGGCGCGCTCACGGCAGCCGGACGCGGCGCTGCAACCCGCGGCGCAAGCGACTCGGCGGCGGCTTCGAACGACTTGAGCGCGCGCAGCGCCTGATCCAGATCGGCCACCTGCGCCGACTGCCCACCCGGGCCGCCGAGCACGATGACCTGCGTGGCGAGCCGTTCGAGCATGGCACGGTCGTGCGTGACCAGGAGCACCGGACCGTCGAACTCCTCGATCGACTGCTCGAGCACGCCCAGCGTGGGCAGGTCAAGGTCGTTGGTGGGTTCGTCGAGCACGAGTACGTCGGCCGGCTCGAGCATCATGCGCGCGATGTGCGCGCGTGCCAGCTCGCCGCCGGAGAGCCTCGACACCTGCTGCAGCAGCTGGTCGTCATCGAAGAGGAATCGGCGCGACCAGGCCGTGATGTGCATCTCGCCGTCGCGAAAGCGCACCTTGTCGCCGACCGGGCAGATCGCGTCCTTCAGCGTCATCGTGCCGTCGAGCTCCGCGCGCTGCTGCGAGAGCGTGACCACGCGCGGGGCTGGGTCGGCTCGGCCGACCGTCCCGGAATCAGGCGTGCGCTCCCCCACCAGCGTGCGCAGGAGCGTGGTCTTGCCAGAGCCGTTGGGGCCCATCACGGCCACGCAGTCGCCCGGCACGAGCTCGACATCGAGGCCCGTGAACAAGGTGCGACCACCGAGCGCGACCGAGATGCCCTCGGCCCACATCAGCCGGCGCGTGCGGCGCCCGCTGCCGGTGAAGTCCACGCGCGCTCCACCCGATGCCGCGGCGGCGTTTCGCTTGGCGAGCTCGGCCAGCTGATCGCGACGGTCCGCACTGTCGTCGATGCGCCCCTTGGCCTTCGTGCGCCGGGCCTGCGCACCACGGCCGAGCCATGCGTTGTCGATGCGCACTTCGTTGGCCAGCGAGGCCTGCGCTCGCGCTTGGGCCTCGAGGAACTCGGTCTTGCGGCGCGCGAACTCGTCGACTCCGCCGTCGGCGACGAAGACGCCGCCGGGATACGCACGCGACAGTTCGCCCACGCGCGTGGCGACGCGCTCGAGGAAGACACGATCATGCGTGACGAAGACGCTCGTCCCCGCGCGGATGTCCTGCGCGCCTTTCACCAGGAATCGCTCGAGCCATTCAAGGCCCTCGACGTCGAGGTGGTTGGTCGGTTCATCGAGCAGGAGCAGATCCGGCGTGCCGCCCGCGCGTGCGAGTCCCGCCGCGATCGAGCAGCGCTTGCGCCAGCCGCCCGAGAGCGTGGCGAGCGACACGTCCATCCGCTCCTCCTCGAATCCGATCTTGCCGAGGACGACGCCAGCCAGCACCAGTGCTTCGTGCTCATCGCCGTGGCAGCGCGCACACTCGAGCGCCGCAGCCGCCACGGCTTCGCGTGCAGTCTGGCCCTCCGGGAAGTCATCGCGCTGTGGCACGTACACGCTCACGATCCCGCGCGGCGTGCGCACCGAGCCCGAGTCTGGGTCCTCACGCGCAGCGAGCATGCGCAGCAGCGTGCTCTTGCCCGCGCCGTTGGGACCGATGAGCGCAAGCCGGTCGCCCTCGGCGATCGACAGGGACACGCCCTTGAAGAGCGTGCGCATGCCGTGGGATTTCGCGAGGTCAGTGGCGGTCAGGAGCATCGGGGCCACGCACGGTACCGCGGCCGTCGAACCCCAGCACCAGCTTCAGGAACTGCGTGTCGTTGAAGTTGGCGCCGGCCTGGCCCATCTCGGCGAAGCGCACGATGACGAGCCCGTGCTCGGGCAGCAGATAGAGCCGCTGCTTGCCGGCGCCGGCAGCCATCACGGCCTTGATCGGCGTGCCGTTGGCATCGGGGATCGTGGCGGTCTGGCCAGCCGCGAAATCAGCCAGGCCTGGCTGCTCGCCACGACCCAGTCGCTTGCGCAGGCGGCCGCCCTCGCTGCCACCAACGTTGGCCACGGAGCCATCGGCGCCCGTCAGCAGCCACCACGTCAGCCCGTACTGAGGATTGGCGCGGCTGCCGATGAAGCACTGCTCCAGTGCCTCGCGGTCGACGACGGGCGTCCACGCAGCACCCGCCTCCGATCGCACCGCGCACCCACGGCGCACGAACTCGCCCCACTGCGCCCACTCGCGTGCAGTCAGGTGCGCACCACCCGGCAGGTTGGGATTGCCCTGCTGGTCGAGCGCAAAGCGCGACTTGGGGAAATCGAGGCCCGCGGGCTTGAGCACGCGCGCGTGCATGTAGTCCCAGTAGTTCCGCTCTGGCCGCGAGCTCGCCGCGAGCTTGCGGGTGAGGAACTCGCCCCACGCGTAGAAGTGCGTCGGCCCGTAGCGGAACGTGCGCCCTGGCTCGGCCGTGACCGGCACCTTCACGACCGCGGCGTACCAGTTCTCGGGAGCCTTTTCGCGCCCACCGCCCTTGAGTCGCGATGCCAGGTCATTCGCACCGCCAAGGTCCTTGATGCCGTAGCCCTGCCGACCGAGCAACTCGCTGTTGGGCTCGAGCCCGCTCGTCAGGTTGAGCAGTTCGCGCACCGTGATGCGGCTCGCGCGCGGATCGGCCTTCCATTCGGTGATGGTGTCGCTCACGAGTTCATCGAGCGTGATCAGCGCATCCGTCACAGCAGCCGCCGCGGTGATGCCGGAGAAACTCTTGGTGCCGCTGGCCAGCGGATGCGGCCGATCGGCTGACCAGCCCTTCGCATACTGCTCGGCGATCACGACGCCATCCTTCATCACGAGCACGGCGCGGCCTGACTTCGACTCGCTGTACGCGATGGCCTTGGCGATCGCTTCGGCACTCGGCGCTGGCTTGGGCGCAGGTTCGGGATTGAGGAACCGCGGCCGATCGTTCGGCGCACTCAGGGCCGGAACCAATGGCGTCGCACTTGGTGGCGCGGCGGCCGGCACGGTGCTTCCCGTCGCCGTGGCTGGTGGCGACTGCGCCAGCGCGGCACACCCCAACTGGAGCAGCAGCACCAGCGAACCCGCAGCACACGCGAAGGATCGATGCGTCCTCATGGTCCCGGGGATTGTCGCCCGCCGTCCTCGCCGGACAGCGAAGTTCACGCGTGCGGTCGGACCGCTCGGCCCCGCAGCGCGTTCGCCCGCACCGCATGCGGGCCCGTGAACTCCTCGCGATCAGGGTCCCACGAGAGCGGCTGCCCGATCGTGTAGCCGATCACGGCGAGGTGGCAGAGCGTGGCCGTGCGGTGGCCCGTCTCGGCGGTGCAGATCGGCTCGTGGCCATCCACCATCGCCGTGAGGAAGTCATGCACGTGCGATCGGTTGCGCGGCAAGCGGACCTCGCCCGCCCCCGGCGGCCGCAAGAGTTCCATCGCCGGATCCGCGCGGCGATCCTCGCCCTTGTAGGCCTTGAGATGCCCGCGAGAGACCTCGATCGTGCCTTCGGTGCCGATGAACGTGCAGTCGGTCGGGCCACCGTGCACGAGTTCGATGCCGCTGGCGTAGGTGAACACGAGGCCCGTGCGCGCGCCGTCCGCCGGCGGCGTGATCTTCACCGGGCCCGACAGATCCATGCCCAGCGCCCACTGCGCGATGTCGAAGTGATGCGCCCCGAAATCAGCAAGCCCGCCGTTGGCGTACTCGGCGTAGTTGCGCCACGCTGGATAGTGACCATGCATGCCGATCGGGCAGAGCTCGTGATGGAACCCGCGCCATGGCGCCTGGCCGAGCCAGCCATCCCAGTCGATGCCCGGCGGCAGCGGCTCCTCTGGCAGGTCGCACGGCTTGGCCATCGGGCCCACGCCGGCGAGCACGCGCTTCACGGTGCCGATGCGGCCGTTGCGCACCGCTTCGGCGGCGGTCGCGAACATGTGGTTGAACTCCGATCGCTGCTGCGAGCCGACCTGGAAGGTCACGCCCGTCGCGCGCGCGGCTGCCGCGATCGCACGGCCCTCGGCAAGCGTGAGCGAGAGCGGCTTCTCGCAATAGACGTGCTTGCCGGCCAGGCATGCGGCGATCGAAGGCTCGGCGTGCCAGTGGTCGGGCGTCGCCACGATCACGGCATCCACGTTGGGATCCGCGACGAGCTCCCGCCACGAGCGTGCGGCCGTGCACACCGTGCGGCCGCGCTTGGTGTTCGCACGCCGGATGCACTCGTCGCGGCGAACATCGACGACTTCAGCCACGCTCACGACCTCGACGCCGGGATGATCCATGAAGGCATCGAGCAGTTCGCTCGCGCGCTTGCCGTAGCCCACGATGCCCACGTTGATGCGGCCCATCGGGCGGCCGGGCGGCGGAAGAGGAGCTGGAGCTGGAGCTGGAGCGGGCGCAGGCGCTGACTGGGCACCCGTCGCCGGCGGCGATGCGCAGGCGGCCAGTGCTGGCCCAACGGCAGCGAGCAGGCTCGCGGTGCGGACGAAGTCACGACGATCGGTCGGCAGGTTCGTCATGGGTGCAGGCTACCCCTGCTGCGCTAGGCTGCGCGGCATGACGATCCATCGCACCGTCGCCGTCCTCGCCACCGCCCTCTCGCTGTGCACGGCCATGGCCATCGCCCCTGCCGCCGACCTCGTCGCGGCCCAGAAGGAACGCATCGCCGGCTACGCCAAGCAGCCGATGAAGTCGCCCCACCTGTCGTTCGTGAGCAACGGCGTCGCCGACTTCTGGACGATCGCCAAGGCCGGCTCGCTCGCCGCAGGCAAGGACCTTGGCTGCGAGGTCACGGTCGTCTTCCCAGGTGCGGGCCTCAGCGACCAGAAGCGCATGCTGGAGGACCTTGTGATCCGCGGCATCGACGGCGTGTCGGTGAGCCCGATCGATCCCAAGAACCAAATGGAGGTGCTGAACCAGATCGCCGAGCAGGCCCTGCTCATCACCAACGACAGCGATGCGCCGGGTTCGGCGCGCCTCTGCTACATCGGCATGGACAACTACCTCGCCGGCCGCCAGTGCGGCGAACTCGCTCGCAAGGGCCTGCCCAACGGCGGCGAGGTCGCCATCTTCATCGGCCGGCTCGAGCAGGACAACGCCAAGCGCCGCTGGCAGGGCTTCGTCGATGGCCTGCTCAGCCGCAGCGTCGATGCCGAGCGCCGCGATGACCACACCAAGCCGTTCACCGAGGCCGGCTACACGATCGTGGGCACGTGGACCGACTCCTTCGATCGCGCCAAGGCCAAGGCCAACATCGAGGACGTGATGACGCGCTATCCGAAGCTCGCGCTGGTCACGGGGCTCTTCGAATACAACTCGGTCCTCGCGGTCGAGGTCTTCCGCCAGGCCGGTCGCGCAGGCCAGATCAAGATCGCCGCCTTCGACGAGGGAGCCGACGTGCTCGTGGGCATCCGCGAGGGCATCGTGCTCGGCACCGTGGTGCAGGATCCCTACGGCTACGGCTACGAGAGCATCAAGCTGCTCCACGCGCTGACCCAAGGCAAGCTCGACGCGATCCCGAAGGATGGGGTCATGAACATCCCCGCGCGCACGATCACGAAGGACAACGTCGATGCCTTCTGGTCGGACCTGAAGGCGAAGCTCGCCGCGGGCAAGGCCGCGAAGTGATCCGGCTGAAGGCCGGAGTCCTGCCCCGCTGAAGCCGCGCCGTCGAGGCCGATCGCCCCGGCCCGCGGGTACAGTCCGATCCATGGCGAGCGCTCCTCAAGTCCGCACGATCCTGCGTGCGCGCGGCATCGGCCGGCGCTTTGCCGGCGTGACGGCGCTCGATGGGATCGATGCCGACATCCGCGCCGGAGAAGTGCTCGCCATCGTGGGCGAGAACGGTGCCGGCAAGAGCACGCTGCTGAAGATCCTGTCGGGCGTGCTCGCGCCCAGCTCCGGCTCGCTTGAAGAGGTCGATGGACATGGCCACGCGCACGAACTGCGCCTGCGCAGCGTGGCCGATGCCGCCCAGGCCGGCATCGCGCTGGTGCACCAGGAACTGAACCTTGCCGAGAACCTCGACCTGGCCGGGGCGATCCTGCTCGGCCGCGAGCATCACCGCTTCGGCTGGCTCGACACGCGCTCGATGCGCGCCGAGGCCGGACGATGGCTCGCGCGTGTGGGGCTCGACCTCGACCCGTCGACGCTCTGCGGCAGCCTGCCGATCGCGCAGCGACAGCTCGTCGAGATCGCCAAGGCGCTGAGTGCCAACGCGCGCATCCTCATCCTCGACGAACCGACCTCGAGCCTGAGTGCACGCGAGACCGAACGGCTGCTGTCGATGCTGGATGAACTGCGTCGGAGCGGCGTGGCGGTCGTCTACGTGTCGCATCACCTGGATGAAGTCCTCGCGATCGCCGACCGCGCACTCGTGCTGCGCGATGGACGAATGGCCGGAACGCTCGACCGCTCGACGATGGACCGCAGCACGATCGAGCGGCTGATGGTCGGTCGCGACCTGCCGCCCGTGACCGTGCGGCCATCGCTCGATGACGCCTCGACCCGCCTTGCCGTGGATGGACTCATCAGCGCACACCGTCGCCGGCGACCGGTCTCGCTCACGGTCAGGCGCGGCGAGATCGTGGGGCTCGCGGGCCTCGTCGGTGCGGGTCGAACCGAGCTGCTCGAGGCCATCGCCGGCCTCGGCCATGCCAGCGGCAGCATCAGCCTCGATGGCCGCCCGCTCACGGGCACCATCGCCGAGCGCGTCGCCCGTGGTCTGGCGATCGTTCCCGAGGATCGCGCGCGCCACGGACTGTTCACGCTCGATCCCGTGCGCACGAACATCTCCATGGCCTGGCTGCCGCGCGGCGCACACGCTGGGCTGGTCGACCACGCTGGCGAGCGCGAGGTCGTCGGTGGCATGATCACGCGGCTGCGGCTGCGGCCGACCGATCCAGCCCGTCGCGTGCAGACGCTCTCGGGCGGCAACCAGCAGAAGACGATCCTCGGCCGGTGGCTTGCGGTCGAGCCGAGCGTGCTCCTGCTCGATGAGCCGACCCGCGGCGTCGACGTGGGTGCGCGCCACGACATCCACGAGGCCGTGCGCGCGGCCGCCGCGGCCGGCTGCGCGGTGCTCTTCGCTTCAAGCGACCTGGAAGAGGTGCTGCTCTTGGCCGACCGCATCCTGGTCATGCATGACGGCGCCATCGCGGGCGAGTTCCTGCGCGAAGCGGCGACCGACGTCGCCATCATGAGCTTGGCCACGGGCGGCGCCCTGGAGGGTGCACGATGAGGAAGCACTGGGGACTGCTCGGGATCTTCTTGGTGGTGTGCATCGTGACGGCGCTCTACGGGAAGAACTTCCTGACGGCGTACAACCTGATGAA
Source organism: Singulisphaera sp. GP187 (assembly GCA_945888705.1). Classification (GTDB taxonomy): domain Bacteria; phylum Planctomycetota; class Phycisphaerae; order Phycisphaerales; family SM1A02; genus SYIB01. Next base: position 17,724 of record CAMDAQ010000004.1, read on the forward strand.
CCTCGTGCAGCGCACGGCGCTCTTCTCGATCCTGGCGCTCGGCGTGGGGTTCGTGATCGGGACCGGCGGCATCGATCTCTCGCTCGGTTCGGTGGTGTGCCTCGTCGGCATCGCGGTGCCCTGGCTGCTGATCGAGCATGGCTGGTCACCGTGGACCGTCGTCCCCGTTGTGCTTGCGGGGTCCGCGCTCATCGGGCTCGCGCACGGCCTGCTCGTCACGCGGCTCCGGCTGCAGCCGTTCCTCGTCACGCTCTGCGGGCTGCTCCTCTACCGCGGCATCGCGCGCTGGATGACCGGCGACCAATCGCAGGGTTTCCAAGGCGAATTCGCCGAGTTGCGGTCGATCGCGGTTGGGCGCATCCCCTTGCCCGGACTGGAGACCTTCCGCCTGCCGGCGACGACCATCCCGCTGGTCGTGCTTGCCGTGATCGCGGCGCTCTTCCTCGCGCGAACGGTCTGGGGCAGGTGGCTGCTGGCGACCGGGAGCAACGAGGCCGCCGCGCGCTACAGCGGCATCCCCACGGCACGACTCGTCACGGGCGCCTACGTCGCCTGCAGCCTGCTCGCCGGGCTCGGCGGCATGCTGTTCATCTTCGATGTCGGCAGTGCGCAGCCAAGCGATTTCGGGAACTTCTACGAGCTCTACGCCATCGCCGCTGCGGTGCTTGGCGGCTGCAGCCTGCGGGGCGGCAGCGTGAGCGTGGTCGGCATCGTGCTGGGAACAGCCACCCTGCAGGTGCTGCGCAATTCGATCAACCTGCTCGGGCTTGGTTCGCAGCTGGAGTTCGCCGTCATCGGTGCCGTGCTGCTGGCTGGCGTGGCGGCGGATGAACTGGTGCGCCGCTGGCACGCTGCACGGCTCGAGCGCCGGGGTGCAGGATGAGCGCTTCGACCACCACCGACCTTGGTGCACTGCCTCAGGCGTGGCCCCTGCCGATGACACCGCGGCCGATCACCATCATCGGTGCCGGCTCGATCGTCGCCGATGCGCACCTGCCGGCGTACCGCGCACTTGGCTTCACCGTCGAGGCGATCGTGGATCCTGATCTCGACCACGCGAAGGCGCTGGTCGACCGTTGGGGCATCGACCGCGCTGCAGCCAATCTTGCACCATCCACTTGGCATGCCGACACGATCTTCGACGTCGCGGTGCCGCCGCAAGCGCTCGACGACGTGCTCGCTGCACTGCCTGTCGGAGCCGCTGCACTCGTGCAGAAGCCCCTCGGGCTGGATCTCGCACATGCCACGCGCTTGCGGCGCCTGGCGCGCGAACGCGGACTGCGCGCTGCCATGAACTTCCAGCTGCGCTTCGCACCATCGATGATCGCCCTGGCGCACCTCGTGCGCTCGGGCGCACTCGGCACGCTGACCGACCTCGAGGTCCGCGTCACGTGCTCGATGCCGTGGCACCAGTGGCCGTTCCTGAAGTCGCTCGAGCGGATCGAGTTCACGCAGCACTCGATCCACTACCTCGACCTGCTGCGATCGCTCGCGGGCGAGCCGCGCCAGGTCTGGGCGCGGGCGGTGCCTCACCCCGAGAGCGGCGGCCTGTCGGCCACGCGATCAAGCGCGATCCTGGACTTCGGCGAGCACATCCGCTGCACGCTCTCGATGAATCACCACCACGCGCACGGCCCGCGCCACGAAGCCAGCGAGCTGCGCGTCGAGGGCACGCGCGGCGCCGCGGTGGCGCGCATGGGCGTAAACCTCGACTATCCCGTTGGGCAGCCCGATGCGCTCGAGGTCGCACTCGATGGACAGCCCTGGCGGACCGTGCCGCTCGTCGGCTCGTGGTTCCCCACGGCGTTCCGTGGGCCGATGTGCAACCTCCAGCGCTTCGTCGCCGGCGAGGATGCAGCCCTGATCAGTCCACTCGATGATGCGTGGCGCTCCATGCAGCTCGTCGAGGCGCTGTACGAATCGAGCGACCACGGCGGTACGCCGCTGCCCGCCGATCCGGATGCGGCGCCATGACCCACCGTCGCATCGACAGCCACCAGCACTTCTGGCGGCCCTCGCGTGGCGACTACCACTGGCTCACGCCATCCATGACGGCGCTCTGGCACGACTTCGAGCCCGACCAGCTGCGCCCGCAGCTCCTCGCCCGCGGCATCAGCGGCTGCATCGCGGTCCAGGCGGCGGAAAGCGTGGAGGAATCACTCTTCCTGCTCGACCTGGCGCGGCAGCATCCATGGATCGAGGGCGTGGTCGGCTGGGTCGACCTGCGTTCGCCGACCGCGATCGCCGACCTCACGCGCCTGCGCACGCATGGCCCGCTCGTCGGCATCCGTCCGATGCTGCAGGATCATGCGGATGACCGCTGGATCCTCGATGCACGCTGCCAGCCTGCGCTCGCGTGGATGGCCACGCACGGCATTCGTTTCGATGCGCTCGTGCGACCGCACCAGCTGGGCGCGATCGCGCGCCTGATGGATCGCTACCCGACGCTGCGCGTGGTCGTCGACCACATGGCCAAGCCATCGATCGCCCTTGGTCGCGACTGGCCCGAATCAGGCCCGTGGTTGCGCGGACTGCAGGGGCTCGCGCAGCGCGGTGCGTACATCAAGCTCAGCGGCGCGCTGACCGAAGCCAAGCCCGGCGCCGGGGCTCGCGACCTGCGGCCATTCGTGGACCCGGTGCTCGAAGCCTTCGGCCCATCACGCACCATGTGGGGCAGCGACTGGCCGGTCGTGCTCGGCGCCTCGAGCTACGCCCACTGGGACACGATCACGCAGGACCTGCTGGTCGGGATGCGCACCGCCGACCGCGAGCAGGTGCTCGGTGCATCCTGTGCACGCTTCTACGGCCTTCCCGAAACGACCCCCTCCTCGCCATGACCATGCCCACCATGAAGTCACTTGAGGTTCTCGATGTCCGCTTCCCCACGAGCGACCATCTTGATGGCTCCGACGCCGTGCACACCGACCCGGACTACTCCGCCGCCTACGTGATCCTGCGCACGGATGCCGCGGGCCTCGAGGGGCACGGCCTCGCCTTCACGATCGGTCGCGGCACCGAGGTCTGCGTCGCCGCCGTGCGCGCGCTCGAGCCCTTCGTGGTCGGCCGCTCGCTCGCGTCGATCACGGCGGACTTTGCGGGCTTCTGGCGCGCGCTCACCAACGAATCGCAGCTGCGGTGGATCGGCCCGGAGAAGGGCGTGCTGCACCTGGCCACCGCGGCCGTCATCAACGCCGTGTGGGACCTGTGGGCCAAGGAGCGCGGCCTGCCGCTCTGGCGCCTGCTCTGCGAGCTCACGCCCGAGGAGTTCGTGGCGTGCATCGACTTCCGCTACCTGACCGATGCCCTCACGCCCGAGCAAGCGCTCGCAATCCTGCGCGAAGGCGAGGCCGGGAAGCGCGAGCGCATGGCGGAACTCGAGGCGCACGGCTATCCCGCGTACACCACCAGCGCCGGCTGGCTCGGCTACGACGATGCCAAGATCCGCCGGCTCTGCCGCGAGGGGATCGCCGCGGGCTGGAACCACTTCAAGCTCAAGGTCGGCGCGGACCTGGCGGATGACATCCGTCGCTGCGCGATCGTGCGCGAGGAGATCGGGCCGAACCGCAAGCTCATGGTCGATGCGAACCAGCGCTGGGACGTGCCGGTCGCCATCGAGTGGATGCGCCACCTTGCACGGTTCGATCCCTGGTGGATCGAGGAACCGACCTCGCCCGATGATGTCCTGGGCCATGCCACGATCGCCCGCGCGGTCGCGCCGATCGGCGTGGCCACCGGCGAGCAGTGCCAGAACCGCGTGATCTTTAAGCAATTGCTTCAGGCCGAGGCGATCCGCTTCTGCCAGATCGATGCGTGCCGGCTGGGCGGCGTGAACGAGGTGCTCGCGGTGATGCTGCTGGCCAAGCGCTTCGGCGTCCCCTGCTGCCCGCACGCCGGCGGCGTCGGGCTGTGCGAGTACGTGAACCACCTCATCATGGTCGATCACGCGCGCATCGCCTGCTCGCACGAAGGTCGCGTGGCCGAGTGGGTCGACCACCTGCATGAGCACTTCGAGTCGCCCTGCGTCGTCCGCAACGGCCACTACATGCCGCCGACGGCGCCCGGTTATGGCATCACGATGAAGCGAGCTTCGTTGGATGCACACACGTTCCCCGACGGCCCGGTCTGGTCAGCACGGCGCGCGGCCAAGCGGTGAAGCAGCGCAGCCGTACGCACGGCCCAGCGACGGCGGCTGCGTGCGGGATGCACGCCGGACGTACAGTCAAAACGCGATCTGAATCCTGATCGTTCCGATCAGCGCATCGTCGACGGTGGCGCCATCGCCGCCGCCGGGCGTGCCGATCCACTGGAGGTCGGGCTGCAGCGTGATGCCGTGCGGCAGCGAGATCAGGTAGAAGGCCTCAAGCACGCTCTCCGCTCCGCCGGTCGATCCGAGCCGATTCACGTAGACGGCCGGATCGTCAGCGAACTCCGTCACCCCCGCGAGCACGCCCCACTGGTCATTGGGCCGACCAGGCAAGGGCGAAGAACAGACCGCACCGACCGCCAGGCTGAGGTCCGCCGCGTCACTCGCGGGCGCCGACCACCCGAACTGCGCGAACGCGTCCCAGCGTGAGCCCTGGTCATCGGGCGCGTGAAGCGCGTGCGTGAGCGTGGCGAACATGCCACTGGCGTCGTCGGCGATGGCGCCCGCGTTGCCCGTGGCCAAACGCGTCTCTCCACCCTGGAACCAGCCGCCCACCGTGAACGTGCCGGCCCACGACTGCTCGCCCACCGTCCACGCCGGCCCACCCTGCGCGATCCAGTACGGGCCCCAGTGTCCGTCGAACATGCTGGCCGGTCCGCGATTGCCCGTTCGCGGTCCGTTCTGCCCCGTCGATGGGTCGTAGGCGGCGTTCGATCCATCGAAGACGCCCGCACGCGCCGACCACCCACGCAGTCCCTCGTCATCGAGCCCGCTCCACGACACGACCGCACCCATGGCCGGATTGGGGTACGTGGGCATGGTCACCAGCATCGTCGCGGGCATGGAGTCGGCCGTGTTGAGGAACGGTCCGGCATTGGGCACGGTCGCGAACATCCGGTTGGCATCGATCTTGCCGATCATGATCGCGAAGGCACCGTCGGCGATCGTCTGCTGCCACCAGAGTTCGCTGAGCTGGAAGATCTCCTCGCCGATCGCCGGATTGATCGCATCCCATCCCCACCAGTCCCCGACCTGCGTGGGCGAGTCGCCGAACCAGTCCCACCACTGCAGGCTCGCGAAGACCTCGGCACCGGGCACCACGCCGAGTCGATCGAGGTTCGCCGTCACGGCCACATCGATGAGCGCTTGGCCGATCGCGGGGCTGCCGATCCCCCCCGAGACCTTCGACAGGTCCATCGTCGCGAGCACGAGCGCATCGATGCCCTGCTCGCTCAGCCGACGACGCCACGGGAGTGGCTCATCGAGCAGTCGACGATCAAGATCGGGCGAACCCGGTACGACCACGCGCGGGCGCTCGGCCTCGGGCTGCAGCCCCGGCAGCTGCATCGGCGAGGCCGGCTGCACAAGGGCCGGCGGATCCTGGATCGCCTCAGGTTCCAAGCGGAATGCCCAACGCGTTCCAGACCACGAGGAACACCGTCCACAGCACCAGCGCCCACATGCAGTACGGCAAGAGCAGCGCAATCAGCGTGCCCAGTCCAGCGTCGGGTTGCCAGCGCCGGATCGCGACCAGGATGATCACCAGGTACGCATTCATGGGCGCAATCGGGTTCGTGCAGGAATCTCCCACGCGGTACGCGACCTGCACGAGATCCGGCGACATGCCGGCGGTGCCGAGCATCGGCACGAGGATCGGCGCGAGGAACGCCCACTTGGCGCTGGCGCTCGAGACGACCAGGTTCAGGATGGCGACCACCACGACAATCGATGCAAGCATCGGGCCCTGACCGAAGCCCATCGCCTTGATCAGCTCGCCGCCCTCCACCCCGAGCAGCACCGAGAGGTTCGACTGCTTGAACCAGGCGATCGTCTGGCCGGCGAAGAACGCGAGCACCAGATATGTGCCCATGCCCGACATCGAGTCACCCATGCGCCTGGCCACGCAGCGGTCGCTCCTGATCTCGCCGCTCACGAGCCCGAACGCCACGCCTGGCACGAGGAAGAGCAGCATGATCATCGGGACCAGCGCCTCGCTCCACGTCGGCACCGGTCGCCCCGTCGAGTGATGCGGCACTTCGCCCGTCAACGGACCACCGGGCATGATGGCCATGGCCAAGAGCGCCCCGCCCACGACGAGGAACGAGACCAACGCCATGATGAGCCCGCGCACCTCGCCAGGCTGCATGACCAAGCCGCCGGCATCAAGCCCGCCCTGCTGCACCTGGCGATCGATCGCCGCTCGGTCGAAGCGCGGGGCCACGATCCGCTCCGTCACCCACCAGCCGATGCCGGTGAGCAGGAAGGTCGAGGCGATCATGAAGAGGTAGTTGCAGGTCGGCAGGACGCGGGCCGTGGGATCGAGCGAGCGCGCCGCCGACTCCGTCAGTCCGGACAGCAAGGGATCGAGGCTCGTGACCATCAGGTTGGCGCTGAACCCGCCGGCCACGCCGAAGGTCGCCGCGGCGATCCCGACCAGCGGCGATCGACCCGTCAAGGCGAACACCCCGGCCGCCAGCGGCGGCAGCACCACATAGCCGGCATCGCTCGCGGCGCTCGAATTGACGCCGATGAAGACGACCACCGGCGAGAGCGCCCAGGCTGGCGTGACCCGCACCAGGAGCTTGAGCAGCGCCGGGAAGAGGCCCGTGCGCTCGGCCACGCCGATCCCGAGCATGGCGACGAGCACGATGGCCAGCGGCGGGAAGTCGAGGAAGTTCCTGAGCGCGCTGGTCAGGATCCACTTGATGCCCTCGGCATCGACCAGATTGCGCACGGTGGCCGAGGCACCCGGGGTACGCGGGTCCGCGACGGACCACTCCATGCGCGCGCCGATGAAGCTGAGCGCCAGGACGACCACGCCGAGCATGACAAAGAGCGTGGCAGGATCCGGCAGCCGGTTGCCCAGCCGCTCGACCATCGCCAACGCGCGCGCGGTCGCGCCGCGCTGCGCACCAAGACTCGATCCGCCGGCTTGCTCCATCGCTGGACCTCCTATGGGTCCGGCGAGTGTAGCCCTGCGCCTCAAGCCTTCAGGTCGAAGCCGACGAGCACGGTCGTACCCTTGGCGGACTCGATCTCGACCCAGAGCTTGCTCCCAACGGGCATCGGATCCGGAACCTCGGCGTGCGTATGCCAGTTGTCGCGCTCGATCGCGGCCTTGGCCTTCAGCGAACCAGCGGCATCCTGTGTACCGATCCAGAAGCGAACCGCCGACACAGGCTCTCCGCCAGTGATCCACACATCGATGGGGGCTTCGCCACCGACCTTCAGATCCCCGTCGCGCGATGCCTTGACGGTGTAGCCGCCCTGCTCCACGCTGCCGAGCTCGATCACCGGTCCGTGACCATGATCGTCGCCCGCGGGAGCCTTCGAATCGGCCGCATGATCATGCGAACCCTCGGCATGGTCATGACCATGATCCGCTGTGGGTGCAGCCGGCTTGGAGCCTTGGTCACCGCACGCGGCGAGCAGGATGGTGGATGCGACGAGCGCGAGTGCGGTGCGAAGCGATTCGGACATGGGTGCCTCCTTCATGGCAGGGTACGGGCCGCCGATGCGGCCGGAGTGTGGACACGCGGCGGCAGCAGGCTGCACGCCGCAGGAACGACGAAGAGGTTGAGCGCCGTCGACGAGACGAGGCCACCGAGCACGACCGCGGCCAGCGGCGCGAGCAGTTCGCTGCCCGGCTGGCCCCAAGCGATCACCAGCGGCAGCAACCCGAGCGCGGCCGTGAGCGCGGTCATCAGGATCGGCACGATCCGCTCCATCGCGCCGCGACGGATCGCATCCTGCTGCGGCACGCCCAGCGACTCGAGCGCGCCGACTTGGTTCACCAGGAGCAAGCCATTGCGCACCGCAATCCCGAACAGCGTGATGAAGCCGACGAACGAGGCGATCGAGAGGTTCGGAACCTGCAGCACGATCGAGCCATCACGCCACGACCAGCCCTCGATCAGCAGCACGGCCGCAACGCCACCGATGAGCGCCAAGGGCACGTTGAGCATGACGACCAGCGCATAGGCCAGCCGCCCGGTCGACCACCAGAGCAGCCAGAGCATCACGCCCATCGCCGCAGCGCCAGCGAACCAGAGCGTGCGCTGCGCGGACTGCTGCGCCTCGAACTGGCCGCCGAAGCGCACCGTGCACCCCTGGGCCATCACGATCGGATCGACCTTCGCACGCGCCCGCTCCACGATGCCCGCGAGGTCCGCCCCGGGCTCGATGTTGCAGGTCACGATCGCACGGCGCCGACCGCCCTCGCGCGCAATCAGGTTGCTCGTGCGTTCGGCATCGATGCCCGCGACATCGCCCAGCTGGATCGGGCGCCCGAGCCGATCCTGCAGCACGAGCCCACGCACGTCATCGATGGTCGAACGATCCGGTTCATCAAGTCGAACGACGATGTCCAGCCGCCGCCTTCCATCGATCACCGTGCCCACGCGCTCACCCCCGAGAGACCAGCCCACCTGCCTCGCGGCGTCCCCGGGCGTCAGCCCCGCGATCGCCAGGTCCTGGGGCCGGTAGCGGATCGGCAGACTCGTCACGAGCACCTCGCGGCCAGCCGCGACTTCGCTCGTGCCGTCGATGCCTTCGAGCTCGCTCGCCACGCGCGTCGCCAGGCCGCGCAGCACGCCAAGGTCCTCGCCCTCGATGCTCACCGTCAAGGCCGCCGGCGTGCCCCCGAGCACGTGCGACAGCCGATGCTCGATCGGCTGGCCGAGCATGGTCGTCATGCCGGGAATCGCATCGGTCACAGCGAGGATTGCGCGACGCACCGCATCGGCATCCGCGTCGGGCGCCAAGGTGACCTCGAGCTCGGAATTGCTCACCGGCTCGGCGTGTTCGTCGCGCTCGGCGCGTCCCGTGCGGCGGGTCACCGTAGCCACACCGTCGATGCCGGTCAGTTGCAGCTCGATCGCGCGGGCGAGCCGGTCGCTCTCGGCGAGCGATGTCCCAGGGGGCGACATGAGGAAGACGTTCCAGGTGCCCTCGCGGAAGCTCGGCAGGAACGAACGGCCGAACGTCGACGCCAGCGCGAGCGATGCCACCGCGAGCACGCCTGCGGTCCAGAGCACCAACGATCGCCGCGCGATCACGGCCTCGAGCCACGGGCCATACATGCGCTTGATGGAACCGACGAGCGCCGGTTCATGCGATGCGCGGTCCACATCGGCGCGAAGCAGGAGCACGCACAGCGCCGGCGTGACGGTGAGCGCCACCAGCAGCGACGCGAGGATCGACACGATGTAGGCAATGCCCAGCGGCTGGAAGAACCGACCTTCGAGACCGCCCAAGAGCAGCAGCGGCGCGAAGACCAGGCAGATGATCAGGGTGGCGAACACGACCGACCCACGCACCTCGTTGCTCGCGGCGATCACGGCATGCACGAGCGGCTCGCGGTCCTCCGGCGCGCGCCGTGCACGATCCCGCAGTCGCTTGACCACGTTCTCCACATCGATGATCGCATCATCGACGAGCTCGCCGATCGCCACCGCCAAGCCGCCCAAGGTCATCACGTTCAGCGACAGCCCAAGCGCCCACAGCGCCGCGACCGCCGCGGCAAGCGAGAGCGGCAGCGCGGTCAGCGTGATCAGCGTGGCACGCCAGTGCCCGAGGAACAGCACCACGATCACGGCCACGACGATCGCCGCCTCGATGAGCACCTTGCGTACGTTGGCCACCGAGCGTTCGATGAACCGAGCTGCCCGGAACGCCCCCCGGTTCAGCACCACGCCCGCCGGGAGCGACGCCTCGAAGGCATCGAGCTCGGCATCGAGTCGAGCCGTGAGATCGAGCGTGTTCACCCCCGGCGACTTCTGCACGCTCACGACCACAGCCGCATGGCCGTCCTCGCTGGCCGTACCGCGCAGGGGCGCGGCCGCCACAAGCACGTCAGCCACGTCACCGATGCGGATCATCGCCTCGCCTCGCTGCGCCACCACGACTGCACGAAGGTCATCCACGCCGCCCACACGCGCGAACTGGCGGATCGGCAGCTCCATCCGGTCCACATCGGCCAGCACACCCGCCGACGCGGTGGCCTGCGCATCCCGCGCCGCCTCGACCACCTCCTCCATCGTCACGCCGAACGCGCGCAATCGATCCGGCGCGACGCGGACCTGGTACTGCGCCAGTTCACCGCCGATCGGCACGACCTGCGCCACACCGCCGACCGACAGGAGGCGCGGCCGCAGGTCATGCTCGGCCAGCGACCGCAGCTCGAGCCCGGCCACGGATCCATCCGGCGAAGCGAGCGACACCAGCATGACCTCACCGGTGATGCTCGTGATCGGTGCAATCTCGGCATGCACCCCCGTGGGAAGATCGTCCACTGCGGCCGAGAGACGCTCCGCCACCAGTTGCCGCGCGCGGTGCAGGTCGGTCCCCCACTCGAACTCGACCCAGACGATGCCCAGGCTGGTGCTGCTCGCGCTGCGCAGTCGCCGAAGGTCCGGCAGTCCCTGCACCGCCACCTCGATGGGAAAGACGACCGCACGTTCGACATCCTCGGCCGCCAGCCCACCGGCCTCGGCCATGATCACGACGGTCGGTGCATTCAGCTCGGGGAAGACATCCACCGGCAGGCGTGGCAGCATCGAACCGACCGCCACCAAGGCACCGATCGCCATGAGCGCCACGACCATGGCGTGACGCGCCGACCATTCGATGAGGCGTTGCAGCATCAGTCCTCGCCCTCGTGGAAGGTGCCATCGGCATGGAAGTGGCCGCCCTTCGGGGCAGAGCCGCTCGAGGCGAGCATCAACTGGTACGCGCCATCGACGACCACCTCGTCACCCTCACGGACGCCGCTGCGGATGACCGTCCACGCGCCATCACTCGCGCCGACATCCGCCTCGAGGCGGATGACGCGGTCCGGATCCTTGGGATCGCGCCGGAAGAGCACGAGCGACGTGCCGTCACGCACGAGGGCCCGGACCGGTACGGCCAGCTGCGGCGTCTCGCTGCCACCCAAGACCGACAGCCGCACCGGCATGCCGGCGATCGCCCATGGCTCGAGGCGTTCCGGTCGCATCACGACGTGCACAGCACGCGAAGCGGGGTCCATCGCAGGCGCCACACCGATGATGCCGCGAAGGCTGGTGGCACCGGTGCCGGCAGCCGCGCCGACCGGATCCGCGCGTCCAATGCTTCCGTCGGAGAGCCGAGCCACGTCACGCGGGAGCGCGATCGCGTGCACCTCGAGTGCGGCCGGATCCTGCATGCGCAGCAAGGCCATACCGGAATCGACCCTTCGCCCGAACGCCTCGCGCTCCAGCATGACCACGCCTGGTTGGGTGGCGTGCAGCACGATCACGCCAGCGTCCTCGCCGGTGGAACCTCCTGCCCATGCCGTGATCGACTGCCGGCGTGCACCGAGTGCCGCGTGGCGTGCCTGCGCAGCGGCATGGTCGACCACTGCCTGCGACTCATCGGCGATGGCCTCGGCCCGGGCGGCGCGCTGGGCCTGCAGCGCTGCTCGGGCATCGTGCAGTTGCGGGGCCGACGCACCGCCAGCCTCCCGCACGCGCTCGAGCTGCGCCAGCCGCGCCGTGCAGAGCTCGATCGAACCGTCGGTGGCCGTCACCCTGCCACGGCAAGCCTCGACGCGGCGCGACAGTGCATCGAGCTCGACCTTCGCGGCCTCGGCTTCGGCGACGAGCGCACGCCACTCCTCCGACTCGATGCGCGCGATCGGCTGTCCGGCCGTGACGCGTTCGAGATCGCGCACGAGCGGCGTGGCCACGCCGGCCACTGGGAGCCGCGACTCGGTGGCGCTGCCGGGAAGCGGTTCCAGCGTGCCCTGCAGCACGACTGCCCCGGCCACCGGGCGGCTGGTCACCGCCGTGAAGGACATCCCGAGGTTCCGGCGCACCGCATCGGGAATCCCGATGCGATTGGTCGGCGCGGGAGCGTGCCCATCCTGCTCCGGCATCGGAGCATCGGAGCAGGCGGCCACCGCAACACCGACAGCGATCACGAGCACGAACTTGGTCATGGCATGGGGTCCTGGTTGGTCTGGGTCATCCCCTGCGCGGCCTCAGGGCCGAGCACACGGGCAAGATCGATCGCAGCGAGGGATTCATCGAGCCGCGCCTGCAGCCAGCGCATCCTGGCATCGCGCGATCGGGCCAGCCGATCGGCAGCATCGATCCGGTCGAGTTCACCCATGGCAACGAGCTCATGGATGAGTTCGGACTGTCGATCGAGCGAGGGCAGGAGCGATTCTTCGAGCTCGCCACGGATTCCATGCGAGGCCGCCAGGCGCCTGCACGCCTGCGAGGCCTCGATCGCGGCGATCGCCACGGCATGTTCGACTTCCGCGCGAGCAACGCCGCGCAGCGCCACGGCCTCGGCGATGCCGCCTCGGTTGGCATTCAGGATCGGCACGGGAATGTTGAGGCCCAGCTGAAACTGCTCGAATCCATCCTGCTGGCCGAAACCGGGGCCGACCTGCAGGTCCGGGTACTGCTTGCGCACTTCGAGCACGAGTCGCGCTTCGGCCACCGCGTAGCGAACGAGCGCCCGCCGGATCGATGGACTTCCATCGATGATGCGCCGCTCCAGTGCGGCGGGTTCGTTGCACGCATCGGCCGGCCGAGTGTCCGCAAGCATGGGGACGAAGCCAGCACCCTCGGTCCGAGGCAATCCGAGGATGCGAAGCACGGCAGCCGACTGGTCGCTCTCGCGAACCATCATCTGGGCCAGCTCGGCGCGGGCAACAGCGACGGCAGCGCGACGGACCTCGCTGTCGGTGCGGCCCGCTTCGCCAAGCCCGGCAAGCGCGGCAGCGGCTGACTCGGCCGCCTCAAGCAGGCGAGACTGATCGGCTGCACCATCGAGGGACTGCACCGTCGCACTCCAGCGAGCCCACGCGGCCCGCAGGTCGCAGACCGTCGACCACTCAAGCGCCGCGACATCGGCCAGTGCGGCGCGACGCTCCTCACCACGCATCGCGACTTCGGCCTCGAGCCGGCCCGAGACCGGGATCGTGAACCACACCAGGCCGAAGAGTTCGTTCGGATTGTCGGTCGCATCGATCAACCGGCTGAACTGCAGGCCGATCGATGGATCAGGCCACAGCCCGGCGTGATCGGCACGTGCCTGCGTCACCCCCGCTTCCGCTCGAGCCACACGGAGTTCGGGGTTGAACACGAGCGCCACCCACGCGGCCTCGTCGAGCGTGAGTCCATCCGCAGGATCGATGGCAACCGGATGCAGGTCGAGCACCTCCCCGTGGGTGGCGATCCGGCCGATGGCCTCCCGACGAGCGTTGAACGCCCGAAGGTCGGCTTGTTGGTCGACAGGTTCAGGTGGCACGGACGTGCACGCCGCGAGGCATGCCGAGGCCACCGAAACCACGATGCACTGATGATGGGACATTGCCGTGCTCTGCAGGAAGGCGCATTCCTCGAGGCCGGAATGCGATGGCCAACCGTAGCGCCGACCGGATGATCCGGTGCGCTTCGGTCAGCTCATACCTGAAGACGGACGGTGCGCAGCGCGTGCAGGACCGGTGGTGCACGGCCGCCACCACGATCGACTCCGTGCGCGTTGCCGCCATCGCATCGGGGCATCGACACGCCGTGCGCGGGCATCGCCACGGGTGGCATCGGTGATGCCGTCGGCACCCCCGGGTCGACACTGAATGACGATCGCGACACGCGCGCATCGTCAGCATCGACGTGCAGATGATCCGGCACGCACGGCGCCCCGGAGTGATCCGTGGATCCATCACGGGCCCCTTGCGAATCGGCATCGCCCGCCGCCGAAAAGAGCGCGCCGCCGTGCACATGCCCATGGCCGCGATCGACGGCGTGGTCATGATGATGGTCATGGTGACCATGGTGATGGCCGCCAGTCACGCCGTGGTGGCGGTCATGGCTCCGCACAGCCTGCGCCGAACGGCCCGGGTCGATCCCCACGACATGCCCTCGCCACAGTCCGCAGCAGAGCTGCGGGACGATCGCGAGCATCATGAGAGCCAACCTGATCATGGTGGGCATGAGTATAAGCAGCGCGGACGACGAATCATCGTCGTCCGCGCGCTGGGGATTCACTCGAACCGACTCGCGCTCACCGCCGCCCGCGCAGCGGACGGTTCCAACCGCGCCCCGGTGCCGGGCGGGCTGCATCGGCGGAGCCGCCTGACGTGGCGCTCGATCCTGCAGCGTTGGTGGATGAGCCAGGACGGTGCCCAGACTCGAACGCCGCGGCATCGCGCTGGTGACCCTTGGGCGAAGCATGCGGAGCACCATGGCTGCGGGCGGGCGATCGGTCGCCACGGGGCTCGGGTCGACGCTCGCGCGCCTGCTCGCCCTGCTTCTCGCTTCGCTTCTCGCCGCGCTTGCTGGCCTGCCCACCGCGCTCGCCGCCACGCGACGAAGATTCGCCGCGCGAACGGCCCCGACCGCCGCGCTTGCCGCGACCGCCACGGCCTTCGCCGCCACCGGTCACGGGCTGCGGGGCCGATTCGCCCTGGACCGCGGCGCTCGCCGGCGGTTCCGCCAGCGACAGGTCGTTCGGGAGCGGCTGCACCGGGATCTGCTGGCGCGTGAGCTTCTCGATGTCACGCAGGAGCCCGCGCTCCTCGCCGTCACAGAAGCTGATCGCCGCACCGCTCGCACCCGCACGAGCCGTGCGGCCGATGCGGTGCACGTACGCCTCGGCTTCCATGGGCAGGTCAACGTTCACCACATGCGTGATGCCGTCGATGTCGAGTCCGCGCGCCGCGATGTCGGTCGCCACGAGCACGCGCACGCGGCCCTCGCGGAACGCCTCGAGCGCGCGGATGCGCTGGTTCTGGCCCTTGTTGCCGTGGATCGCCTCGCTCTTGATGCCATGCGCACGCAGGCGCTTCATGACACGGTCGGCGCCGTGCTTCATCTTGGTGAAGGCGACCACGCGCTCCATGCCAGGATCCTTGAGCAGGTGCACCAGCAGCGCGACCTTGTGCGCCTTGGGCACGTGGATCAGGGACTGCGTGATCTTCTCGACCGTGGTGGCCACGGGCGTGACGGCGACCTTGGCCGGATCACGCAGCAACTGGTTGGCCAGGTGCTGGATCTCGCTTGGCATGGTTGCGCTGAAGAGCATCGTCTGGCGATCCTTCGGCACCTTCGCGGCAATCCGCTGGATCGGCTTGATGAAGCCCATGTCGAGCATGCGGTCAGCCTCGTCGAGCACGAAGATGCTCACGCGGTCCAGATGCACGAAGCCCTGGTCCATCAGGTCGATGAGGCGACCCGGCGTGGCGACGAGGACATCGACGCCGGCCTTGAGCGCGTTCACTTGCGGGTTCTGGCCGACACCACCGAAGATCACGGCATGCCGGAGCGCCAGGTGCTTGCCGTAGGTGGCGAAGCTCTCGCCGATCTGTGCAGCGAGCTCGCGCGTGGGTGCCAGGATCAGTGCGCGCGGGCGACGGCCCGTGCGCAGGTCGCCCTGCTCGCCTGACTTCATGCGGTGGAGGATGGGCAGCGCGAACGCCGCCGTCTTGCCGGTGCCGGTCTGCGCGATGCCGAGCAGGTCGCGACCGGTCATCCCGATGGGGATCGTCTGCGCCTGGATCGGCGTGGGCGTGGTGTACCCCTCGGCCTCGACGGCCTTCAGGATCATGGGGTGGAGTCCGAGCTGGGAGAAGCCTGCGGTCGCGGGCACGGTCGAATGGGTCGATTCAGTCAAAAGAGATAACCAAGTCTGATTGCAGCGTGAGCACGGATGCTGCAACCGGGATGAGGCTTGTTCGCGATTCCGGGGGCGCTCCGGCAACAACCGGCGGGCGCGGAAACGGGAAAGGCCAGGAGCGACGCCACCCACCGCTTCCGTTGCGATTCGTGGCGTTGCCGGCGCAGTCCCAGAGGTTCGCAAGCGTTGGTCGCTCGCGCTGGTTCACCGGCTGAAGGCACGCAGCATAGCGCGCGCCGCCGATCAACGCAATGGCAACGTGATCGTGACCTCAAGATCGATCGGAAACACGCGTTCCTGGCCGTTCACGATGGCGTCTTCGGGCGTGATGAGCGATCCATCGACGCGGAACTCGGGTTCATATGGGCCGCCGGCGGGTCCCGTCACGACCACAGCGAAGCGAACCTTGAGCACGTGCTCGCCATCCTTCAGCGACTCGACCGGTGCCGTGATCGTGAAGCGATCGGGCTCCGCCAGCCGTCGCTTGAGCTGGGCCTGGACGTCGGCGGACTGTCCGGGCATCATGGCGAGCGTCGCCGCACGCTGGTCTGCATTCACATCGTCATCCGTGAGCGCGCGTGTATCCCCGAGCTCCATCGAGACGCCATCGAGCGCTGCCTCGAGCAGCACCACACGTGGCTCGACCCCTGCACTGCCAGGCACCGTGAACAGGTTCTCGCCGACCGTCGGCAGAAGATCGACCCTGAGGGCACCATCCTCAACGCGAGGTTCAGCGCGCACCATGACCCCCGCCAACGCCATGCGCTTGGCCCATGACTCATCGAGCACGCCGCTCGCCAACGCGCCCGCCAGCAGACCGTTCGCGAAGACGCGCCGCTGGCCCGATCGCTCGATGGCTTCCAGCAAGAGTTCCGCGGCCTGCCGCGTCTCGCTCGGCGTGAGCTGCTGCTGCGAGAGCTCGTAGAACAGGAGCGGCGATGGCCCCGTGACGCGCGCCATCTGCAGCGAGAGCCACGGCGGCAAGGTCATCATCATGGTCGCGAACGGCACGGCGGCCCAGACCACGACCACCGCCAGCACGCCAACGATCCACGTCACGCGTCGCTGACCACGCTGCACGCTCGTGACTGCGCCGGATCCGGCGAGGTCAGCGTTGCATTCCGGGCATCGGGCCGGAGGAAGATCGGCGAGCTCCTGCGTGCACGCGGCGCAGCGCGCGCGTCCGCGCTGGCCGGTGAGGGTCGGCATCATCACCACCCAGCAGGGCGCAGCGAGCAGCATCAGCATGACGAAGCCCGGCAGGTACACCCCGGTCAGGAACCGCACGGCCAGCAGCACGGGCAGCACCAAGCCGAACGAACAACACGCGGCCACGAGCAATCGGCGGCGCATCGGTACGGCAGGATCGATGAGGCTGAACGTCACACGCCAGACCGGATCGAGCCAGCGCATCCAGCGCCGATGCGCGGAGAGCTGCCGCCCGAGCGACATGGCCTCGACCACCTGCTGCGTCGCCACGGCTTCCCAGTACCGGATGAGCAACGGTTGCTGCCCAGCATGCACCCCATGCGTGCATGGATGCTCCCGTACCGAAGCCAGGCACGCCGGACACACGCAGCCCTCGTCATCCCAGATGCGCTCCAACGCGCGCGAGCGTCGCCGGTTCTGCCGCAGCGCCGGAACCAGCGACACGAACACGCAGAGGTAGGCGACCCCGCCCATCCATCGCAGCGGTGAACTCCCCAAGGCGAACAGGACACCGCCCGCGAGCACGCTCATGACCAAGCCGAGCAGCATGCCGCCGAACTGCTTGACCAGCGTGATCCGCTGGCCCATCCATTCAGCGCGGGTGATCGTCCAGGCCACCATGCGCGGACTGTACGCCGCGGCACGCACCCTTCGTTCAGAGCGAGCGCAGGAACGCGATCAGGTCATCGCGCTCCGCATTGCCGAGCCGCTCGAAGCCGGCACGGCTCCGCTCCGCCTCTCCGCCGTGCCAACGGATTGCTTCCTCGATCGAGCGCGCGCGGCCGTCATGCAAGAGCCGCGTGTGCCCGTTGACCGTCTCGATCAGACCGATGCCCCAGAGCGGCGGCGTGCGCCACTCGGAACCGCTGGCCGCGCCGTCGGGGCGACCGTCGGCGAGCCCTGGGCCAAGATCATGCAGCAGCAGATCGGTGTAGGCGGCGAACTCGACATCCCGGTACTGGCTGATCAGGGAGTGGAGGCCCGTTCGCATCGATGGCGTGTGGCACGAGGCGCAACCAATCGCCGCAAAGGTCGCAGCACCACGCTGCACGCTCGGACCGTCGGCGTTGCGTCGCGCGGGCACCGCCAGCACGCGGCAATAGTGGGCCAGACGCTGCACCTTCAGGTCATCGACTTCCGGATCGCCTCCGCTCGGTGCAAAGATCGTTGCGCGCTGTGCTGCAGTGAGTGACTCATGCCGATGCATCGACGTGGTCAACCCCATGTCGCCGTGGAGCGCCGCAGCGACCTGTGCGTCCAGTGTGGGCTGGGTCGCCTTCCATCCGAAGCGACCGACGCAGCGAGTGCCGCCAACATCGACCTCGTGTACCCGACCCGAGATCCCGTCACCATCGCGATCATCTGGATCCGCTGCGGCACGAATCGTTGCGTCATCGACGGCTTCCAGCAGGCCAAGGCCGATCAACTGCGGCCCCATGCGCACCGACGGCACGGCATCATCGATCGGTTCACCGGCTGCGTTGCGCGCCTCCACACGCCACTGCACGAGCGGAGCCGCGCCACCCCGTTCGACCTCGACGGGCACCAGAAGAACGCTGCCCTCGGGCTCCACGCCGGGAATGGCTTGGTCCTGCAGCTGTGCACCGAGCAACGGATGCGGCCCCGACGGGTCGCTCGACGCACCAACGAACACCACCATGCCGATGCCGCGCTCGTCGTCGTGGAGCGGCGGCCTGCCGCGTCCGTCCTCCATATGGCACGCACTGCACGAGTTCGCAGCGAAGAGCGGCCCAAGTCCATCACGGCCCTCGGCGCTCGAGGGTGCCGGGACCCAGTTGTCACGGAAGAGCGCGTTGCCCACGCTGAAGGCGCGTCGCTCCTCGCGTGAGAGACCTGGGATCGAAAGACTGAACGCGCCGGGGCCGTCGGCCTGGACCGATGGTGCCGGGCGCGGGGGCGCCGCTGCAGCCTGGTTCGGGGCGCGCTGCGTGAGCCGGCCGAATTCCTCACGCGCCTTGGCGACGAGCACCACCGCCAACACCGCGCATGCGCCAAGCCCGATCGGTCGCAAGCTCATCCCTGCGGTTCCGTGGGCAGCGTGTACCCCAGTGCACGGGCAGCCGCGGTGGTCGCCTCCGACAGCGACTCAAGCGACTCCATGATCGCGACCAAGCGACCGCGCTCCGGGCTCGACTCGCTCGACTGGATGGCGGCATCGAACGGATTCGGCATCGCTTGCATGCAGGTCTCTGCGTGGGCCAGCGCACGCACGAGTGCTTGCGCGGCGGCCCCATCGCGTTCCCGCACGACCGCGATGACGCCATCATCGTTTGCTCCGCGCAGCACCAGGGCGATGCCCTCAAGGCCCGCCTTGAAGTCACGATCGGTCGTGTCGCTGAAGCAGCTGTGCTCCTGCTCCTGATCGCGCGACTCGAGCGCCGCAGCAAGCCGCTCGCCCGACATCTCGAAGCCGCTCAGCAGCGCCACGCCGCAGAGCACCGAGCGCAACGCAGCCTGGCGATCCGCGACGAATCGGCTTCGGTACGAACCGGGTCGGTCGGCCCACGCCGACTCGAGCTTGGCGAGGTCATCGCACAGAAGATCGGTCACTTCCAGCAGGAACTCGCGGCGGCGATCGGCATGATCGGCGGCGCCGTCCACGAAGTCGCGGAACGATCGGTCCCCCGGTCCGCGCGGCGAGCGGTCCTGGCCCCACAGCAGGAACTCGATCGCGTGCCAGCCCGTGCACACGTTGGTCTCGCCCCCGCGCTGGTTGTGCACACGCAGGATCGCCTTGCCCACCGACGGGTACTTCGATGGATTCGCGATGATCCCCGGTGCGGCCGCACCATCGATCGCATCGATGTAGGACTCATCGACAGGCCAGGCGTTGACGAAGGTCTCCACGCCGCCGCGGGTCGAGTCGATCGGCCCGTTGCCGAAGCGGAACGCCTCAGTCCGACCGTAGAGCTCCCGTGCCGCGATCCACGTCGTGCGAGCGCGCTCGAGGCCCTCCTGCGAAGGCGCGGCGCAGAACGCCTCGATCGCCGCGCGCATCCGACGCGCCGCTTCAGCAGTTGCGGAGTACGCGCGCTCGACCGTGGCGGCGTACGCAGTCACGCAGCGCTCGACGGCCGCCAAACCTCCGCCCGCACCGGCGTCCACCACTGCCTGCGGTTCGCCCGAGTGCGCCGCACACGGCAACATCGGTGCCATCCACATCGCACCCAGCAGGAACCAGAGACGCATGACTGGACAGTAGTCCGACGAGCATGAGCATCAGGTGAGCAGCGCGTGAAACAACACTCCCTGAACGCTTCCTTCGCGGTTCGCTCACACGCACACGCGACCGTCCGCGCTCCATGCTTCGCCCAATGGCCATCCTCGCACCCACCCTCGGCGCGCTCGTCGCCTTTCAGGCACCACTCGCAGCGCAGGCGCCACCGGCCGCCGCGCCACAGCGTCCGCAAGCCCTGCCTGGCGCCGAGAGCTTCGCCACGGCCAACGCCGAGCTGCGCGCCCTGAATGCGGCCGTGCGCCCGTCGGTCGTGACGGTGACCGCCTACGAACCGGTGCCCGAGGGCATTGCCCACGAAGGCCGCTGGGCGATCGCGGATGAATCGCCGTATCCCGGCTTTGCGCGCATGACCGTGTCCAGCGGCTTCGTGGCCTCGGGCGACGGCACCGTGCTCTGCTGCTACACGCCGCTCACGTTTCCCAATGGAAGCCTGGTCGAGCGCGTCGATGTCGAAGCGGCGGATGGCTCGCGATTCGATGCCGAGCTTCTTGCCGCCGAACCCACGATCAATCTCGCGGTGCTGCGACTCAAGCCCATTGCCGACGGCAGCTTCGGCAGCCTCAGTCCCATCGTGCAGGGCTCCGTCGATGAACTCGAGATCGGCGATGCTGTGTTCGCCGTCGCGGATCCGTTCGGCTCGTCACGCACGTTCGCGCCTGGCGTGGTCATGGCTCTTCCTACGGCTGCGTGCTACCAAGCCGACCTCACCGGGAGCTTCATCCATGGCAGCATGGCGATCGCGCCAGGCTCGGTGGGCGGCATCCTCGTGAATGGTTCGGGCCAGACCATGGGCATGCTCGTTCCTGCACCCAGTGCCGACCCCACGGCGCGGCTCGAGCCGCAGCCGCACGTGACGCTGGCGATGCAGGTCCAGACGGCGCTCGGCGTTGCGGAAGCCCTGAAAACCAAGCGTTCCAAGGATTCCCCTTGGGTCGGCTTTTCCGTGATGAGCGCGCAGGAACTCCGCCGCAAGCTCAACGACCAGGCAGCCCTCGATGCACTCAGCAAGCCCGGCAACGGGCTTTACATCGATGACGTGTACGACCCGAGCCCCGCGGCGGCGGCTGGGATCAAGGTCGGCGATTGGATCATGTCGATGAACACCACGACCATCCACGGCGTGGTCGACTTCCAGCAGTCGCTCTACTACTTCGCCGGCACGCAGGTGCCCGCACGCATCTTCCGCGACGGCAAGGAGATGAACGTCACGCTCCGCATCGAGAAGCGACCGGCCGAGGCGAACCGCGTCCGTTGATGCGCCTCGCTCCGTGAGCGCCACGCGCTTCATTTAGTGCAGCATCTGCAAGCGTTGCGTTCAGTGCATGGCACACCCGGCCAACACGGCTTGACGCGGTTTCACGCAGCCTGAATCGAACGTTCGCTGTTCACTTGCGATCGTGAGGCACCATTCCGTTCGCGAAGAGATCCGCAATCGGATCGAGTCGCACTGTGATCCAGACCATCAAGAGACGTCTCCAGGAGCAACGCATCATGCAGCGCATCAGCCTCGCCATCGTGCCCGCCCTCGCCGCGACCGTCGTCGCGTCGGCGCAGGTTCCCTCAGTCCGCACCGGTCCGTCGTCGTCGGCGACCCCCTACGCCCTGCCCGTGGCTGGCAGCCCGGTCATCGACCTCGTGTCGATCATGACCGTCGGTGATTCGGTCAACGGCTTCACGCTGTTCGGCTTGCCCGACGGCATGGGCGCCCTTGATGCCGGCTTCGGCGAGATGGACCTCTACACCAACCATGAGATGGGTGCGACCGTCGGCGGCCAGCGCCGCGCTCACCAGCCCGAGGGCTTTTCGGGCGGCGCCTTCATCACCCGCCTGCGCGTGACCAACAGCACCTTCGCCGTGACCGCGGGCGCCGAGGCCATGCAGAACTGCCTGACCGTTTCCAACGGCACCGGCGGTTCGCTCTACAACTTCCAGCGCTTCTGCTCTGGCGAGATTCCCGAGGTGAGCGCGTTCTACAACGCCGCGACCGGCCTGGGCACCCAGACCCGCTTCTACGTGACCGGTGAGGAAGGCGGCACCCCGGGCCGCATGACCGCAACCAACCTCTCCAACGGTGACGTGTTCCAGATGACCGCGTTCGACCCGACGCAGGGCTCGTGGGAAAACGGCGTCGCCCGCCCCATGGCGAGCGATTCGACCGTCATGATGGGCCTCTCCGACGGCGGCGCGAACCGCGTCTTCGTCTACGTCGGCTCGAAGCAGGCGACGGGCACCAGCGCTGAGCGTGCGGGCCTGATGAACGGCACCGCCTTCGGCATCCAGGTGCAGGTCAACGGTGCGAACGTGACGGCCGAGAGCCGTGACTTCGCTCTCTCGGCCGCCGCACCGGCCGTCTACTCGGGCACCTTCACCCTCGCAGCGGGCGGCACTGCCGCCGGCACCACCTTCCTCCGTCCGGAAGACGGTGCGTGGGATCCGATGAACCCAGCCGACTTCTACTTCGTGACCACCGACCGCATGTCGATCACCTCGTCGGGCGCTTCGCAGAGCTCGGGCAGCCGCCTGTGGCGTCTGCGCTTCAGCGACGTGAACAACATCGCTGCCGGCGGCACCATCGAGGCCCTGATCGAAGGCACGGGCTCCTACCCGAAGGCCATCGAGATGGGTGACAACCTCACCGTGGTGAACACCCTCCAGGGCGGCACGCGCGTCATCATCACCGAGGACCCGGGCAACAACCCGCACGCGGCTCGCACCGTCTCGTACGACGTCGCGACCGACTCGACCACGATCGTGCTCGAGAGCGATCCGGCCCGCTTCGGCCAGCGCATCAATGGCCAGACGATCGCCGCGACCGCACCGTTCAACGCCGACGAGGAGATGTCGGGTGTCTTCGAGGCCACCGAGACCCTCGGCCGTGGCTGGTTCATCCAGAACACGCAGGCTCACTACGCGCTCGCCAACCCGCTCGTCGAGGGTGGCCAGCTCTACGCGTACTACGCTCCCGCCATCATCGGTTCATGCGTCGAAGACTGCGCGGAAACGCTCGATGGCATGGTCGACAGCGCCGACATGGGTTCGCTCCTGAGCACCTGGGGCCAGGCGACCAACAGCCGCGTGGACATCAACCGCAACGGCTACGTCGATGGCGACGACTTCGCTCAGCTGCTGGCCAAGTGGGGCCCCTGCAACTGAATCGGGACGGAGTCGGGACTGATCCCGGACTGATCCCGCACAAGCACTAGGCAGTTGCGCCCCCCAGGGTCGTCTTGGGGGGCGCTTTCTTTTGGCCTCGCGATGATCTGCGAGCCTCGAATCTCGATGCACCGGCTCCAGGCGCCGTCACCCGCGTCACCGGACCCGTTTGACCCAGTTACCGTTCCCCCCGTGAGCAGTCCCACCGACTACGTCCTTGGCACGCACGATCCCGAGGCCGATCGCCTGCGCGTGCAGCATGAACTCTGGATCGACGAGGCCTCGCGCGCCTGGGATGCCATCGGCGTGGCTGCCGGAGCGCACGTGATCGATCTCGGCTGCGGACCGGGCCTCGTGACCGAAGCGCTTGCCGAACGCGTCGGACCCACGGGTCGCGCCGTCGGCATCGAGCTCTCGCCCGCTTTTGCGGCCCAAGCCCGTTCTCGCTGCGCGCGCTTCGGAAGCGCCGCAGCGATCGAGGAACTCGATCTCATGGCGGCCCATCTGCCGAACGACCTGCACCGCCAGTTCGATGCTGCATGGATCCGCTGGCTGCTCATGTTCCTTCCGGATCCGGGGCGCGTGCTCTCGCTCGCGCACGAGGCGCTTCATCCGGGCGGCCTGATCGCCATCCACGAATACGTGAACTACCCGACCTACGGCCTGCTCGATGGCAGCCCGCGCATTGCCGAGTTCGTGCAGTACGCCATGGCAAGCTTCGGCAAGGGCGGCGGCGATGCCAACATCGCCCGGCGACTGCCGGCACTGCTCGCCATGCACGGGTTCGATCTCGTCCAGGTTCGGCCCATCGCACGCGTGGCACGGCCGAACGACTCGCTCTGGCATTGGCCTGCAGGCTTCGTGCGCACCTATGCGCCACGCCTTGTCGAGCTCGGCTTTGCAGACCATGCATGGCTCGAGGCCACGCTCGCCGAGCTCACCGCGGCAGAGCGTGATCCATCGAGCGTGCTCATGTGCCCAACCCTGCTTGAACTGGTGGCGCGACGGCGCTGAAGCGCGCCGACCTCGCACCTCCGATCACGCGATTCGGCATGCGTCGACGAACTCGAATCGTGGCGAGCGCGGGAAGAGCGCCGTTGTGTCTCCGTGCCCCAGATTGCAGAGCATGTTCGAGCGCCAGGTCGTGCCGGCCAGGAACTCTCGATCGACCGCCGCCTTGTCGAACCCGGACATCGGGCCGCAGTCCAGCCCCAGCGCCCGCGCAGCCATCATGAAATAGGCGCACTGCAGGGAGCTGTTGCGGAAGGCCGACTCGTCGATCAGGGGCTGGTTGCCCGCGAACCAGCTTCGGGCGTCGGCGTGGGGAAAGAGCTTCGGTAGCTGCTCGTGGAACTCCGTATCCATCGCAAGGATCGCCGTCACCGGGGCAGCCTTGGTCTTCTCGACGTTGCCGGGCGCCACGCACGACAGCAACTTCGCCTTGGCGGCAGCGCCCTTCACGAACACCACCCGCAGCGGGCAGCAATTGGCGCTGGTGGGCGCCCAGCGCAGCAGGTTCCAGATCTCATGAAGCGTGGCATCGTCGACGGGCTGCGACGTCCATCCGTTGTGCGTACGAGCCTTCAGGAAGAGCTGGTCGATCGCCGCGGGGTCGATGGTGTTCATGCGGCGAGTCTAGGCCGAGCCAAGGGATCCGGCAGCGACATCACCCACCACCATCCAGCACCGCGCGCAGCGCGCGCCCTTCGGCGGCATCGAGCACGCCACCCACGCGGCAGCTCGAGTGCAGATCGCTCGACACACGCATGAACTCGCGAGCGTTGCTCGACCGCACACCGCCGCCGGGCACGATCGTCACGCAGCGCAGGCCTCGTGCCGCAGCATGAGCCTCCGCAACCTGTGCGTCGCGCAGCAGGCGATCCACACGCGAGCCGACGGTGGCAACACCCGCATCCCATCCCAAGACGCCGGCGGTCACCACGCGCTCCATGCCGAGCTCGACGAGATCACGCATGGCCCGGTCCCGATCACGCACCAGGTCCAGCGTGCGCAGGAAGGCCACGCCCAGCCCCAGCGCCCGCGCCGCTCCGGCGAGCCGCTCCATGGCCTCGACATCGATCGATGCATCGCTGCGCAGGAGTCCGATCGCCACATCATGGGCACCGACCCGAGCCATCGATTCGATCTCGCGCAGGCACGCCTCGATGACGACGGGCGTGGCGACGAACGCCTCGAGCACCGGTGCGACGACGGCCCTCGGGACTCGCGGCCTGATCATCGCCACGACGCGTGCGCCGGGGCGGCCGGCCTCGTCCATCGCTCGGCGCACGCCCCGAACCAGGTCAGGGGTTGGCGTCCACCCCTCGGTCGACAGGTCGTCGCAGACCTCCAGGCGATCGGCGAACGGCAACGACGCCATGGCACCTTCAAGGCTCTCGATCGGAACTTCCAGCACAGGTCTCATTGGGGAATCCTCTGTTCGGACTGGGAAAGGCACGCGCGGCCCCCACGTCGGGCGGGCGGCTCCTCGCCCAAAGTGGCGAGTTCGACCGCTTCGGGCTTGGCAAGGTCCATTATGGGGCTAGATTCCGTCGAGCGTCCGGCCGGTCACCCGTCCGGGCTGTCTTGTCACCGCCTGAAGACCACCCACGGAGACTGAACGCCATGCCACGACTCACCGTTCCGGCTGCTCTGACCCTGGTCGCCTGCGTGCTCGGCGCTCCGTCCGCACTCGCCGCCGATGACGGTGTCGACGGCCATCCGGCCATCGGTGCGCAGCAGCCTGCACAGGAGACGGCCGCGAGCCTGAGCGAAGTCTTCGGCATGGAGTTCGTGCCGGTGCCGCTGCACGTGCTGCCCCCGCAGGACAACGAATTCTTCATGACCGAGGATGTGATCCTTGGCAATGGCACCGGACAGAACCCCTACCGCTTCGCCGTGCCCACCCCAGCGGCCCTCGAACTCGGCAGCGGCGAATGGCTCGATGTCGAAGGGGGCCGCCTGTGGCGGACCCGCATCGCGTCGCCGAACGCGACGACGGCGCGCCTTCACGTGAAGGGCATCGACCTCCCTGCCGGCCAGCAACTGCGCATGTCGGCACCAGGCTGGGCCGACTCGGTCATCGGGCCGATCGAAGGCGTTGGAGAGTTCGGCAACGGCGAGGCCTGGAGCCTGTCGCTGCCCACCAACGAAGTGCTTCTCGAGTGGTTCGTGCCCACCGGCTCGCCCGCGAAGGGCCTGCCGTTCCTTGAAGCCGACTACTACCACGGCTACCGCCAGATCTGGAAGCTCGAGGAAGAAGGCAGCGACGGCGGTCTCGCGGTCGGCACCTGCCACCTCGACCCGATCTGCTTCCCGACGTGGGTGGGCGAGTCCAACGGCACGGTGCGACTGATCTTCACCGGGTCGCTCTGCTCGGGCCAGCTCACGGCCACCACCGCCGTGGACGAGACCCCCTACGTCATGACCGCGAACCACTGCATCTCGACGCAGTCGATCGCCAACAGCTGCCAGTTCAACTTCTTCTACCGTCGCAACACGTGCGCCGCATCGGCAACCGCCTCGGCCGGCAGCAACATCACGGGTGGCGACCTGGTCGTCACGCAGGCTGCCAGCGACTGCACGCTGCTCATGATCCGCCCCACGCTGCCTGCCAACACCTATTGGGTCGGCTGGACCAACGCCAACGTCCCGACCAACACGGCCTCGACGTGCGTGCACCATCCTGATGGCAGCTACCAGCGCATCTCGTTCGGCACCAAGAACGCCGCGTCGTTCAACTGCGGCAGCCCGCAGACGAACTGGTCGAGCCTGTCGTGGAATCCTGCCACCCAGTACGGCGTGACCTCGACCGGCGTCACCGAGGGCGGCTCGTCCGGCAGCGCCATCTACCGCAACAGCGATCGACGCATGTACGGCGTGCTGACCTGCGGCGCGAGCTTCTGCACCAACACGGCCGCGGATGACGGCTACGGCCGGCTTGACGTGGCGATCAGCAGCGGCGGCTTCGCCACGCCGCTGGCTGCCGGCACCGATGACACGCAGGAACCCAACGATTCCTGCGCCGCGCCGCGCGTCCTCGCCAACGGCACGTACAGCGGCCTCGTCGTCAAGCGACTCGATGAGGACTGGTACCAGCTGTCGAGCGCGCCGGGCACGGTCGTTTCCATCGGCGCGACCTACGTCCACGCCAATGGTGACGTCGATCTGGAACTCTTCTCGTCCTGCGGCGGCACGGCGCTCGCCAGCGACGTGGCCAACGCGAACAACGCGGCGATCAACTACACGAACACGAGCGGCAGCAACACGCTGTTCCTGCGCGTGTTCCTCGGCAGCGACACCCGCAACGACTACTCGCTGACGGTCACGACGTCCGCTCCGCCCACCCCGGCCAACGACGAGTGCGCGGCGGCCATCGACATCACCGGATCGGTCGCCTTCTCGACCGTCGGCGCCACCGACAGCACGACGGGCACGATCCCGGCCAGCTGCAACGACGGCGCGGGCACGAGCATGCAGCGCGACATCTGGTACCGCATCTTCGCGCAGTGCACGGGCACGGCGACGGTGTCGACCTGCGGTGCATCGTTCGACACGCGCGTGGCGGTCTACCAGGGCTTCACCTGCCCGACCGCGTCGTC
>CAMDAQ010000005.1 GCA_945888705.1 Singulisphaera sp. GP187
GCGACGGCGATGATGCGCATGACGCTCGTCGGCGCCGTGTCGATGGCCTGCTGGATGGTCGCGAAGTCGCCAGGGACCGTGACGGTCTGGCACTCGTCGGGCTGGAGGTTGCCGTCGCGGTCGGCACTGGTGCCGCTCGCCACATCGCAGGTGTCGGGGCGCAGGTTGCCGTTGCAATCGGTTGAAGGGTCGTAGGCGACCTCGCAGGAATCGGGGATGCCGTTCAGGTTGCAATCCGATTCGGCGCCGCGAGCGATGTCGCAGGGGTCCGGCACGTTGTTGGTGTTGCAGTCGGGCGTGGTGCCGTCGACGACCTCGACAACGTCAAGGCGCTCGTTCCCGTTGCAATCGCCCTTGGGCTCGATGCCGACATAGGCCAGCGAAACGACGGTGAGGCCGTCGTTCTTGCAGTCAGTCCCATCCACCGTCGGCGGGCACTGGACACGGACCGTGAGCAGGCGTTCTTCGCCGATCAGCTCGTTGAACTCTGCACGAGGGAGCGTGATGGTCGCGCGGTCTGGTGTGGCCGGGCACAGCGCGCCGTCGACCTCGAAGAAGCGCCGCGGGGCCGCGTCATTGAGGACCACGTCCACCCACTCGGTCTGGCCGTTGAGGTCGCCGCGCAGATCGACGGTGATCGTGACGGGGGTTTCCGAGCGCAGCAGTTCGTCGGCAGTCCAGACTCGAGCTGCAGCACCGCTCGGAGCGCCGAGGTTGGCGCTTTCAAGGCGCACCATGCGAGCCCCCTGGCAGTCATCGGGAATGGCGTCGCTGTTCAGATCCGAGACCAGGCCGGTTGCGATCTCGAACGCATCCAGCAGGTCATTCATGTTGCAATCGGGCTGGCACTCGTCGGGAACGCCGTTGGCATCCGCGTCGGCCGAGGTGCCCGCCGCAATGTCGCATGAGTCAGGGAGCAGCGTGCGGTTGCAGTCGGTGAAGGTCTCGCAGGCTTCGCCGATGCCATTGCCGTTGCAGTCGCGCTGGTCGGGATTGGCCACGTCTGGGCAGTTGTCGCAAGCGTCCCCAAGTCCATCAACGTCGCCATCCGTTGGTGGTCCAAAAATCTCGAAGACGCTCACATCATCAAGGAGCGGTCCATATGTGCCAAAATTGCTGGCAGAAAATCGGATCTTGGTGAAGCTGCTACTTGCGGTGAAGTCTCTGGTTACGTATCCGTCCCACCAAAACCTCATTGCCGAGCAAGTAATAGTTGAAAGTGTTTCTTCTGGTCCAGTGCCAATCGTCAATCGCATGCGGCGGTCATTGCTTGGACCGTAGCAGTTTCGCCCTAGTGCGAATCTAAGTCGATAGCGCTTGCCGGCAGTCGTGGAAATGGTCTGCTCAACGAGACCTTGACCAGAGCTGCCCTCCATATCGATAACTCGCAATCCATCGGGGATGGCATCACCTTCGAAGGACGGGTACGTGAAGTGATCAATGCCGCTGACGGCCCAACTGGTCGTTTCTGCTTCAAAGCTGCCGTTCAAAATGAGATTACGGCTTTCGGCGCAGTTGTCTGGAACGCCATCAAAGTTGCAGTCCAGTAGCAAGCCGTTAGCAATGTCTTCCGTGTCTGGAACTCGGTTGCCATTGCAATCACTCTGCGCCTGCGCCGTTGAAGATGCGATTAGGACAAGGACCGACGACAGGATCAGGTTCTTCATGCGGTTTCTCCCCGGTTCGAATCCGGACCGGGAAACTAACCGCCGCTACCACCCCGATGCAACGCCTCCTCAGCCAAGTTCACGCCGAACGGCGGGCACTCGCGTCGACGCGGTATCCCAAACCAGATCAACCATGATGCCGTGATACTGATGGGCGGCAATGTCCTTCATGCCGGCAACCTGGCGCCACGGGATCCCCGGGAAACGGGCCCGCGTCGCGTCGGAGACAGACTTGGCGGCCTCGCCAAGGATCACCAGGTCGTAGAGCACCGCTCGAATCGTGCGCTGATCGTTCGCGAACCCATCGAAGTCCATGCCGGAAATGAAGATCGTGATGCGGTCGCACGCTTCCCGCATGTCCTGCAGGCGTTGAGCTTCGCTACGCGGCATAGCGGAGGTCTCTGATGATCGCGTCTCGCGAGTCCGGGCGCAGGCCGCTGGGTGTGGTGATGTCCACGGACAATCCCAGCATCGACTCAAGGTGCTGACGGATCGCGATGAGATCCAGCAAATCCCGGTGTGGCTCAAGTTCCACCAATACATCGACGTCCGAGTCGGGTCGAGCAGCACCCGTGGCGCGCGATCCGAAAATGCCGATGCGGACCACCCCCATGGCAGACAGAGTGTTGAGCTCGGCCCGGATGGCTTCGAGAAGGCCGTCGATCGATGTCGAGGCGAAGGGGCTCATGCCCAAATCGTACTGAAGCGTTCCCGCAAGTCGCACCCCACCCCCAACGACAACGCCCCCGGCGGATGCCGAGGGCGTGAGGTGAATGGACCATACAGGACTTGAACCTGTGACCTTCTCCGTGTCATGGAGACGCGCTAGCCAACTGCGCCAATGGTCCGTGTCCCTTGCGGGCCTTGGAGTGTAGCGCGGCCCTTGGAGCCTGCAACCGCATCGCGACCCCCTTTGCACCGATCGGATAACACTTCCCTTCGATGCACGTCGGCAACCACGCCCCGGCCCATCCGCCAACCGAGTCTGAACGACTGAGCACGATCCTTTTCTCGCAGGGCCCCGATGCACTGCTCGCCGAGATCGGCGGCTTCGACCCCGG
Source organism: Singulisphaera sp. GP187 (assembly GCA_945888705.1). Classification (GTDB taxonomy): domain Bacteria; phylum Planctomycetota; class Phycisphaerae; order Phycisphaerales; family SM1A02; genus SYIB01. The sequence goes on from CAMDAQ010000005.1 coordinate 2,729, forward strand.
CGCCGTGGCTCGGGTGCTCGATGCACTGAACAGTGGCGCCGCGATCCGACTGTACGACTCGCTGACCGAAGCCCAGCAGGTCGAGGTTCTCGAGGCCCTCGATCCGCGCGTGGTCTTCCGGCTCGCCAACGCCCGGATCTTCCCCGAGCGCAGCGTGGGCCGCGTGATGTACTCCCCGCGCATCAGCGCGCGCCCCGATGACACCGTGGGCGCAACGATCGAGAAGGTCGGCGCGATGGATGCGAGCTCGAACGTCTTCGTGGTCTGGGTCGTGGCGCATGGCGGCAAGCTCGTGGGCTGGGTCCGGATGCAGGACCTGGTCACGCACGCGCACGCTGACACCATGGCAAGCGTCATGCACGCCACCGTGCCCTTGGTGAAGGCTGCCGATGCACTGTTCGACGTCTACCGCCGCGCCCTCTCCGAGCGCGTGCTCGAGTACGCCGTGCTCGATGAGCGCTCTCGCTTCGTGGGCACGCTGCGGGCAGATGTCCTCTTCCGCGAGGCCAGCCTGGAGCTCGGTGAACGTGGCGGCGAGAGCGTCGGCGTCGATCGCGACGAACGCCTGAGCACGCCCGTGAAGGAATCGCTCCTCAAGCGGCTGCCGTGGCTGGTCCTCAACCTCGGCACGTGCTTCCTGCCCGCGGCGATCGTGGTGCTCTTCGAGGGAACGCTCAAGGAATTCGTGCTGCTGGCGTCGTTCCTGACGGTGCTCGTGGGACAGACGATCAACACCGGCGAGCAGGCTCTGGCAGTCATGGTGCGGGCGATGACCTTCGCTGACATCAAGACCATCCGGCTTCAGTCGGCCTTGGCGAAGGAGTTCATGGTCGGCTTGCTGCAGGGACTGGTCTGTGGGCCGATCGCGGGCATCGGCATGTACGTGGCTGTCACCCTGAAGGACCAGCCCGAACCGATGGCGCTGGCCGTGGCCACCGCCATCGCCACGCTCATCGCCAGCATCATCGCTGGGCTCTGCGGCACGGCGACCCCGTGGATCCTGAAGAAGTTCGGATTCGACCCCGCCCTCACGAGCCACATCGCGCTGACCACGGTGACCGACGTCGCGAGCATCGCGCTGCTGCTGGGCCTGGCGCAACTGCTCGTGCCGCTCTTCTGAACGCACGTCATCGACGGTTTCCGCATGCGCGGCAGACGGGTCTGCGCCGGCTGGCGGCTGACTGAGGCCGGCGCGCTCAGGCCGGCGCCGCGGCGAACGCCTGAATCGCGCGCTCGATGCGACGCAGCGTGCTGGCCTTGCCCACGATCGCCAGGGTGTCGAAGATCGGCGGGCTGACCGTGCCGCCGCTGACCGCAATGCGCAAGGGCTGCGCCGCCTTGCCGAGCTGACCGCCCGCGTGCGCCTCGGCGTAGGGCTTGACGGCTGCCTCGATCCCGGCGGCAGTCCAGTCGGACACGCCTGAAAGAACAGGCAGCAGCGCGCGCAGGTGGTCGCAGCCGTTGGGCGACTCGCCAAGCATGGCCTTCTCGGTGTTCTTCGAGCGCTCCCACGTGAGCGCATCGTCGGCGATCACGAAGAAGCGATTGCCTCGGAACATGTCATCAAGGGTCTTGCTGCGCTCCTGGCTTGCCTTGGCGAGCATCGCGATCCCCTGCTCGCCGAGCCGGTCCATGAACGCAGCGTGGTACATGCGGCCATGCGCGCTCGCCCGGCGCAGGAACTCCTCGTGCGGCATGCCGGTGATCGCATCGCAGTTGAAGCTCAGGAGCTTCACGCGGTCGAACTTGGCCGGCGTCTTGACCACTCGGTGTGGATCGAACGCGGTGCGCAGGAACTCAAGATCGAACTTCTCGATGTCGTTGCCCGGGCTCCAGCCGTTGAGCGCCAGGAAGTTGATGAGCACCTCGGGCAGGTAGCCCGAGCGCTTGAAGTCGTCGACGTTGATCTCGGGCAGCGTGATCCCGAGCACATCGGCGAGCTTCTGTCCGGTCTCGAGGTCGAGCTGCACGTTCTTGTCACCCAGCCATGCGGCCCACGCCGCGGGCTCGACCGTGCCCGCCGGCGGCTCGGTGAGCTTGCGTTCAGCCACCGCCTTGCGCAGCGCCTTGTCCTTGTCGCGCTTGCTCATCTTGCTGCCGTCAGGATTGCAGATGATCGGCAGGTGCGCGTAAGCCGGTCGGCGGAACCCCAGCGCATCCTGCAGGAGCATGTGCTTGGCCGTGTTCGTGAAGTGCTCCTGCGCACGCAGCACGTGCGAGACCTGCATGAGCTCGTCATCGACCACCACGGCGAAGTGGTAGGTCGGGAAGCCATCCGCCTTGCGGATCACGAAGTCATCGATCTCAGTCGCCGGGATCGTGGCCTCGCCCAGCACCTCGTCCTTGATGGTCACGTCGTGGCCCGGGCACTTGAGGCGGATCACGGCGGGAACGCCCGCAGCGAGCTTGGCCTTCACTTCGTCAGGGGAAAGTGCGAGCGCTGCGCGGTCGTAGCGATAGGGCTTGCCGGCGGCCGATGCGGCCTTGCGCATGGCGTCAAGTTCATCGCCGGTCTCGAAGGCGTAGTACGCATGGCCCGCATCGAGCAGCCGCTGCAGGTGGTGGTTGTAGATCTCCAGGCGCTCGCTCTGGAAGTACGGTCCATGCGGCCCGCCACCGACGCCCTGCCACTCCGGCCCCTCGTCCCAGAGGATTCCGAGCCAGTGCAGGTCCTTGGCGAAACCGATGCTCGCTGCATCGCTCGAGCGCTTCTGGTCGGTGTCTTCGATGCGCAGGATGAAGGTGCCGTCGCGGCCCTTCGCAAAGGCCCAGCAGAAGAGCGCGGTTCGGGCGCCGCCCACGTGAAGGTGGCCGGACGGACTGGGAGCGAAGCGTGTGGCGATGCGCATGGGGAAGAGAGGCTACCGCGGTCGCACGATTCGTTGCGGTGCGTGGCTGATGGACCGTCACACGTGCTCGCCACGCGCGTCATACTCCCGCCATGACGACGACTCCGCAGGTCCTGGGCGTGCTTTCGGATGTGCACCGCAGGATCGGTGCCGCCGCGGCCGCGATCGAGCTCCTGAAGCAGCGCGGCGCCACGCGGTTCGTGTACCTCGGCGATGCCGAGGATGAGCGCGTGATCGATCTCTTCGCCGGTGAATCCTGCTCGCTCTGCCTGGGCAACTGCGACGACGATGCGCTGGGCGAGTACGCCCGGTTCCTCGGCCTGGACATGCACCCCGACGGTTCGGTGCTCACGGTCGATGGCGTGGAGGTGGCGTTCACGCACGGGCACCTGCAGACGGTCGTCGACCGGATGGTGCGCAGCGAGCCGGCGTTCCTGCTTCATGGCCACACGCACGTGCGCTGCGATGAGCGCTCGGGCCGCACCCGGATCGTGAACCCAGGCGCGTTCGTGCGGGTCGAGCGGGCGACCGTGGCGCTGGTCACGCCGGCGCTCGACCGCGTCGAGTTCCTCGACGTACCCTGACGCCGCCAGTCGGACCGCTCTGCGTGCCGGCCCCGCACGTGGAGCACGGCGCTCGCGCCACGATCATCAGACCGCTGCATCCTGCGCCGGGCGGCGCACGAACCCGACCGCATGCCGTGGCTTCTTGTCCTCCATGCTGCCGCCACCTGCTTCATGGCGGGCGTGATCTGGATCATCCAGATCGTGCACTACCCGTTGTTCGGCATGGTCGGCGCCGATGGATTCGCTGCCTATGAGCGGTCGCATGCATCGCGCATCACGCCCGTGGTCGGCACGGCCATGCTCATCGAGGCGGCCTGCACCGGGCTCTTGCTCTTGGCCATGGGCGAGCTGGCGGCCCGAGGCATTCCGCGCTGGATGCCCGTGGCTGGCGCGGTGCTCCTGGCCGCCATCTGGTTGAGCACGTTCGCGATGCAAGTTCCCCTGCACGGTCAGCTCGCGCAGGGGTTCGACGACGCTGCGCACGCAGCGCTCGTGCGTTCCAACTGGATCCGCACGATCGGGTGGAGCCTGCGCGCCGCGCTCGCCGCGTGGCTGCTGGTTGCGTGGATGGGTGGCTCGACCGGCGACGGTCGCTGAGCGCTGAAGACTGAGCACTGAAGCAGGAGCACTGGGCACTGGGCACGGTCGTCCATCGAGCGCTGGCTCCCGGTAGCCTGCCGGCATGCTGCTCTCCACGCGCAAGCGGCTGATGCCGCGGGCCAACCTTCCGCCTGGGACGATCACCTCGGATCCCGCTGGGCAGCCCACGATCGTCCAGCTGATGACCTTCGGGCATGGCACCAGCGCCGAGCGCATGCTCGAGACGCCCGAGTCGATCCGTTCGCTCGAGCTGCCGGAGCAGCAGGTGTCCTGGGTGAACGTGGACGGACTGGTCGACCTGGCCGTGCTCGAGGCCGTGGCGCAGCGCTTCGGCATCCATCCCCTGGCGATGGAGGACGCCGTCGACACGGCGCAGCGCGCCAAGATCGACGTGTACGGCGATCACTCCTGCATCATCCTGCCCATGCCCTTCCTGGGCGAGCGGCACTTCCGCACCGAGCAGGTGGCGCTCATCCTGGGCAAGGGATGGATCGTGACCGTGCAGGAAGGCGGTGACGGCGATTGCCTCGATCCGCTGCGCCGCCGCATCCGTGACCACAAGGGGCGGATCGCCTCGGGCTCGTCGTCGTACGCGGCCTACGCCATCGTCGATACCGTGATCGATGCCTACTTCCCGCTCATCGAGCGGCTTGAGCAGCGGATCGAGCAGCTCGAGGACGAGGTGATCTTTCGAACGACCGGCGACGACATCGTGCGGATCCGCCACCTCAAGCGCGACATCGCCACGCTGCGTCGGGCCGTCTGGCCGCTGCGCGATGCAGTGAGCGCGATGCTCTCGGCAGACCATGTCTTCTCGCCGGATGACCGGCTCTACCTGCGTGATGCCTATGACCATGTCGCTCGCGTGCTCGACATGCTCGACAACGCGCGTGCGATCGCGGCCGACCTGACCGACATCTACATGGCCGTGACCAGCAACCGCATGGGCGAGGTCACCAAGGTGCTGACGATCATCGCCACGATCTTCATGCCGCTGTCGTTCATCGCCGGTCTCTACGGCATGAACTTCGATCCCGAGAGCAGCCCGTTCAACATGCCCGAGCTCGACTGGTACTTCGGGTACCCGTTCGCCCTGGGGCTGATGGCCGGCACCGCCACCCTGCTGCTGCTCTTCTTCCGGCGCCGCGGATGGCTGGGCACGACGTTCCTGCGGGTCCAGGCCCGACGCCCGTCCACCGCGCGCGAGCGTGCACGGTCCCGCCAGGCCTGAACCCCGATCACCCCGGATCGGGCGGCAAAAGGGCCTTGATAACGCGTGCGGATCGCCCGTAGCCTTGTCGGATCCGCGATCGCGCGGCGTCACGAACCACCCAGACCACCATGAACCACCGCACCACACCCACCTCCATGAACACCACAGCATTCACCGAACGGTCCAGCGACGTCTACGGCACCCTGACGTTCGGCGGCGATGACATGCTCAAGCGCCTGCCGCCCGAGATCAGCATGAAGCTGCAGGCGACCATGAAGCTCGGCAAGCCGCTCGATCCGGGCATCGCAAACACCGTCGCTGCCGCGATGAAGGATTGGGCGCTCGAGCACGGCGCCACGCACTACACGCACTGGTTCCAGCCGCTCACCGGCACCACCGCCGAAAAGCACGACGCGTTCCTGCACCCGATGGGCGATGGCACCGCGATCGAGAAGTTCAGCGGCTCGGCGCTGATCCAGGGCGAGCCTGACGCGAGCAGCTTCCCGCACGGCGGCATCCGCGACACCTACGAAGCACGCGGCTACACCGCGTGGGATGCCACGAGCCCCGCGTTCATCCTGCGCACGAGCGAGGGCCACGCCACGCTCTGCATCCCGACCGTCTTCGTGAGCTGGACCGGCGAGGCGCTGGACAAGAAGACCCCGCTCCTGCGTTCGATCGAAGCCGTGAGTGGGCAGGCCATGCGTGTGCTCAAGCTGTTCGGCACCGACAAGGGCGTGAGCCAAGTCATCACCTCGCTCGGCTGCGAGCAGGAGTACTTCCTGGTCGACGAAACGCTGGGTTCGGAGCGGCTCGACCTGGTCGTCTGCGGCCGCACGCTGCTCGGCGCCGCGCCGCCGAAGGGCCAGCAGATGGAGGACCACTACTTCGGCTCGATCCCCGCCGACGTGCTGGATTTCATGGCCAACGCCGAGCGCAAGCTCTTCGAGCTGGGCATCCCGGTCAAGACCCGCCACAACGAGGTGGCGCCCGGCCAGTACGAGATCGCGCCGATCTACGAGAACGCCAACATCGCCGTCGACCACCAGATGCTGGTCATGCACGTGCTGCGCTCGACCGCGCGCGAGCACGGCTTCATGTGCCTGATGCACGAGAAGCCCTTCGCCCGCGTGAACGGCTCCGGCAAGCACAACAACTGGAGCCTGTCGACCGACACGGGCGTGAACCTGCTCGATCCGCGTGACGACACGCACTCGAACATGCAGTTCCTGACGTGCCTCTGCGCAGTCATCCGCGCGGTCGACCTGCACGCCGACCTGCTGCGCGCCTCGATCGCGAGCGCCCACAACGATCACCGGTTGGGCGCCAACGAGGCCCCGCCGGCGATCATGAGCATCTACCTCGGCGACATGCTCACCGACATCCTCGACCAGCTCGAGAAGGGCACGCCGAAGAAGACCATGAAGGGCGGCGACATCGACCTGGGTGCCCGCACGCTCATGGCACTTCCGCGCCACGCCAGCGACCGCAACCGCACGAGCCCGTTCGCCTTCACCGGCAACAAGTTCGAGTTCCGCGCGGTCGGTTCGAGCGCCAGCGTCGCGTGGCCCAACACCGTCCTCAACACGATCGTTGCCGAGAGCCTGGACTGGGTCGCCACCGCCATCGAGAAGAAGGCCGGCCGCAACCCCACCGCCGCCAAGCTCGAGGCCGCCGTGCGCGAGGTGCTCAAGGGCATCATCAAGGAGCATCGCCGCGTCTGCTTCGACGGCGACGGCTACAGCGCCGAGTGGCACGCCGAGGCCGCACGCCGCGGGCTTCCCAACATGGCCAGCACCGCTGATTGCCTCGGTGCGCTCGACACGAAGAAGGCCAAGGCGCTCTTCGCGCACTACGGCGTGCTGAACAACCGCGAGCTGCACGCCCGCTACGAGGTGCAGCTCGAGCAGTACACGAAGCTCATCACCATCGAGAGCCGCACGCTCGTGCAGATGGTGAACACGCAGGTGCTGCCGGCCTGCCTGCGCGCGCAGGCCGAGCTCGCCGACACCGTGGGCGCCACGCAGTCGGCCGGCGTCGAGTGCGCCGACAGCGAAGAAGCGCTCAAGGACCTGGTGCGCCGCGTGGCCGAGCTGCGCGCCGCGACCAAGTCGCTCGAGACCTCGACCGAGGCCCAGAAGGGCGATGCGGCGAAGAAGGTGCGCTACCTGCGCGACACGGTCGTGCCGGCGATGCAGCGCGTGCGTGATGCAGCCGATGGATTGGAGCGCCTGGTTCCGGCCGATCTGTGGCCGATCCCGACCTACGCTGATCTCCTGCTGCTCGGCCGCTGATCACGCGGATCCGATAGCCACCCGCGGGCCTCGAGCCCTGACCTGACTTCGTCTGAAGGCCCCCGAAACCCGGGGGCCTTCTTCGTGGGTGCATGGTGCAGTTCGCGCAAGCCCCTATACTCGTCCCTCCCCATCAAGGACCCAACCATGAGCACCCAGACCGCTGAACCGAAGATCGTCGTGTCCGACGCAGGCCCCGCCCTCAAGCGCATCCAGGTGACCATCCCGGCCGACGCCGTGGACAGCCACATCGCGGGCGCGTTCGCGAACCTGCAGAACGGCGCGGCACTGCCGGGCTACCGCCCGGGCAAGGCGCCGATGGCGATCCTCGAGAAGCGCTTCGGCAAGCAGTTGCTCGAAGAGGCTCGCGGCCAGCTCGTTGGCCAGGCCTTCAACAAGGCCGTCACCGACCACAAGCTCCGCCCGATCGGCAACCCCGAGATGAGCCCCGGCAGCGAGCTGAACGAACTCGCCCGCGGCGCATCGTTCACCTTCAGCGTCGACATCGAGGTCATTCCCGACTTCACGCTGCCTGCCTGGGAAGGCATGGCGATCCGCAAGCCCGTGATCGACGTCATCGACAAGCACATCGACGACGAGATCCTGCGCAACCAGTACCGTTTCGGCGCGCCGAGCCTGATCGACGGTCCGTTCGAGCACCTTGACCGCATGATCGGCACCGTCGCGGTGACCGTGAAGGGCGAGTCGGAGCCGTTCTACAAGGCCGACAACGCGCTCGCCGTCGTGCCCGCCAAGGAAGACGAGGGCAAGGGCCCCTTCCTGGGCATCATGATCGACGACCTGCAGAAGCACCTGATGGGCCGCAAGGTCGGCGACTCGGTGAGCTTCACCGCCAAGGGGCCAGAGGGCCACGAGCACGAGAAGGTGCGCGGTAACGACCTGTCGTTCTCGTTCACGATCACCCAGGCCGAGCGCATCACGCCGGCCCCGGTGGGGGAACTTGCCACCAAGCTTGGCCTTGCCGACGAAGCCATGCTGCGCGAGCAGGTCAAGATGGTGCTCGAGCAGCGCCGCGATGGCGAGCAGCAGGTCGCCATGCGCGAACAGGTCATGGAGCAGCTGGCCAACGCGGTCAGCTTCGACCTGCCTGCCAAGCTCAGCGCCGGCCAGATCACGCGTGACCTCGAGCGCCAGCGCTACGAGCTGCTCTCGCGCGGCACGTCGCCCGAGCAGGTCGAGCTCAAGCTCGCCGAAGCCCGCGCCGACACGACCGACTCGGCGCAGCGCCGCCTGAAGCTCTTCTTCATCCTGCAGCGCCTGGCCGAGGACATGCGCGTCGACGTGACCGAGGGCGAACTCAACGGCCGCGTCGCGATGATCGCTCGCCAGCAGAACATGCGCCCTGCCGAACTCCGCAAGGAACTCGAGCAGAGCGGCCGCATCCAGGAAGTCGCGCTGGGCATCCGCGAGGCGAAGGTCGCCGACCGCGTCATTGCGCGCGCCACGGTCACCGACGTGCCCGCCGAGGACTGGAACAAGGAAGTCGAGGCCAAGGCCTCGGCCCGCAAGGCCGGCGCCAAGAAGTGACCGTGCTCGCCCAGGGTTCCTCGGGCGCGTTCTGGATCTCGATCGTCGCGCTTCTCGTGCTGACGGTCATCGGCTTCGTCGTCGCCATGCGCGTGCGTGCGCGTGCATTCGATCGCACGGCCGCCGATGCCGAAGCGTTCGGGTTCTCGGAACTCAAGGCGCTTCGCGACAGCGGCCGCATCTCGGACGAGGAGTACGCCATCGCCGATCGGCGTTTGCGCGAGAAGGCTCGTGAAACGGTGGAACGGCTGCGCCAAGAGCGTGCATCGGCCAAGCCCCCGGCAGTGCGCGGCTCGCGACGATCCTCGTGAGCACGGCCCAAGCGCGGATCGTTGCACCCGAACGGCCGGAACTCGCGCCCGAAAGAGGCCGCTCGCTGCAGGGACGCGCCCCATGAACCGATAGACTCGGACTGGACACACCATGAGCAACGGAAACGACCGCAAGGGCCCCGGCACCGATGGCAAGCGCACCGACGATGGTGGCTTCCGCGGTCGGCGCGTCACCACCTGCTCCTTTTGCGGCAAGACCAGCCGCGAGGTCGGCCCCATGGTCGAGGGGCCCAACGACGTCTACATCTGCACGAACTGCACGGACCTGTGCGGCAACATCTTCAAGCAGGAAAAGCGCCGCGTCTCGACCGGCAGCCAGCTCTTCTCCAGCATCCCGTCGCCGCGCTCGCTGAAGGAGTACCTCGATCAGTACGTGATCGGGCAGGACCAGGCCAAGAAGACCCTCTCGGTCGCGGTGCACAACCACTACAAGCGGCTCACCCAGGTCGGCAACGCCGATGCGCCGGTGGAGCTCGACAAGAGCAACGTGCTGCTGATCGGCTCGACCGGCACCGGCAAGACGCTGCTCGCCCGCACGCTCGCGCGCATGCTGAACGTGCCCTTCGCGATCGGCGATGCGACCACGCTCACCGAGGCTGGCTACGTCGGCGAGGACGTCGAGAACCTGCTGCTGAAGCTGCTGCAGGCGGCGGATTTCGACCTCGAGGCCGCCCAGCGCGGCATCATCTACATCGACGAGATCGACAAGATCGGCAAGACCAGCCAGAACGTGTCGATCACCCGCGACGTGAGCGGCGAGGGCGTGCAGCAGGCGCTGCTCAAGCTCCTCGAGGGCACCGTTGCGAACGTGCCCCCGCAGGGCGGCCGCAAGCACCCCGAGCAGCAGTACATCCAGCTCGACACCACGAACATCCTGTTCGTCTGCGGCGGCTCGTTCGACGGCATCGAGGAGATCATCTCCAAGCGCCTCGGCCGCCGGAAGATCGGCTTCAACACCGACCCGATCGCCCGTGGTTCCCAGGAAGAGCGCCAGAGCGTGCTCGGCCAGGTCATCGTGGAGGATGTGCTCGAGTTCGGGATGATCCCCGAGCTCATGGGGCGTCTGCCGCTGATCACGCCGCTCATGCCGCTCGACCGTGCCGCGCTGGTGCGGATCCTGCTCGAGCCCAAGAACGCGCTTGTTCGCCAGTACCAGCACCTCTTCAGCCTCGAGGGGGCGCAGCTTGAGTTCACTCCCGCCGCGCTCGACCTGATCGCGCAGAAGGCCCTCGACCGCAACACGGGTGCGCGTGCGCTGCGTGCGGTGGTCGACGAGCTCATGCTCGACCTGATGTACGCGCTGCCCGAGCTCGACAACTCGGGCGTGACGTACTGCATCAATGACGATGCAGTGCGCGCTGGCCGCGCCACGGTCGACAACATCCGCCGGCTCGTGCGCGAAAGCGCGTGATCGCCCCGAGCAGTCCTGCTCACCGACCTCCCCTTGACCTGCCTGCGCGTCTGCCATGCCGATCGAGCTTGCACCATCCGATCTTGCCCGCATCGCACGGTGCTCGGCAGGCACGGCGATCGAGGATCGCTGCGCGGCCTTCGTAGCGGCGCTGTGGCCGACGCTTTCCGCTGCCGGTGCGAGCTGGGCGGGCTTCTACCTTGATCACTCGGGCTCGCCGGATGCCGAGCGCCTGGTGCTTGGCGCGCGCGAACCCAAGCCGGCGTGCAGCCCGATCGGCCTGCACGGTGCCTGCGGGCGTTGCCTGCTGTCGCGGTCGGTCCTGGTGGTCCGGGACGTGTCGTCGCTCGGCGCGGGATACGTTGCCTGCGATCCCCGGGACCGCAGCGAGCTGGTGCTGCCCTGCTTGCGCGCCGATGGCTCGGCGTGGGGCGTCTTCGACCTCGACAGCTTCGATGTCGGCTGCTTCAGCGAGGCCGACGGCCGGGTGCTCTGGACGGCGCTCGCGGCCGCGGGGTTGACGACCGCCGGGATCGCGTGGCACGGTTCGGCGGTCGGGATGGTTCCGACCCAGATTGTCTGACGGTGTTATCGGGCAATGCGGCCCCGCGCCCCAGTGGGGCGCTCATTCCGTCGACCGAGCCTCTTGCGGCCTGCCGGGCTTCGCCCTACACTGCGCGACTCGATTCGGAGAGCCACACCATGCCGCGCATCTGCCACTTCCTCGGTACCAAGACTCGCTCGGGCAACAAGCACACCATCCGTGGTAAGGCCAAGTACCTCGGCGGCATCGGCCTGAAGACGACCAGCATCACCAAGCGCACGTTCAAGCCGAACCTGCAGGATGTGCGTGCGGTCATCGATGGCAAGCCCGTCCGCATCAAGGCCAGCGTCAAGGCGATCCGCATGGGGCTCGTCACCAAGCCGGTGAACCGCAGCCGCACCTGGACCGCCAAGCAGAAGGCCTCCAAGGCCTGAGCGGGCCCTCGGTCGCAAACCCAACTTCGGTTGCGTTGGTGAGCCTCCTGTCAAGGGGTGGAAGCCACATTTCAGTGCAAAATATGCGTGAAGGCGTTGACCAACGCCGTGAACGGTCTATGGTCGTGCGCCTGCCCGGAACTTTGGCTCCCTGTGCCCAATCGCCTCGTCATGGCTGACGAGCGGGCCGGAGCAACACCTTCTCCGGGTCAGGCGGGACAGTCCAGGCTCGCGATCGGCGCTCCGCGAAGGAGTTGTGGGGATCCGGTCACGGGTGCTTGGTGCGTGCGTCGTGTGACCTGCAGGCCTTGGCCGTGCAGGTGGCGGGCTTTGGCTCGCGCGGTGCGCCTGTCCTGGCTGTGTGTCAGTCGTGTCGTGGTTGTGCCGGTGCCACTCGTGGCGCCGTCAGGTGGTTCGGCGTTTCGCTGCGTTGGCGAAGTGTCCAGGGCGTTCGGTCGGTGGTTCGGTTGGGTCCGCGCTGCACGGATGCGCGGGTGAACAGGAGTCCATGGTGTCCGAGGCGTACGGCCAATCGAACGATCGCGACCGCGTGCTCGATGCCACGGACTTGGTGGCATTGATCGGCGAGTCCGTGCCGTTGAAGGCCAAGGGCCGCGAGCACGTCGGGCTCTGTCCGTTCCACGATGACCGTTCGCCGAGCATGGCCGTGGTCACGCACAAGGGCAACGCCTTCTACAAGTGCTTCGCCTGCGGGGCCAGCGGGAACGCCATCGACTTCATGATCAACTACCACCGCATGGACTTCCCCGATGCGCTGCGCTACCTGGCGCAGCGCGCGGGCATCGAGCTCCAGCAGCGCGGCGGCGGCGAGTCCACCCGGGATGAGTCGGCCGATCTGCGCAAGGCCATGCAGGTCGCGCTGCGCTTCTACCGTCGCGCGCTCGCCGATGCGGAGCTCGGCGCGCCGTCGCGTGCGGTGCTCGATGCGCGCGGCATCTCGTCCAGCATGCGCGAGGCGTTCCAGCTCGGTGCAGCACCGGCATCATGGGACCGCTTCGTGGAGCACCTTGGACGGCTGGCCGAGCATGCGCGCACCAAGGATGAACTTCCCGAACAGGGCGTCTTCGAGCGCTCGGGCCTCGTGCGCCAGGGTCAGCGCGGCCCGATCGACGGCTTCCGCAATCGCGTCATCTTCCCGATCCTCGACGAGCTCGCCCGCCCCATCGGCTTCGGTGCTCGCAAGATCGATCCCGAGGACGAGCCCAAGTACCTGAACAGCCCGGAAAGCCCGATCTTCCGCAAGGGGCGCACGCTCTACGGCATCCACGCCGCGAAGAAGCCGATCATCGACTCGAAGGTCGCGATCATCACCGAGGGCTACACCGATGTGATCGCCTGCCACGCTGCGGGGTTCACCAACGCGGTCGCCACCTTGGGCACGGCGCTCACGCGTGAGCATGCCCGCGTGCTCCAGCGGCTGTGCGAGACCGTGGTCCTGCTCTTCGACGGCGACGAGGCCGGCCAGCGTGCCGCGGATCGTGCGCTCGAGACCTTCTTCGCCGTGCCGGTCGATGTGCGCATCTGCACCCTGCCCGATCGGCTCGATCCCGATGACCTGCTCCGCCAACCCGATGGTGCCGTGCGCTTCAAGGCCGCGCTCGATGCGTCGGTCGATGCGCTCGCGCACCTCGTGGCGGGATTCCGCGAGCGTTTGGCCGAGCGGCCGGGTGCGGCGGGCCGCCAGCGCGTGATCGAGGAGATGTGCCAGCGCCTGGGGGCGATGGGCATCGGCGATGTCCCGGCCTTGCGCCGTCGCACGGTGCTGCAGGAACTCTCGCGGGTCTGTGACGTGCCGGTCCATGAGCTCGAGGCTGCCCTGCCGCGACCGCGCGCCGCGGCGGCCGCGGACACACGTGCCGATGGCTCAGGCCCGTTGCCGCAAGCGCCGCTTGCGCCGGTCGAGCCGGTGCTCCTGAGCGGTCCCCAGTTCCGCGCGCGCAGCATGGCCGAGCGCGACCTGTTGGCGGTGCTGCTCGCGGCGCCCGAGGTTGCGGTGCAACGCATCGCGACGCCCGATGGCGATTCGCTGCCGGTGCACGAGCTCTACGCGCCCGGCGTCTTCCTTGATCCGGTCGCGCGCACGCTCTGGACCGCGCTGCACGCGCGCCTCGAGGCCGGCCTGCAGACCACCGTGCAGGATGTGATGGCGGATTGCGGCGAACCCACGGCCAAGAACCTTGCGGCGCAGCTCTTCAGCAAGGGCGTGGCGCGTTGCGAAGCGCCGGGCGGCGCGCTCGCGCGGCTCACCGAGGCCGTGGCCGACATGGAGCGCGTGCTGGCCCGCGTGTCCGAGCCCACCCCGCAGGCCGTCGATGACCTGCGTCGAAGGATCGACGAACTCAAGGCCATCGGCCGCCGTCCAACAGCAATCATGCGCTCGGCGCGGGAGGACCGATGAAGGACCTTCCTTGGCGCGAGGCGCAGCGAACGAACCCCCGTGTGGCCCGGATGTCCGGGCCCATCCGAACCCCGGCCTCCGACCATCGGCGGCATCGAACGATTGGAGCATGAACCGTGAGCACGATTGAACAGGAATTCCCCCCCGTCCTCGCCCAGCTGGTTGCGCATGGCGCCACGCGCCGTTGGATCTCCTGCGAAGAGATCAACACGTGCGTGCCGGATGAGTTCGTCGACCCCGACAAGCTCGATGAGCTGCTGCACCATGTGCGCGCGCTCGGGATCACGCTGATCGACGAACCCGAACGCCTGCGCCACGGCTGGCAGACCATGCCCGCGCCGCTGCAGACGCACCTGAAGTTCCAGCGGGACGACGAGAAGAAGGTCAAGCCGAAGGAACCCGGTGCCGAGGCCCCCAAGCCCAAGCCCAAGAAGCAGGTCGCGTTCAGCTCCGACGAGCCGAACCTGGATGACCTCGAGGAGGACCTGCTCGACGAGGCCGAGGCCCAGGCTGCGGTCGAGCAGGCGCTCGCCGAGCAGGGCTCGAAGCGGATCGATGACCCGATCCGCATGTACCTCACGCAGATGGGCACGATCCCCCTGCTCACGCGCGAGCAGGAGATCCGCCTCGCCAAGAAGATCGAGACCACGCGCATGATGTTCCGGCGCATGACGCTCGAGAGCGATTACTGCGCCCGGCAGGCCATCGACACGCTTCGCCAGGTGGCCGCGGGCGAGCTGCCGTTCGACCGAACCATGCGCATCTCGACCGCCGAGAGCAATGCGAAGGAGAAGGTCGACCAGCGCATCCGCTACAACCCTCAGACGGTCGAGAAGCTGCTCGAGCTGAACGACAACGACTGGAAGCTGCTCGAGCCCGGCAACCTGCCGGCCGAGAAGGCCGAGGCGATTCGTGCCCGCATGCAGCAGCGTCGCCGCAAGGTGGCCACGCTGCTCGAGGAGTGCTGCCTGCGCACCGGCCGCATTCAGCCGCTCATGCGCAAGCTGCAGAACGTCAACCGCAAGATGATCGACCTGCAGCGCATGCTGGAGAAGGCCGATCGCAATCCCGAGCGCTACGACCCGGAGGACGTCCAGGTGCAGCGCGACGAGCTCGCGGGCCTGCGTGACCTGGTCATGGAGGATCCGGTGGGCCTGCTCGACCGATGCCGCACCATCGCGCGCGTCTTCGGCGAGTACGAGCAGGCCAAGCGCGACCTGTCGGGCGGCAACCTGCGCCTGGTGGTCTCGATCGCCAAGAAGTACCGCAACCGTGGCCTGCCGTTCCTCGACATCATCCAGGAAGGCAACACCGGCCTCATGCGCGCGGTCGACAAGTACGAGTACAAGCGTGGCTACAAGTTCAGCACGTACGCGACCTGGTGGATCCGCCAGGCGATCACGCGCGCCATCGCCGACCATGCCCGCACCATCCGCGTGCCGGTCCACATGATCGAGACGATGTCCAAGCTCCGGAACATCCAGAAGCACATGCTGCAGGACCTCGGGCGCGAGCCCACGGTCGAGGAGATCGCAGCCAAGGCCAAGATGCCCGTCGAGGAAGTGCGCCGCGTGATGAAGATCAGCCGGCACCCGATCTCGCTCGACCGACCGGTCGGAGAGAGCGAGGACAGCCACTTCGGCGACTTCATCGAGGACGAGAAGCAGGAAGCCCCTGCCGAGAGCGCGAGCACGGAGATGCTGCGCCAGCGCATCAATGACGTGCTGCGCACGCTCACCTACCGCGAGCGCGAGATCCTCAAGCTCCGCTACGGCATCGGCGACGGCTACACCTACACCCTCGAGGAGGTTGGCCGCATCTTCAAGGTCACGCGCGAGCGCGTGCGCCAGGTCGAGAGCAAGGCCATCCGCAAGCTGCAGCACCCCGTGCGGCGGCAGCGCCTGGCCAGCTTCATGTCGGCCGACGGCGACGATGGCGCGGGTGAGTGAGTCGCCGTGATCGCCGGTTCGGCGGTTTGCCGGGCGGAAGCGCGCCCGCGCACCGCTAGGATGGTCGCATGGCCAAGGCTGTCGTCGATCCGCAGGAACTCCGCCGCTTCGCCCACGACCTGAAGAAGTTCAACGGCGAGCTGCAGGCCGGGCTGGGCACGCTCGGTGCACGCATGGGCACGCTGCAGCAGACCTGGCGCGACCAAGAGCAGCAGAAGTTCCAGGAGGAGTTCGAGCAGACCGTGAAGGTGCTGCAGAAGTTCCTCAAGGCGAGCGAGATCCATGTGCCGTTCCTGATGCGCAAGGCCGACCGCATCGACGAATACCTGCAGCAGCGCTGACCGGGCATGGACGGCGCCAACGTCAAGTCGATCGACGCGATCACGCGCTTCAAGGCGACGATCGCGGCAGCGCGCGATGACCTGGCCCGCGCGCTCGCCGAGGCCGACAGCGACATCGATCGTGCGCAGCTCTGGATCGAGCGCGAGGCCCCCGCGTACTGGAAGCGCCAGCTGACGCTGCGCGCCGAGGAGGTCACGGTCTGCAAGAGCGCGCTCTACCGCAAGCAAGTCACGGTGAGCGCCAAGGACTCCAAGCCCAGCGTGGTCGACGAGAAGAAGGCGCTGCAGCGAGCGCAGGCCCGGCTTGCCGAGGCCGAGGCCAAGGCCAAGGCGTGCAAGCGCTGGGCGACCACGTTCCAGCGCGAGGTCATCCTGTTCAAGGGCACGATGTCGGCGATGCAGACGGTCGTCGAGCGCGACCTGCCGATGGCGGTGGCGCTCATGAACCGCATGGCCGACGCACTGGCGCGCTACGCCGCGCCTGAGCCCGTCGAACTGCAGTCGATGCTGAAGGCCTTGGAGGACTCGGCCGAGAGCACCCGGCGGACGGGATCGGGGGACGCGCTTGCTGGCGCGGCGTCGGCGAGCGGCGGCGTGGATCCCGAGGGATCGACCGACGCTGCCGACGGTGGATCGACCGATGGCAGTGACGGGCCCGCCGACGGAGGTGCCGCATGAGCGTGCAAGGAAGCAAGGCCACGATCCAGCTCGCGGTCAAGGAGGTACGTACCAAGTGGTCACGTACGCGCGAGGAGTGGAACGACTCGGTGAGCCGGTC
The DNA here is from genome assembly GCA_945888705.1 of Singulisphaera sp. GP187. Lineage (GTDB taxonomy): Bacteria > Planctomycetota > Phycisphaerae > Phycisphaerales > SM1A02 > SYIB01. Next base: position 20,007 of record CAMDAQ010000005.1, read on the forward strand.
GCTCGAAGTGAACGTGGTTGACTCGCTCGAAGACCGGGCCCGCATGGCGATCCTCGCGCTCGAGAAGATGCAGGAAACGCTCCAGCGCATGCGCCGTGAGTGCAGCGAGTAGCCCGTACACTCGCGCGCGTGCCGCCCGATTTCATCCAGAGCAGGTCGCCCTCGATGACCGAGTCGGTGGGCGCTGCATGGGCCCTTCTGTCCGCTGCCGCGCCGCGCCGTGAGGCTTCGATCGCGCAGGCCACGGCGATCCGTGACGGGGTGCGACTGACCGTGGGGCGTCGCCGGCAGGCCGAGCTCGTGAAGGCGCGCGCGGATCACGAGCTGGATGTGGCCAACGCCGCCAAGGATGCGGAGGCCGCGGTGATCGCCGCGAAGGCACGCGCGGCAGAGCTCACGCGTGAGCTTGCGGTGTGGGACGAGACGAGCCGCCGCAGGCTCGAGGACGCGGTCGAATCACGGCGCCGCAAGATCAAGCACGACCTCGACCACGCGGTCTGGCAGGCCGAGGCGATCCACGAGGAGGCGATCCGGATTCCGGGCCGCGACCTTGAGGCGTATCGAGCCCACCTTCAGGCCCGCGTGGCTGAGCTCGAGCAGCTCATGGCGCAAGCGAAGGCCTTCGTGGCGCGGTGCCGCATGCGGATGCCCGCCGAGCCAGGCCTCGACGATGCCGCGGCGACGCAGGCCGGTGCACAGCCGGAGCTGGCGATCCAGCAGCAGACCGAGGTCGTGCGCGGCCTGAATGCACAGCTCGGGCAACTGTGGCTGCCGGGGCTCTTCCGCGGTCCAATCCTGCTGGCCCCGTGGTTCCTGTTCGCGGCCATTGGTGCCGGTGTCGGTGCCCTGATGAACGATGGGGTCGGTGGCATGCCCGGGCGGTTGATGCACGCGGCCTACGGCGCGGGCGGCGGGACGCTGCTCACGGTGGTGATGGCCATCGTGGCGTATGGGGTCGGTCGCCGAAGGCTGCATGCTGCGCTGGCGCCGTCGCTGCAGGCAAGCGCGATCGCGCATGCGGCGATGAAGTCAGCGCTGGCGCGAGCCGAGGAGGCCAAGCGGCTGAAGGAAGCGCTCGTCACCGGCCAGCGCGATGAGTCCCTTGCCGAGGCCAACGCGAAGTATGGCCCGATGCTCGACGAGCTCGAGGCTCGACGCGACGAGAAGCTGGCCACGATCGAGCAGACCGTGCCGGCAAAGCGCACCGAGATCGCCACGCGGCTGGCCGCTCAGCTCAATGATGCTCGCGTGACCCGCGAAGTCCGCGTTGCGCGGGCGGCACGCACCCTCGAATCCTCCGTGACATCGATCGATGACCGTGCCCGCGCCGAGGTGCTCGCTGCCGAGGCAACGTGGAACCAGGCGTGCACCGACGAGCGCTCGGCGTGGTGCTCGGCGCGCGACGAGGCGGCCAGCATCCTTCGCGCGCTCTGCGCGGCCGATGCGGCCCTCTTCCCGGCGTGGCATGCGGTCGATGCTGCATCGTGGGCTCCGGTGCGCCAGCCAGGCCCCGCGGCCCGCGTCGGGCATTGCGTGCTCGACGTCGAAACGGTGCCGGGGGCGTTGCCCGCGGATCCGGATCTTGCGTGGCCGTCCGACCTGCCGAGCGCGCTTCGCGTGCCGGTGGCTCTGGGGTTCCCGCAGCATGCCTCGTTGCTGCTTGAGTGTGGGCACGAAGGCCGGGCGCAGGGCGTGGCCATGCTGCAGCAGGCCATGCTCCGCGTGCTGACGGCCATGCCTCCGGGCAAGGTGCGCTTCACGATCGTCGATCCGGTCGGCCTGGGCGAGGGCTTCGCGAGCTTCATGCACCTTGCCGACGAGCATGAGCAGCTCATCGGCGAGCGGATCTGGACCGACCATCGTCACATCGAGCAGAAGCTGACCGATCTCTCCGAGCACATGGAGACGGTCATCCAGAAGTACCTGCGCAACGAGTTCGCCAGCATCGAGGACTACAACCAGCAGGCTGGCGAGATCGCGGAGCCCCTGCGTGTGCTCGTCTTCTGCGACTTCCCCGCCAACCTGACCGAAGCCGCGGCGAAGCGGCTTGCGGGCATCGTGAACTCGGGCGCGCGATGTGGCGTGCACACGATGATCCTGCGCGATGAGCGGCTCGAGTGGGTGCCGGGCATCGATCAGGCGGACCTGCGCGCGCGAAGCCTGTGCCTGCAGCATCGCGATGGCCGCTGGGGCGTCGCGAGCCATGGCCTGCAGGGGCTGCCGTTTGAGCCCGAAGTGCCCCCTGCTGCCGAACGCCTGATCCCGCTCCTGCGGCGCATCGGCAAGGCAGCGAAGGAGGGCAGCAAGGTCGAGGTGCCGTTCGAGATGATCGCGCCCAAGCCCGATGCGCTCTGGTCGGGATCGACGGCGACGAGCGTGCAGGTGCCGCTGGGCCGCACCGGCGCCACACGGTTGCAGATGATGACGCTTGGGGTGGGGACGAGCCAGCACGCGCTGATCGCAGGCAAGACGGGCTCAGGCAAGAGCACGCTCCTGCACGCCTTGATCACGAATCTTGCGCTGTGGTATAGCCCGGACGAAGTCGAGTTCTACCTCGTCGACTTCAAGAAGGGCGTCGAGTTCAAGACCTATGCCACGCACCGGCTGCCGCACGCGCGCGTGGTGGCGGTCGAGAGCGATCGTGAGTTCGGGCTCTCGGTGCTCCAAGGGCTCGATGGCGAGCTCAAGCGGCGCGGTGATCTCTATCGCCAGCTCGGTGTGCAGGACCTGGCTTCGTATCGTCGCACGGGGCACCCCGTGGTGCTGCCGCGCGTGCTGCTGATCATCGATGAGTTCCAGGAGCTCTTCATCGAGGATGACCGCATCGCGCAGGATGCCAACCTGCTGCTCGACCGTCTCGTGCGCCAAGGCCGCGCCTTCGGCATGCACGTCGTGCTGGGGTCGCAGACCCTCAGCGGCGCGTTCAGCCTGGCGCGCACGACCATGGGACAGATGGGCGTGCGCATCGCGCTGCAGTGCTCGGAGTCCGACAGCCAGGTGATCCTGTCCGACGAGAACCTTGCGGCGCGGCTCCTGAGCCGTCCCGGCGAGGCGATCTACAACGATGCGGGCGGCCTGCTTGAGGGGAACAGCCCGTTCCAGGTGGTGTGGCTGCCTGATCAGGTGCGCGAGCAGTGGCTCAACCTCGCGCAGCTCAAGGCGCAGGCCGAACCGCCCAAGCGGCCGCTCGAGACGATCATCTTCGAGGGCAACGCCCCTGCTTCGCTCGAGGCGAACGCCGTGCTTGCCGGCCGCGCGCCGGCTGGGACAAGCCCGCTGGCGCCGAGCCTTTGGCTCGGTGAAGCGATCGCGATCAAGGATCCCACGGCGATCCGCCTGCGTCGCATGTCGGGGGCGAACACCATCGTGGTCGGCCAGCGCGACGATGCGGCGCAAGCGATCTGCGCAAGCAGCCTGCTGTCCCTGGCGGCGCAGGCTCCTGGTGCGCGCGTGCTGCTGCTTGATGGCACGACCGCCGACGATCCTGCGTTCGGTGCGCTCGAGGCGCTCGGTCGCTCGCTCGGGCTGGATGTGGTCACGGCCACGCCTCGAGAAATGCCCGAGCGGATGCAGGAGCTTGCGGCCGAGGTTGCAAGCCGGCAGGAGTCCGGCGCGGCGGATGGCGCCACCATCCTGCTCATCGCGCATGGGCTGCACCGCATGCGCGCCTTGCGGCGCAATGAGGATGACTACGGTTTCGGCGGCGGCGACGGTCCGCCCACGCCGGACAAACTCTTCATCGCGCTCGCCCGAGAGGGCCCGGCGGTCGGCGTACATGTGCTCGCGACGGTCGATACCGCGACGAACATGGGGCGCGTCCTCGATCGCAACGGCCTGAGAGAGTTCGACAACCGCGTGCTCTTCCAGATGAGCGCCACGGACTCGAGCACCATGGTCGATTCGCCGGCCGCCTCGCGACTCGGGCCCGAGCGCGCGATGCTCTACAACGAAGAACTCGGAATCGCGGAGAAGTTCCGCTTCTACGCCTGGCCCGAGCGCTCGTGGCTCGAGGCCACTGCGGCGCGGTTGCGCGCCGGAGCCTGAGTGCGGACGACGTCATCCCACAACCGCTCGAGCCGCTGTTCAGAATGACCCGCCGCAGCGTGATCCTGCGCGAACACGGTGAGTTCCCATTCGAGCTCGGCGTTGCGGAACGTGTCCCCGGCGGCCGTCGCCGAAGCGCCCGATGAATCTTCGAGCGCGCGGGCGCGCCAGGCGAGGACGCGCTCGAGGTTGGCTTCGTCACGGGCCGCACCACGGTCCTCGATGCGCTGCAGGCGCGCCTCGAGTGCCGCGAGTTGCCGTGGAAGCGATTCCCATGCGCGCCACGACAGGGTGCGTGCGGCATCCGCGGGCAGGACGCGCGCGTGCATCGCGCGGACATCGTCGATCGACCGTTGCCATGCTGCCGGTGCGGGCGCATCGAGCATGCGGGTGATGCGCTGGTCGATGCGCCAGACCGCGATCGCGAGCGGAAGCGCTTCATGGACGAAGGCCCACGCCCGTTCGCCGATCGCAGCCACGCAGGCGTGGAAGGCATCGCGATCTCGCGGCAGCGCATCGTTCGGAACGCCCTTGAGGATCGCGAGTCGGCTGACTTCGGCGACGACATGCGGCTCGAGCAAACGATGGCTCGCCGCCGTGCAGGCCTCATGGAACGAAGGATGATGGCGAACCTGCTCCGCCAATCGCGGCTCGAGCGCATCGAACGCGAGCTCCCGGACGGCTGCGGCATGCATGGTCAGCGCATGCGCGGCATCGGACTCGATGAGGAGCGTGGCGCCCCCCGCCGTGGCCTGCAGCGCGGGGTGGCCCGTCACGGCGTGCCCGGCAAGGTCGAGCTCGATCGACGCGGGCAGTTCCGGCCAGGGCCAGTCGTGCGAGGAACGACCGAGCCACGGTCCCCAGCCCACGGCGTGCATGGACGCCTCGTGCCAGGCCGATCGCGCCGCGCTGTGGTGCTTGGCCTGCAGCGTGCGCAGGTCACGCGATCGGTCGATGATCCCGGTGGGCCCGCGCACGATGAACGCGATGCGCAGGTGCGGCTCGAGGGCATCAAGCGCAAGGTCGGTTGGCTGCACGGCGAGTCCGGTGTAGGACGAGAGCCATGCGGAGAGTCGACCCCTGAGCGATCCCGTGCGATCCGCAAGGTCCGCGGCCGCTTCGTGTGCCACATCGGCCGCGGGGATGCAGCGCGTGCGGATCCGCTTGGGCAGCGTTCGGATCAGCGCTTCGATCAGCTCGTCGTGGCGACCCGGCACAAGCCAGTCGTAGGCCTCTGGATCGGCGAGTCCCAGCACCGCCAGCGGCAGCTCGGCTTCGATGCCGTCGTTCGAGGCTCCGGGTTCGTGGTGGTACTGCAACGCAATGTGCAGGCCGTGGTCATCGAGCGCGTCGGGGTACGCGCTCGGTTCCTGCGCTCGCTCGGGATCAGCGAGCAGGTCCTGCTCGGTCATGCGAAGGCTGATGGCGTGCCGCTGGTCACGCAGCCATGAGCGGAAGCTGGGCCAGGCGTGCAGTTCGGCCGGCAGACGAGCGTCGTAGAACTCGAACTCGCTGTCGCGACCTGCGACCAGGTCATGTCGCCGCTCGCGCTCCTGCCGGGCGAGCAGCCGTTCGCGCAGCGCGATGTTGTCGGAGATGACAGCGCAGCCTCCCGGCAGCTCGCCGTCGATCAGGGCACTCTGGATGAAGACTTGGCGTGCACCCGCGGGGTCGATCGGGCCGAATGGCACGCGGCGCCGGGGTATCAACGTGAGTTCGCCCATCGTGGCTCGCTCCCATGCGGCGACGTGTCCGGTCTCGATGCGCCAGTGCGGTTCACTGACGGAGCGCTCGACCATGTGCGGCGCCACGGCCTCGACCCATTCCGGCCTGATGCGGGACGCATCGCGCAGCCAGCGTCGGGCGGTCTCGACCACCTCGACCGCGACGATCCAGCGGGCCTGAGCCTTGGCGAGTGCGCTCGAGGGATGCAGCTCGGCGATCTGGCCGCTGGGCAGGCGGTACGTGCCATCCTCCTGGCGATGCGCCACATGCGAGACGAAGCCCGCGAGGATGGTGCGGTGCACGCGTTCGGGGTCGCTCTCCTCCGCGAGCGGCGGGACCGTGCCGGTCAGCCGCTCGGTGGCAAGGCGCTTCAGCTGAGCGTGCAGTTCATCCCACTCCCGCATGCGCATCGGGCTCAGGAACCGCTCGGCACACCAGCGCCGTCGAGCGCTGGAGCCCAGCTCGGTGCACGCGACCCTCCACGCTCGCCAGAGTTTGAGCGTGCTCATTGCATCGCTGCGCTCATCGCGCAGCAGCGCATGCGCCAGGTCCGCGCTCGCCGTGGCAGCCGCCGGTCGGTCGCGGGGATCCTGGATCGCCATGCGTGCAGCGAGGATGAGCGCCTCGGCCAGGCACGTGTTGGCGTGGCCAGCCAAGATCGTGCGCGCGATGCGTGGATCGAGTGGCCACTGCGCAAGGTCACGGCCGAGCCGGGTCAGGCGCAGCTCGTTGGTGAAGGCCCCGATCTCGATGAGCGTCTCCTGGGCTTCGCGCACCAGTCGAAGCGAGGGCGGATCGATCCACGGGAAGTGCTCGGCAGCGCCGAGCCCGAGTGCCGACAGCTGCAGCACGACGCCGCTCAGGTTGGCGCGCTGCACCTCGGGCACGGTGAACTCGGGGCGCAGATCATGATCGGCTTCGCTGAACAGCCGCACGCAGAGCCCCGGAAAGAGACGCCCGGCGCGACCTGCGCGCTGGCTGGCGCTGGCCCTCGAAATCGGCTCGATCGGCAGGCGCTGCAGTCGACTGCGCGGGCTGTAGCGGCTCAGGCGCACCAGTCCGGAGTCGACGACCCAGCCGATCCGCGGCACGGTCAGGCTGGTCTCGGCAATGTTGGTGCAGGCGATGATGCGGTGCGCAGTACCCGGCGCGAAGATGCGGTCCTGCTGGTCGCTGGGCAGTCGCGAGTAGAGCGGCAGGACCTCGACGCCGTGGAATCGGCCACGAGCCGCTTCGACGAACTCGTGGATCTCGCGCTCGCTCGCAAAGAAGACGAGGCCATCGCCGCGTGCTTCGTCGAGGCAACCGGCGACCGCCTCGACGGAGGCCTGCACGAGATCGCAGTCTGCGCCGGCCACCGTCGGTGCGTAGCGGATCTCGACAGGATGCGTGCGTCCCTCGACCTCGAGGACCGCTGCGCCATCGAAGTGCGCCGCGAAGCGGGCGGCGTCGAGCGTGGCGCTGCTGATGATGACTCGGAACTCCGGGCGCTGACGCAGGATCTTCCGGAGCGCGCCGAGCAGGAGATCAATGTTCAGGCTCCGCTCGTGGGCTTCGTCGACGATGACCGCGTCGTGCCGAAGGAGCAGCGGATCCTCGCGCAGCTGGGCCAGGAGCACGCCGTCGGTCAGGACCACGAGGCGGGATCGCGGTGAGGCGCTCGATTCGAAGCGGACTTGGTGGCCCACGGCTTGGCCCGGTTCGGTGCCGAGCTCGTGCGCGATGCGCGCGGCGACGCTGCGCGCCGCGACGCGCCGTGGCTGGGTGTGGGCGATCGTGCCGTCGATCCCGAGCCCTGCCTCGAGGAGCATCTTCGGCACTTGGGTGGTCTTGCCCGAGCCCGTGGCCGCGCTGATGACCAGGACCTGGTGCGTGCGCAGCGCGGCGTGCACGTGATCGCGGCAGGCGCTGATGGGAAGTTCGGGCGGATACCGGATCGTGAGTGCGTGGGAACTGCGCGAGATGCGCAGGTCGCTCGAGCGCTGGATCGCAAGCTCGATCGCGCGATGGAGCTGGCTGTGGGGCTTGCCCTCGCGCACTAAGCGCTCGTAGCTGCGCAGTTGCCGACGCAGCGGCGGCAGGTCCGCGCGCAGGCACTCGGCAAGGCGCGCCTGGAACATCGCGAGGGCGCTGGACACGCACAAAGTGTAGGGCGCGATCGTTGCCGCGCGGATGCGGCTCTGCCGCATCCAAGAGCTCACGCAGTGAGCGCTACAGGACTCGAACCTGTGACCCCCGCTGTGTAATAGCGGTGCTCTAACCAACTGAGCTAAGCGCCCGGCGCGCCGAGTCTATCGCGCAAGCCTCACTCGCCCTTGCGAAGGAAGTACGTGAACTCCTTGGTCGGCAGGTTGGCGCATGCGCCGCTGGCTTCGGTCGTGCCTCGTTCCGTATCGACTTGGAAGACGTGCCAGCCTTCTCCGCCGACCTCGTACCAGATCTCGTCGACCTTCTCCTGCCAGAATGCCCCCGCCGCGGCCATCGACGGGAACTCCTGGTCCCAGGATGCCTTCGGCGCCGACGCTGGCCCGATGCTGCCCCTGCAGATGAAGCGGCCTTGGTCATCGCTTCCGTAGGACGCGCGACCACCAGGTGACTCGAAGATGCGACCTTCGCAGGCGTTGCCGGCACCAGCGAGGGTCCAGACCTCGCGGCCCCGGGCGAAGTGCCAACGGTCAGGCGCTTCGGAGAGGTTGCCCGCCATGGCTTCGCTGGAAGCGTTGGGGCGAAGCATGCTCGTGCCGATCGCCCCCGCGGCGAAGGCCGCGAGGATGATCATGGTGAATCGACGCTGCAAGCGATGGGCTGGAGGAGTCACGGTGGTCATGACCGCATTGTGCCATGGGCGGGGCCCGGACCGCGGATGAGCTGCGGTTCGTGCCGAGCGTGGCGGCGGCTATCCTCCAACCATCCCCACGATGGCTCGATCCGCCCACGATCTCCTGCCGATGATCCGCCGTCCCTTGGCGGTCGCCCTGCTTGCCGCGCTCGCCGCGTGCGCCGGGTCTCTGGTCGAGGACGCACCCGAGCGCCCGAAGCAGTCCCGCGCCGATCGCCGCGTGATCCCGATGGACGTCGATCCGATCATGCGGGGCACCATCGCCGCCGAGACGATCGTCACGGGCTTCACGCCGACCGTCGTGCGTGGGTACGGGCTCGTCTTTGACCTGCGCGGCACCGGCAGTCGCATTGCCCCGACGGAAGTGCGCGCGCAGGTGCTCAAGGACCTTCAGCGCCTGCGCCTGGGTGCCGACGGCAAGGCCCCCGATTCCAGCGAGCTTGATCGATTGCTCGGCGAGGAGAACACGGCCATCGTCGTCGTCGAAGGGATCATTCCCCCGGCTGCGCCCAAGGGCACGCGGTTCGACCTTCGCGTCTTCGCGGCGCCTGGAACGGGTGCGACGAGCCTCGAGGGCGGTCGCCTCATCCTCACGGATCTTCGACCCGGCCCGTTGATGCTGGGCAGCAAGCAGCCGCGGATCCTGGCGCGCGGCATGGGTGATCTGGTCATCAATCCATTCGCCGATCCCGTTGGCGTGAGCACGGACACCGTGAATCGCCTCAGTGGGCGCGTGCTCAACGGCGGTGTCGTCACTGACGACATGGTGCTGCGACTGCGCTTGGCCACGCCGAGCCATGCGCGCGCGAAGCTGATCGCGAGCGCCATCAACAGTTCCTTCCCGCGTGAGCCCGGCCAGCATGACGACACCGCGCGCGGGCGCAGCGATGAAGCGGTCGATGTGGTGATCCCCCCCACCTACTTCAGTCGCACGAATGACTTCGTGGAGTTGGTGCGCCACACGCCGCTCAACATGGCCTCCATCGAGGCCACGGCGCTGCAGGTCAAGCGCGCGCTGGTCGCCAATCCCGGGGCCGCCGCTGCTGCCAGCCTTCGTTGGCAGGCCTTGGGCAAGAAGGCGATCCCGACGGTGCAGACGCTCTACGAGTATGCCGAGGAGCAGCCGCGCTTTGCCGGGCTGCAGGCCGGCGCGTACCTGAACGATCCCGTGGTCGTGCCGCATCTGCTGACGATGGCCAATGACAGCGGATCGGCGCTTCGCATCGACGCGATCAAGCTGCTGGCGAACATGCAGGGCAACCCCCGCGTGAACATCGGTCTTCGTCCGTTGGTCGACGACACGGACATCGACGTGCGCCTCGCGGCGTTCGATGCCCTCCTCAAGCGCGGTGATGCCTCGATCGGCGAGGTCGACGTGAACGGCAAGTACCTGCTGAATACGATCGGCAGCAAGAAGCCCATGATCTACGTCACGCAGAGCGGGCAGCCGCGCGTGGTGATCTTTGGTGACGAGGCCGAGGTCGTGCGCCCGATGACGCTGACGGAGTTCGATTCCCGGCTGGTCGTTCGCGGCGATTACGACCAACCGCTGCTCGATGTCTTCTGGCAGGCACCCGATGGCGGGGTGCTGCGTGAGCAGGTTCGGCCCGAACTGGCGGAGTTTGCGCGTTTCCTCGGGCACCGTGCGTCGCCCGAGTATCCATCGCCCGGCCTGAACATGAGTTACAGCGAGGCGATCGGCACGCTGCACCGGCTGTGGAAAGACGGCTACTTCAAGGGTGACTTCAAGGTCGAGCAGGATCGAATCCTGGCCGAGCTGCTGCGCACCGAGGAAGAGGATGCCGAGGCCGATCGGCCCGAGTTCGAGGTGCCCGAGGACGAGAAGGACCTTGCTGCCGAGGCGAAGGAGCGCTCAGGCTCGGGTTCCGGAACGGACCTCGACCGCGCGTCGGTGGGCAGCCCGGTTGATTCCCAGCGTCCTTCCCGCGATACTGTTCCCCGTTGACGCAAGTGGTTGTCGCGTGCCGTGAGCGGCCGGGCCCATGGATGGGTCCGCGCGATGACAGGAGGTCAGATCGATGCGCCTTGCCAAGCTCACCCTGAGCGGCTTCAAGAGTTTCGCCGACACGACGGAGTTCACCTTCGACGCGCCGGTCATCGGCATCGTCGGGCCCAACGGCTGCGGCAAGAGCAACGTCGTCGACGCCATCAAGTGGGTGCTCGGCGAGCGCAGTGCCAAGAGCCTTCGTGGCTCGGCCATGATCGACGTGATCTTCGCCGGAAGCGCCACGCGCAAGCCCCTCGGCTGCGCCAGCGTGACACTGACCTTCGACAACCCGGTGATGGACCGTTCCGTCGAGGTGGCCCCGAGCACGCCGGCGATGGACACGATCGAGGATGAGCAGGACGTCGATGACAGCGAGGCCGAGGGTTCGGCCCAGGTCCGTCGCGGCCTGGTCGTCCATCGTGCGCTCCCGGTCGACCATGACGTGGTCGAGGTGACGCGCCGCCTCTACTCCGACGGACGCAGCGAGTACCTGATCAACGGCAAGAAGGTGCGCCTGCGCGACATCCGCGAGCTGTTCATGGACACCGGGATCGGCACCGATGCCTACTCGATCATCGAGCAGGGCAAGGTTGCCGCGCTCCTTGAGGCCAATCCCGCGGAGCGACGCGCGATCCTCGAGGAAGCCGCCGGTGTCGCGAAGTTCCGCGCCCGCAAGGCCGAGGCTCAGCGCAAGCTCGACAGTGCCGAGCGCAACCTCATCCTGATCCGGGAGCAGCTGGCGAGCACCGAGCGCCGCCTGCGCATCGTGCGCGGGCAGGCCGAGAAGGCCAAGCGATTCCAGGAACTCGACACGCGTCGACGTGCGATTCGTTCAGCCCTTGCCTTCGACCTGTACCACGAGCATCGCACGAGACTGGCCGAGGCCGAGGCGCTCGTCGCCTCGCTTGATGGCACGCGCGATGCCTTGATCGAGCGCGTCCGCCTGGCCGAGGAAGCCAAGCGCGACGCTGAACTGGCACGCGACCAGGTGATGCACGAGCAGCAGGCGCATGAGCGCGAGCGGATCGAGGCGCAGGGCCTGGTCGGCCAGCACCAGCAGCGTGCTGACGCGGCGCGTCAAGGCCTCGCGCGGGCCGAGGCGGATCTGGAGACCGACCGTGTGGCGCTGGCCCAGGCCGATGAGCGCATGGGCGAGGTGCAGGCGCAGCTGGGCACGCTTGAGCAGCAGCTCAACGCCCATGAATTCGCCGTCACGTCAGCCGAAGCGGAAGCGACCGCTGCCAGCGAACGCCGGGCATCGATCGCCCGCACGCTGACCGATGCCCGCTCGCGCCATGAACGCCTGCGCGAGCAGGTCGTCGGCCTGGAGCGCGAGCGCTCGCGCGCTGCCCAGCGATCGACGGCCGCGGACGAGCGTGAACGATCGCTGGTCGAGCAGCTCGAGCGCCTTGATGCGCGCGAAGCCCCGTTCGCCGAGGAACTCGATGCGGGTCGCCTGGCCCGCGTGAAGGCGATCGTGCGCCGCCAGACCGCGCAGGATGCGCAGGAACGGCTGCAGCGCGAGGCCACCGAGGAGCTTCGTGTTGCGGCGCACTTCGACGATCGAAGCGAAGCGATGCTCGAAGAGCTCGCTGAACTGCGTGACGAGCGCACCCGCATCGAGAGCCGCCGACGCATCCTGGGTGAGATGCAGGATGCACGCGAAGGCCTGACCGGTGCGGTCAAGGCCGTGCTCGGCGCGCCGGATCGCTTCCCCAGCGTGCGCGGCATGCTCGGCGACTTGCTCGAGAGCGATCGAGAGCATGCCACCGCGGTGGAAGCGGCGTTGGGCGAATCGCTCCAGATGCTGCTGCTCGATGCACCCGAGTCGGTCCGCCCCACGGTGGTGACGGCCAAGGAGCAGCGCGGACGCATCTCGTTCGCCACCGCCTCGATCCAGCGCCATGCCACGACCGAGCGCGGCGACGTGGAGGGCGCTCTCCCACTGCTGTCCTTCGTGCGCGCCGCCGGTGATGCGACAAAGGTCGCCGAGTGCCTCTTGGGCGACACGTGGCTCGTGAACGATCTCGATGCAGCGCTCCTGCTGGCCCAAGGCGGCTTGCGCGGCGCGCGCATCGTCACGCCCTCGGGCGATCTGATCGACCGCCACGGCGTCGTGACCGTGGGTGCCGCCGACGCTGCCGTCGGTGGCATGCTGAGCCGACGCGCCGAGATGGCTGAACTCGTGGCTGCTACGCGTGCCCTAGGCCGGCGCATCGAGGGGATCGAGGGCGAGTGCAACGCCTTGGCGAGCGAAGGCGAGCAGGCGCGTGCGCGCCATCGAAGCTTGGACGAAGCCTTGCAGACCGCTCGGCGCGATGCCGTCGAGGCGCAGTTCGAGGTGGACCGCGTCGAGCAGCTCCTGGCCCGAGTCGAGCGCGACCGCGCACGGCTCGTGGATGAGCGTCGCGAACTCGAATCGCGCCGCATCACGATCACCACGGAGCGGCGCGAGGCGGGTGAGCGTCTTGCCGCTCTTGCCGAGGACGCAGCCCGTGCACAGAGCGCCGCCGTCGAGGCAGCGTCCGCCCTGCAGCAGGGACAAGTCGAGGCCGACCAGGCTGGCGAGTCCTTCAACGCAGCGCGCATCAAGGCCTCTCAAGCGCAGTCGGTGCTCGACGCAACCCGCCGCGAAAGCAGCATCCTTCGCCGTTCCATCGATGACCTGCGTGCACGCCGTGCCACGCTCGAGGACCAGCATGCCCGCCGCCACGGCCAGCTCGATGAGTTCGCCGCTGCGATCCGCGCGGCCGAGGCGGACCGTGATGCCGCGCTCGAGCAAGAGCGTGCCGCAGCCACGGCCCTCGTGTCGATCGCGGAACGCTTCACGCAGGCCACGCTCGCCAACGAGCAGGCCTCGGACTCCCTGCGGTCCGAACGCGAAGCCGGCCACGAGACCGAGCGGCAGTGGAACGCCGCGGAACTCTCCCGTCGTGAGGCCACGATCAAGATCGAGAACCTCGTGGCGTCCACGCTCGAGGAACTCGGGCTCGATCTGGCCCTCGGGTACGCGCTGCACCTCGCCGAGCGCGAGGCCGGCACGTTCCTCGCGCCGGACCGCACGGAAGCCGGCACGGAAGCCGATGGCCTGCGCGAGGAGATCCGTCGGCTCGGCAACGTGAACCTCGACGCGATCGACGAGCTCACGCTGCTCGAGACCCGGTTCAACGATCTGGGCACGCAGCTCGCCGACATCGACCAGGCGAAGTCGCAGCTCGAGGTGCTCGTGGGCGAGCTCGACCGCATCAGCCGCGTCCGCTTCGAGGAGACCTTCAACGCGGTGCGCACCAACTTCGGCGGGACGGACGGCATGTTCCGTCGGCTCTTCGGCGGCGGCAGTGCCGACATGTTCCTGGTGCCCGATGAGGAAGGCAACGTGGACTGGCTCGCGAGCGGCATCGAAATCCGCGCGAAGCCACCCGGCAAGGAGCCGCGCGTCATCAGCCAGCTCTCGGGCGGCGAGAAGAGCATGACCACGGTCGCGCTGCTGCTGGCGATCTTCCAGAGCAAGCCGGCCCCCTTCTGCATCCTCGACGAAGTCGATGCGGCGCTCGACGAGGCCAACACCGAGCGCTTCGCGTCGAGCCTGCATGGCTTCCTCGATCGCAGCCACTTCATCGTCATCACGCACCACAAGCGAACGATGCAGCACTGCCACAAGCTCTACGGCGTCACCATGCCGCAGCGCGGCGTCAGCCGTCGCGTGGCGGTGCGGTTCGAGCAGGTCGGCAACGACGGTCGCCTGAGCAAGGATGCCGTCGAGCAGGCCGAGCGCGAGGCCCAGGAAGCCGTCGGCAGCGCCTGACGGCGTTCGTGGTGTTCAGGCCTTGACGAAGGTTCCGCGCGAGCGGTCCTTCGTCACGCCGGGGAACGCGAGCACCTGGTTCTGCATGGCCACGTACACCCCCGGTGCCACGATCTGCACGGCGAGCAGGGCCTCGGTCAGGTTCTGCTGGGCATCGGTGTCCCGGAGTTCATAGGGCTTCATCGCCCCGGTGAAGACCACAGGCTTGGTCATCGCGCCCTCGCGCGCAAGGCGTTCGAGCACCGCCTCGCCGCTCACGGCGAGCCGATCGGTCCCGTGCACGACGATCACGCCGTCATGATCGCGCAGGGCGTTGTGCACCGTGGCGGCGATCAGCGCATGGTCTTCCGGCGTCATGTCGAGGCTGTCCTTGTTCATGAGCGCGATGCGAGAAACGCTGACGCCGCGCAAGTCCATCTGCGCCAGCATCACGTCGAGCACGGCCACGCGATTGGCCAGCACGCCTGTCAGGGCGTCGTAAGTCTTCTCGATCGTGCCGCCGGTGCTGATGAGGGCGATGCGCTTCATGGGGGGCGAAGCGTAGTCGACGCGCCAGCCTCCACAGTGGATCGATCGGGCGACCGGCTTCCCGCTCACGCCCACTCGACGGTGCAGCCGGACTCCGTGCAGACGATGCGACGCGTCGAACCTTCGATCGGTGCGCCTGGTGCACGGCTGCTCGCCGATCCCTCCACGAGGCCTTCGCGCATGGCACGCGCGAGCACAGCGACGGCCCAGGTCAGGCCCACGGGATTCGCCATGATCGTGCCCGACTCGGCGTGGATGCTCGCAGCGAGTGCGTCGAGCGCCTCGCGGCCCTCGGGACGGTCAAGGGCGGCCAGCGCCAGTCGAACCTGAAGATCGAGGATCGCGCCCAGACCGCTCGGCACGGCACCATCGTGGTGGGAACGGATCCGCACCGGCAGGCCGTCGCCGCCAAGGTTGGCCCACCAGCGCCCGTCGTGCGAGAAGTGCACGCGCGCATGACGCTCGATGGCCTGGGCGCGCGTGAGCCAGCCTTCCTCGCCGGTTGCGCGCCACAGCGTCTCGAGCCCGAGACCGAGGCACGCAAGATCTGCGAGCGTCGCCGGCGGGCCAAGGCTCGATCCGATCTGCGTGCGGTGCCACGTGCCAGCGTGCTGGTGCCCGGCCCAGATCGCCTCCGCAATCCCGCCAGCGCGCCGGACCATCCGGTCATCACGCAAGACCATCCCAGCTGCAGCCAGTCCCTCGACGAGCAGGCCATTCCATTCAAGGATGATCTTCGTGTCTCGCCGCGGGCCACGTCGCGCATCGCGCGCCGTGAGCAAGTGCGCACAGGCAGCATCGACGGCAGGGCTGCTGCGCCACGGGCGACGCGTGGGAACGATCATCGGTGGAGCATCCGCGTGATGCGGATCCCGGAAGTTGGGTCGGTCGAGGCCCAGCGCCTCAATGGCTTCGGCGCGACTCGCGTCATCGAGCGATGCGAGCGCAGCCATCGCCTCGTCCGGGGTCCACAGGTAGTTCAGGCCCTCGCATCCATCGACCTCGGCATCGAGCGCCGCTCGGCACGCGCCATCGTCCGCGATCATCTCACGTTCGATCCATGAGGCGGTTCGGCGCATGGCCTCGGACCAACGCTCATCGGGTGCACGGGCGTGCTCGGCCGCAAGCAGTTCGAGCAACTGACCGTTATCGTAGAGCATCTTCTCGAAGTGCGGCACGGTCCAGGTCGCATCCACGCAGTAGCGGTGGAACCCCCCGCCCACCTGGTCAAAGAGCCCGCCACCAACCATCCCCTCGAGTGCGCGCGTCACGGTCGGTTGCAGCGTGGGAAACTCGTGAGCGGACTCGCGCACGAGCCGCAGGTAGCAGGGCTGCGGAAACTTCGGCGCACCGCCGAAACCGCCGTTGGTGGTGTCCTCAAACCGGAGCAGGGCCTGCGCCACCTGCGTGGACAGCGAGGCGGTGAGCTCCGCCGGCGCCATGGTCCGCGTGAGGACGTCCTCGACGATCCCGCCGATGCGATGGGCTTGACCCGTCACCTCCTCACGGCGCTGCACCCACGCTGCGCTAAGCGAGGAAAGCACCCTCAGGAAGCTGGGACGGCCGTGCGCATCCCGCGGTGGGTAGTACGTACCCACGTGGAAGGCGCGCATGGAGTGCGGATCGATGAATCCGTTGAGCGGCCAGCCCCCGCTGGCCCGGCCATCCGTGAGTTCCGTCATCACCTGGCACGCAGTCATCAACCACTCGTCGATGCTCGGGTGCTCCTCGCGATCGACCTTGATGGCGATGAAGCCGTCGCGCAGGGCCTGGCCCACGACGGGATCCTCGAAGGACTCCCGCTCCATGACGTGGCACCAGTAGCAGGTGCTGTAGCCGATGCTCACAAAGAGCGGCCGGTCCAACTGCCGGGCCATTGCGATCGCTTCGTCGCACCAGGGCCACCAGTCCACGGGATTGCCCGCGTGCTGCAGCAGGTACGGACTGGTGCACGCGGCCAGGCGATTGGTCGTGGGTGGATCCTGTTCCATGTCGGCGCGGCTACTCTATGCCCGACGCATGGATGCGGCCCCCACACTGCTGTTCGCCGAACTCGCACCGCTCGCTGGAGTGGGCGCGGCGTGGCTTGCGCTCCTGGGCGCGCTCGGGGTCGTGCTCGTGGCTCGCGGTGCCCGCATGCTTCCGCTGCTGGTGCTGGTGGCGGGCGGCATCGCCGGCTGGGCGATCGGCATCCGTCTCCACCAGTCCTTCGCGCTTCGTGTCCCGGAGTGGGCCGCCGCGCTGTCCGCGGCGGTCGTCGTGGCCACGATCAGCGTTGTGTTCCTGCGCATCGGCGTCGCGTGGATGATGGCCCTCCTGGCCAGCGCGCTGTGCGTCCTGCTGTCGTGCGCGATGATCGATCGCGGCGTCCTGAATCCCGCACCCGCACCGATCGTGCGCGGCGGTGCAGCGTTGACCGATGGGAGCTCGGCACCCATGCTCGGTGAGGCCGAGCCCACGCCGCGCGATCTTGCGCCGACACTGCTCGAGGCGATGGCGCGCAGCTGGGCCGACGTGCCCAGCGATGCGGGCTTCATCGCGCGCACGACCGGCGCGTGGCGCCACATGCGTGCGCGAACCGATGCCTGGTGGGCGCGCCTGCCCTCGACGACGCAGACGCTGGTCTCGGCCTTTGGTTGGGGTGGCTTCGCTGCGGGATTCGTCGCGGCGATCTTCTTTGCACGCGGAGTTCCGGTCCTGCTGACGGCGATCGTGGGTTCCGGCTTGGCGGTCGCCTCGTTGGCCAGCTTCATCGAGCGGCTCTCTGGCGGTCGCGTTGCGCTCCCGCCGCAGCCGTGGCCGTGGCTGATGTTCATCGGAGGCGGCGTCGTGCTCGGCCTCCTGCTCCAATCCGGCCGCACCACCACCAACCCCACGCAGGCCGCGGACAGCGCCACCACCGACCATGGATGACTTCATCTACCGACACGGCGAACTGCACTGCGGCAGCGTCGCGGTTTCCTCGATCGCCGAGCGATTCGGCACGCCCACGTACGTCTACAGCGCGGCCACGCTCCTGGATCATCACCGAAAGCTCGCCCGTGCCTTCGCGGCGCTCAACCCGCTGATCTGCTACTCCGTCAAGAGTTCCGGCAACATCAACCTCTGTCGGCTGCTCGCCCAGGAAGGTGCGGGCATGGATGTCGTCTCCGGCGGCGAACTGCACCGTGCGATGGCGGCGGGGTGCGCTGCGGAACGATGCGTCTACGCCGGCGTGGGCAAGACCGATGCCGAGATCGAGTTCGCGATCCTGCAGGGCGTGGGTGTGCTCAACGTGGAGAGCGAGGCCGAGTTCGAGGTCGTGGCGTCGATCGCGGCACGCTTGCAGCGGAACTGCGTTGCGGCGCTGCGCGTGAATCCCGATGTCGATCCCAAGACCCATCGCTACACGAGCACCGGTCGCAAGGAAACCAAGTTCGGCGTGGACATCGAGCGTGCGCGGGCCTTCTTCGCAGCCTACGGCAGCGATCGCTGGTGCCGCCTGACGGGCATCCACCTCCACATCGGCAGCCCGGTGTACTCGGTGCAGCCGTATGTCGATGCCATCACGAAGACGCTGGCCCTGATGGACGACCTGAAGGCTGCGGGCCACACGGTCGACACGCTCGATCTTGGCGGCGGCTTCGGTGCCGACTACGAGACCGGGCAGAGCCCCGAAGCGTCGGTCTACGCCGCGGCGATCGCGCCGTTGCTCGAAGCGCGGGTCTGCGGCGGCCTGCGGATCATCCTCGAGCCGGGCCGCACCATCGTGGCCAACGCCGGGATCCTGGTCACGCGGGTGCTGTACATGAAGCAGTCGGGCGACAAGACCTTCGCGATCTGCGATGCCGGCATGAACACGCTGCTGCGCCCCTGCCACTACGACGCGTTCCATTTCATCTGGCCAGTCGCACCGGCGGCGGGCTTCGTCCCGCAGCGACGCGCGCGTTCGATGCAGCTCGATGGCTTGGCGCTCATGGATGTGGTGGGTCCCATCTGCGAGAGTGGTGACTTCCTCGCGATCGATCGACCGCTTCCGCCCTTGCGCCGTGGTGATCTCGTTGCGATTTTCACGGCGGGCGCGTACGGGATGAGCATGGCCAGTCGCTACAACAGCGTGCCGCTTCCGGCGGAAGTCCTCGTCGAGGGCAGCGACGTCCGGTCGATCCGTCGGCGCGAAACGTGGGACGACCTGATCGCCCACGAGTGCCCGGCCTGACCAAGCGCACGAACTCGATCGAGGCCAGGCGGCCGTGCCCTACGAGCCGGACAAACGACCGACGACGGCCGCCAACGACGCAGCCAACGCCAACGCCTGCGGCGTGAAGATCATGATCACCACGCCTGCAAGCGATCCTGCGGCAAGATCATCGGCGACCACGCCAAGGCCCCCACGCCAGCGTTGCATCAATCGGATCGGTCCGGGCTTCCAGATGTCGAAGGCACGGAAGAGCAGGAACGAGAGGCCGCTCAGCACGAGCGCCTCGATCCATCCTGCGCCGTCGATGAACGCCAACGGCATCGCCGCGACGGCACCGCCAGCAACCTCGTCGATCACGATGCTCGAGGCATCCTTCGCTCCAAAGCCCCGCTCGCCATCGTCGCCCCATCGGATGCACGCCCATGTCGAGACCAGGCACAGCACGACGAGGGCCAGCGCCGTCGCCCACATCGGTGTACCGAAGCCCAGCATGAGGCAGACCAGTGCCGCGGGCGGAAGGCTTCCCCACGTGCCCGGTGCAGGACGCATCAAGCCGAGTCCACCGGCCGTGAGCCAGAAGGTGGCGGCGCCGCTCAATCCTGCCGGCCGTCGTGACCCGGCACTCACCGCCAGGCCTCGCGCGATCGCACGATGTAGGGCAGCGCGCTGAAGAGCGTGAGCACGACGGTGAACACGATGAACCAGTGCGTGATCGGGACGAAGGTCTCGTTGGCGACGCCAAGGTTCGGGAAGGCGCCAGCCGCCGCAACTCCCGCGAAGGGAATCGCCAGGGACTGCGCCGTCATCTTCCACTTGCCCCAGCGATCGGCTGGGCACGGCATGCCTCGGGCCTCCATGCTCGCGCGCAGGCTGGTCACGAAGAGTTCGCGAGCCAGGATCGCGATGACCATCCATGGCTTCACGCCCGATCCCGGGCAGAGCGGCTCGACGACCACGACGAGGGCGCCCAGCACGAGCACCTTGTCGACGAAGGGATCCATGATCCGCCCGAAGGCGCTGACCGCGTTGAAGCGACGCGCGAAGTAGCCATCGAGGAAATCGGTGCCGGCGGCGACCCCGAAGACCCAACCGGCGGCAACCGCCCGGCGTGCGCGCTCGGTCGGATCCAGTCCGGACCACTCGTGCACCACGTCGAGCATCATCCAGAAGTACACGATCGCCAGCACCAACCTGCTCATCGTGATGAGGTTGGGCAGTTGCCGTCGGTCCATGGTTCGCGATCGTACGGCCGAGCGTCCGCATAAGTTGCGGGCTTGGCGTGACGCGTCTATCTTTCCGCGACCCCGAAGGGCCCGCGCGCGCGGACCCGAGGGCGCTTCGCCACCCAACCTCACCAGCATGATCCCCCCACTCTTGTACGCCGCGTCAGCGATCTGCGCCGTCGGGCTGTTCCTGCTGCTCCGGCAGCCCACGGGCAAGGCCCGTCTCGGTGCCACCATCCTCGGGCTCGCCGGCTTGGCGTGGCTGCTGGTGCAGGGTGTCCAGGCCTCCGGCGCCGTCGGATTCGATCCTCGAGTGGCGCTCATGTCGCTCGCAGTCGCCATGGCCACGGCCGCCGCCGTGCGGGTCATCACGACCACTCGACCCGTCTTCGCTGCCCTGTATTTCGTGCTCGTCGTCGTCGCCGGTGCCGTGGCCTACCTCGTGATGGGCGCTGAATTCATGGCGTTCTCGCTGATCATCGTCTACGCGGGCGCGATCCTCATCACCTACATGTTCGTGCTCATGCTTGCGCAGCAAGCGCCCGACGCTGGCGGTCCGAGCGTGGCCTACGACCGCGTCGCGCGCGAGCCTGCAGCTGCGGTGCTCTGCGGCTTCGTGCTGCTTGCAGCCTTGGCCAGCGTGGTCGGTGACGCCCGTACGAACCAGCAGCCTGCTGCCATGACCGAGGCCCGTGCGAACGCCGCCGCGTGGAATCGCATGCGGGGCATGCCCGAACTCGTTCAGGAACGCATCACCGCCGAGCTTGCTGCAGCTGGCAAGGATCCCATGGGCTGGTCGCCGGCCGGTGGACTCGAGGTGGCGCAGGACGGCCGTACCGCGATGATGCCGGTCACGCTGGCCGATGGCACCCGGCACGAGACCGTGCTCAAGGCCGCGGACCTGCCCGTGAACAGCACCTCGCTGGGCTGGGAACTCGTCACGTCGTATCCGGGCAGCCTCGAGCTTGCCGGCGTGATCCTCCTCATGGCGATGCTGGGTGCCGTGGTGCTTGCCCGTCGCCAGACCGACATGGCCGAGGATGACCGCCGTGCGGCTGCGGGCCTGTCGCGCACCAACGTCGAAGACGCCGACCTTGCCGGAGACCGAGCATGAACCCCATCGATCCTCAGCTTCCGCCGGGCGATCCGCTCGTGATGCTCGGCCTCTTGGCCAGCGCCATCCTGTTCGCGGTGGGCATCGTCGGCTTCCTGAGCCGTCGCAACATGATCACGATGTTCCTCTGCACCGAACTCATGTTCCAGGGTGCGGGGCTCGCGATGATCTCGTACGGACGCCAGCACATGGACCTCTCGGGCCAGGTGTTCGTCATCTTTATCCTGACGGTGGCCGCTGCCGAAGCCGCGCTGGCGCTCGGCCTCGTGGTGCTGCTCTACCGACGCAAGGAAACCCTGAGCGCCGAAGCGTGGAAGGAACTCGCTGAGTCATGATCGCTGCTCCCGCGATGCTGTCGTCGGTCCTCGCGCTTGCCGAGGGCCCGCTCGATGCCCACGCCGCACCTGAGCTCCGCTGGGCTGGCCTGGCCCTGCTGCTGCCACTGGTCAGCGGCGTGCTGTGCCTGCTCTGCGGCTGGATGAAGGTCCGCTCGAAGCTGCCCGCTGCGCTCACCATCGCTGCGCTCGGCGGCGCCTTCGCGACCATCCTGCGCCTGCAGGGTGCGGTGGGCGACACGCCCGTCGTCATCAACCTCTTCGACTGGATCAGCTGGACCTGGGGTGACGGCAGCCGCTTCCACGGCTTCACGGCGAACGTCGACCTCTACATCGACCGGCTCACCATCTTCTGGATGCTCTTCGTCACGGGGTTGGGCACGCTCATCGCGCTCTACGCGAGCGAGTACATGGAGTCCGACGTCGGCAAGGGCTACACGCGCTTCTTCGGCGCCGTGAGCATCTTCCTCTTCGCGATGGGTTGCCTCGTCATGGGCGGCAACCTCGTCATGCTCTACCTCGGCTGGGAAGGCGTGGGCCTCGCGAGCTACCTGCTCATTGGCTACTACTTCACCAAGCCCGAGGCCGTCGCGGCCGCGAAGAAGGCCTTCATCGTCAATCGCATCGGTGACCTTGGCCTGGCGCTTGCGCTCTTCCTGATCTGGCAGTGCTACGGCACCGTCGAGTACGCCGCGCTCTGGAAGGCCATCGAGGCCGCACCGGCGAGCAGCGAGTGGACCGCGCAGGCCATTCCGTGGCTGCTCATGCTCGGCGCGTTCGGCAAGAGCGCGCAGCTGCCGCTGTACGTCTGGCTTCCGGATGCGATGGAAGGCCCGACCCCCGTCTCGGCGCTCATTCACGCCGCGACCATGGTCACGGCCGGTGTGTACCTCATTGCCCGCATGTTCCCGCTCTTCATCGTCAATCCCGATGCGCTCGCCGCGGTGGCGTGGGTCGGCGGGCTGACGGCGCTGCTTGCCGCGACCATCGGCATGGCGCAGTACGACATGAAGCGCATCTGGGCGTACTCGACGATCTCCCAGCTGGGCTACATGTTCCTGGGCCTCGGCGTGGGCACCACGTTCGGCGCGTCATATCACGTCTTCACGCACGCGTTCTTCAAGGCACTGCTCTTCCTGACCGCCGGTGCCGTGATGCACGGGTTCGCCGGCCAGCTCGACATCCGCAAGCTCAGTGGCTTGCTGAAGGTGCCGGGCTTCCGTCTCGTGAGCCTGCTTGCGGTCCTGGGCTGCTTCTGGCTGGCCGCGTTCCCATTCACCGCGGCGTTCTTCAGCAAGGACGAGATCCTGGTCTCGGCCTTCACCGCGAAGGACGAGCGCGTCCATGTCTTGGGTTGGATCGGTCTTGTCGTCGCGGCACTGACGGCGTACTACACCTTTCGCGTCGGCTTCCGGGTCTTCTTCGGCCCGGTCAAGTACGAGCCAGGCGATGAGCACCATGGTCATGATGGTCACGACGACCACGGCCACGC
The DNA here is from genome assembly GCA_945888705.1 of Singulisphaera sp. GP187. GTDB lineage: Bacteria > Planctomycetota > Phycisphaerae > Phycisphaerales > SM1A02 > SYIB01. The sequence goes on from CAMDAQ010000005.1 coordinate 43,300, forward strand.
GCACGGTTCGCACGTTTCGCATGGTTCATCCGCGGCGCACGGTGGCCACGGCCATCACGGCGAGTTCCATCCGCATGGTCCCCGCTGGGCCATCCGCGTGCCGCTCGTCCTGATCGCCGTTGGTGCGATCCTTGCCGGCTGGCCGAGCTACCGCACGATGCTCAACCACGACGAGCCGAACTGGGTCAAGACCCAGGTCGCGCAGTCGAGCGCGTACCAAGGAGTCGCTGCCGAGTCGCATGATTCGCATGATGATCACGCGGCAGCATCGACCGCTGCCGGCACGGATCACGCCCACGCCGATCACGGCCACTTGGTGCTCGGCATGGATGCCCACACCGCCGTCGGTCGACTCGGTTCGCTCGCGTGCATCGCGGGGATCTTGGTGTCGCTCTACCTGCACCTCATCAACCGTGGTGCCGCCGACGCCTTGCGGCGCACCCTGTTGGGTTCGATCGCCACGCGGTGGATCGTCGTGGGTGCCGAGCGCAAGTGGCTGGTCGATGAGTTCTACGACTGGGTGATCCGCCTGCCGCTGCGGCTGGTGGCGAACATCCTGTCCGCCATCGATGAACTGCTGCTCGATGCTGGCATCGTGAACGGCATCGGCGCTCTGCCAGCTGCGTTCGGGCGTCTCTTCCGTCCGCTCTACGGCGGTGTCGTGCAGGGCTACGCCGTCACCATGGCCGGCGGCGTGGCCTTGGTCGCTGCATGGGTGATCTGGATCTGGCTGCGGGGAGCGAACTGAACATGAACCTCATCTGGGCATCCATCCTGATTCCTGTTGCGACCGCTGCGGTCATCGCGGTGGCCAACGCGCGGGCTGCGCGCAGCCTCGCCGCGCTCGGCTCGCTGGCAAGCCTTGGTGCGCTGGCCGTGTTCGCATGGCAGTTCCCTGCGTGGTCGACCGGCGCCGTCTTCCCCGAGCCCTGCGGCTGCGCATGGTTGTCGTCCATCAACGCCACGCTCGGTGTCGGCTTCGACTCGGTCAGCCTGCTGCTGGCTCTGCTCGAGGCGTTCCTCATTCCGATCTGCGTGATCGGTTCATGGACCGCCATCTCCGAGCGCCAGCGCGAGTACTACGGCTGGTTCATGCTGCTGCATGCCAGCATCCTGCTGGCCTTCGCGGCCCGCGATGTACTGCTCTTCTACGTCGGCTACGAGTTCACGCTCGTTCCGCTGCTCTTCATCATCGCCATCTGGGGCGGGCCGGAGCGTCGGCAGGCAGCGCACAAGCTGTTCCTCTACACGTTCCTCGGTTCGCTGTTCTTCCTCGGCTCGATCCTCTTCGTGGGTTGGCAGCACCACGCCTCGACGGGGCTCTGGAGCTGGGACATGGGCACGCTGTCCACGTTTGCCAGCGCGCGCCTCCCGGCCAACACGCAGTTCTGGCTCTTCGCCGCGCTGCTCGCCGGATTTGCCGTCAAGGTCCCCCTCTTCCCTGTGCACACTTGGCTGCCTCTGGCCCACAACCAGGCACCCACCGCTGGCTCGGTCATCCTGGCAGGCACGCTCCTGAAGCTGGGCACGTACGGCATCTTCCGCCTCGCGCTGCCCATGGCCCCTGAGGGCGGTGCCGCTCTGGCGGTGGTCGCGTCCGTGCTCTGCACGGTGGCGGTCGTCTATGCAGCGCTCATCTGCTGGGTGCAGACCGATGCCAAGAAGCTGGTCGCCTACTCGTCAGTGAGCCACTTGGGCATCTGCATGCTCGGTCTCTTCGCGCTGAATCCCGTGGGGGCGCAAGGCAGCGTGCTCTACATGATCAACCATGGCCTCTCGACCGGCGCGCTGTTCCTCCTGATCGGGATGGCCTACGAGCGCTACCACGTGAAGGACATGGACCAGATCGGCGGTCTCGCCAAGCGCATGCCGGTCTGGGCGTTCTTCATGGTGTTCTTCACCATGAGTTCGATCGGCCTGCCCGGCCTCAACGGATTCGTCGGGGAGTACTTGTGCCTCTTCGGCACCTACATTGCCACCGGTGATGCATCGACCGGCTACCCCGGCCTGCTCGGGCCGGGCTTCGCGCTCGTCGCGGGCACGGGCCTCATCCTCGGTGCGATGTACATGCTGCTGCTCGTGGGCCGCTATGTCTTCGGACCGCTGCGCGAACCCAAGGATGACGGTCACGGCAAGCATGATGGCTCGCACGGCCATGACAGCCATGGCGCGGGCCACGGCCATGATGATGGGCACGGTGACCTCAC
>CAMDAQ010000006.1 GCA_945888705.1 Singulisphaera sp. GP187
ATCTCGCGCGCGAGATCGAACTTGCGCGCGATCGCGGTCGGGTGTTCCGGATGGTGCGCATCGAACGCCTGCGCGAGCCGGAACTGCTCGATCCAGTGCTCGTACCGGGCCAGCCCGACGGTCTGCCCCGTGGCGCCGCCGCAGGGGCCGGTCGCGCACACCGGGCTGCCGGCGAGCGTGTTCGTCTGGGGATCCCAGTCCACGCCCGCGCCCTTCATGACGGCTGCGGGGATCGTGCCGTCGATGTGTCGCGCCATGACCCAGGAAAGGGCGCGCTGCTTCTGCAGTCCTTCCGGATCGTTGTAGCCGGCCTTGATCTCCTCGCGTACCAGCCAGTGCGCGATGAGCTTGCGATCGGTCTCGAACCAGCGCTTGCCCTGCGCATCGATCATGCCGCCGACCGGCACGTGGAAGGTCGAGACCCACTGCTGGCAACGGTGGCCGATCGCGCGCGCCTGGTCCGCGAGTTCCGCCGGGATCCGTGGCCCGAACGACTGGGCGATGCGCGCCTCGGCCCACTGGTCGATCGACCAGCCGTCGCCCTCGCTGAGCATGCGCGCGAGCGTCGGACGGTCCAGGTTCAGCAGCGCGACGAACGCGACCTTCTGGCGGTAGAGCTGCTCGGAAAGATCGGGTGCCGGATCAAAGGTCGCCAGCAGGTCATCGACCGTCGGGAACTCATCGCCTCGCAGGTCCGACCAGCGGCGCAGCGTTCGGCGCATCTCGTACAGGTGACCGCTGACCTGCTCGAGCGCCGTCTCCAGCCGCAGCATCAATCGGGTGCGCTCGGCGCCGTCATGCACGAAGTGCTTCAGGCAGAAGGCGGTGAACGAGGCCCCGTCGCCGTCGGTGTCGCGCCACAGCGCTGCCGCCCGGGGCACGCCCGCCGCGGCGCGTGCGCGCGCCGTCTCGCCGTGCGCCTGCACGAGCGCGTTGATGGTCTCCTCGATCGGCCAGGTCGCGGCGGCTGCTGCGGTCGTCATGGCGCCAGTCTAGGAGGATGCCCGGTGGCCTAGAAACGCGCCGATGGGCCGGGCGATCCAGCTCAAGCACCACGGCGGGACACGCCACGACCGCGACGGCGTGTCATGGTGCGATGCACGCCGACGACGCGTGACTCAGTCAGACTTTCCCGGCAGGTTCAGCCCACGAGCCTCGATCGCCCGCAGCAGCGCGATCGTGAGTCGCTCGCGGACCGGTGCGAAGTCGCCGCCCTTGGTGGTCGTGGTCGTGGCGGTGCACTCGACTTCGAGGATGCCCGCGTTCCAGCCCTTCACCTGCACGCCGACCGATGCGGCCGTCAGCATCGGTTCGGCCCTCATCAGGTCGGCCAGCTCGTGCGTGCACGCCTCGAGGGTGTCCGCCGGTGCATCGGGACGCATCGGCAGCACCATCTGGTACCGAAGGCCGGTTCGCGTCGACAGGTTCTCGATCTCCGCGTTGGCGACCGTGGCATTCGGCAGCGCGACCACCGTCTGCTCGGCCGTGCGCACGCGGGTGCTGCGCAAGCCGATCTCCTCGACCACGCCCTTCACCGAACCGATGCGGCACGAATCGCCCGGGCGCAGCGGTTGATCGAGCACCACGCTCAGGCCGCCGAAGAGGTTCTCGAGCGTCTTCTGCGCAGCGAGCGCCATCGCGATGCCACCGATCCCCAGACCAGCGAGAAGGTGCGTGACATCGACCCCGAACTGTGACAGGACGCCCAGGACCGCAATGCCGATCGTCAGCCAGCGCACCACGCGCACCGCCACCGGAACCAACAAGGCCACGCTGACCCGGCCGCGTGCATGGAAGCCGGATCGAGCCAGCTCCCCCGCGGTCGATGCCGCGCGCAGCACGCCCCACGCCACCAGCAGCACGAACGCCACTCGCACGCCTGTGTGCAGGTCGTTGCGCAGCGTGGGTTCGACGTCGATCCAGCGCAGGCTCGTGCGCGCGCCGAGCAGGAAGCCCAGCAGCAGCAGCGGCGGCGACGCCGACCGCACGAACGCCTCGTGCACGGGATTGGTCGATGCGCTCGCCAGGCGGCGCACGATGCTGAGCGCCACACGGGCGATCGCCAAGCCGGCGACGGAACCGATGCCCAAGTACAGGAGCCCATCGAGATCCGAAAGGGTGCGCGTCGAGAGGAGTTCCATCGGCATGGTCTTCGCACTCTAGCCGCGCACCATGAAACAGGGCCTGCCGATCGGCAGGCCCTGCAGTGGTGTCGTGTTGGGACGGACCCGTCAGACCGACGCGGCCATCTTCGCGGCCTTGGCGCGCGCATCGTCGAGCGAACCGACGTACATGAACGCGCTCTCGGGCAGGTCATCGCCCTCGCCGTTGCAGATGCGCTCGAAGCTGTCGATCGTCTCCTCGAGCTTGCAGGTCACGCCCGGCAGGCCGGTGAAGACCTCGCCGACGTAGAACGGCTGGCTGAGGAACCGCTCGAGCTTGCGGGCGCGAGCCACGCTGAGCTTGTCGTCTTCGCTGAGTTCGTCAACGCCGAGAATCGCGATGATGTCCTGCAGGTCCTTGTAGCGCTGCAGGATGCCCTGCACGCGACGGGCCACGCGGTAGTGGCGTTCGCCGACGACCTGCGGGTCGAGGATGCGGCTGGTCGAGGCGAGCGGATCGACCGCGGGGTAGATGCCCTTCTCGGCGATCTTGCGCTCGAGCACGATGAACGCGTCGAGGTGGCTGAAGGTCGTCGCGGGCGCGGGGTCCGTCAGGTCATCTGCCGGCACGTAGATCGCCTGCACGCTGGTGATGGCGCCCTGGCGCGTCGAGGTGATGCGTTCCTGCAGCTGGCCCATCTCCGTGCTCAGCGTGGGCTGGTAGCCCACGGCGCTCGGCATGCGGCCCAGGAGCGCGCTCACTTCGGAACCCGCCTGCGTGAAGCGGAAGACGTTGTCGACGAAGATCAGGGTTTCCTTGCCGGACTTGTCGCGGAAGGCCTCGGCCATAGTGAGGGCCGACAGCGCCACGCGGAGGCGCGCTCCCGGGGGCTCGTTCATCTGGCCGAAGACCATCGCCACCTTGTCGAGCACGTGCATCTTCTTGCCGCTCGCGTCGGTGTACTCGGCCTCCTGCATTTCGAGCCACAAGTCGTTGCCTTCGCGGGTGCGCTCACCCACGCCGGCGAACACCGAGTAGCCACCGAAGTTGCGGGCGACGCGCGCGATCATCTCCTGAATCACGACGGTCTTGCCCACGCCTGCACCGCCGAAGAGGCCGATCTTGCCGCCACGCACGAAGGGGCAAAGGAGGTCGATGACCTTGATGCCAGTCTGTAGGATTTCAGTCTGCGGGTTGAGTTCGACGAACTCGGGCGGCTCGCGGTGGATCGGCGCGTACTCGGCGCCCTGCACCGGACCACGCTCGTCGACCGGCTGGCCGAGCAGGTTGAACACGCGGCCGAGGACGCTCTCGCCGGTGGGCACCTTCACCGGCGAACCGGTGTCGCGGCACGTGTCGCCACGCTTCAATCCGTCGGTTGAGCCGAGCGCCACGGCGCGGACCTGGCCGCCCCCAAGGTGGATCGCCACTTCGCCGACGAGGGTCTGCTTCTCGCCGCGGACGGTGAAGTCGATCTCGACCGCGTTGTAGATCTCAGGCAGCGCGTTCTCGGGGAACTGCGCATCGAAGGTTGAACCGATGACTTGGGTGACGGTGCCGTTGGAAGCCATGTCTGTCTCGTGAGGTGCGGGGAGGAACCGGCCTGGCAGGATGCCGCGGACGGAAGACCGGAAAGGTAGCGTGAAGATCGACTCGCCGCCCGCAGACATGGGCCGCCCGCGCAGCGGTTCGGGGGCCGTTTCAGGCCAAGTGCCACGACGTACGATCGTCGTGACCGCGCAGGGCATCTGGGAGCGTCGCCACCAAAAGCGCCACCGGTTCAGTGGCCAATAATCGACAGCCTGAGGCCACCGCAGGCAGAATGAACGACGCCCCCGGGGCCAGGTCGGCCTGCCACGAGCCAGCGCTGAGCCGGGCGGTGCCGCTGACCAGGGTCCACACGGTGGGGGTGTCGCGCTCTGGCAGCTCGGCGACGGCGCCCATCGGTGCCTCGAGTTCATCCACGCGGAAGAACTCCGTGCGCACCCTGGTCCGGCCACGCCAGCTGCCGCCGCAGGCGCGCCATGGCTCGTGATGGTCCGGGGCGTTGAGGACCTGCTCGTCGCCGAACAGGATGCACTCCATGGCTTGGTCAAGGTGCAGCGGACGCTTGGGATCGTTCCGGTCCCAGTCGTAGACGCGAAAGGTCGTATCGCTCGGGGTCTGGTACTCGGCGACCATCGTGCCTGCGCCGAGCGCATGGCAGATGCCGCTCGGGAGCCAATACGTCTGGCCCGCGCGCACAGGCTCGCGCACGAGGTCATCGATCGCGCCCCCCTCGCGAAGGTGGCGCGTGAACGTGGCGGCATCGACCTCACGGCGGATCCCGCGGTAGAGCGTGGCGCCGGGTCGGGCGTCGAGCACCAGCCAGGCCTCGCTCTTCATGAAGCAGTCGGGGTGAGCCTGCGCGTAGGCCGCACTTGGATGGACCTGCACCGACAGGGGCTCGTCGGCATCGAGCAGCTTGACCAAGAGCGGGAAGTCGCTGCTCGGCGATGCGGCGGCGCGTCCCAGCACCAAGTCACCTTCCGCAGACATCACGCTCTTGAGCGTGCTGCCCGTGCCGTGCCCGGCCACGATGGGCGAGGCGCCCTCGGCGATCGAGGTCGGCAGGTCGGCCACGAGCCAAGCCTCGCCGATCGGCGCGGGGGGGTCAGGAAGTTTGAGGAAGGGGCAGATGCGGGTGCCGCCCCAGACGCGGTGCTTCAGCAGGGGCCCTAGGACGATCGGCAGCACGCGGCGGTCAGATCACCATGCCGGTGATCAGTCCTTCGAAGACCATCTTGTTGTTCACGAAGCCCTGTGCGAGGCTCACGAATCGGCGCGGGTTGAAGGACTGTTCCTTGACCGCGACCACGAAGCGATCACCGGGAACGACCTGCCCTCGGAACGAGACATCGTCGCAGCGGACGAAGCCGAGGAACCCTTCCGGCTGACGCGTGCGCTTGTGCGTGTAGCTGCAGAGCTGCGCGCCGGCCTCGATCATCATGACGCCGGGGAAGAGGGGCCGCCCGGGAATGTGGCCGGCGCACCAGAACTCATCGGGCCGAACGTCCTTGTAGCCCACGGCCGAGTGCCCGTCCTCGCTCATCCAGCAGACGCGGTCGAGCATCCGCATGTGGCCGGACTGGGGCAGAAGGGCGTCGATCGGGAAGGCACCGGAGGCGTCCACACCCAAGTCCACGGTCGAAATGTCAATAATTGGCGCATTTGCCACGGTTTTTCTCGCTTTCGGCTGCCGACTTCCCCGGGAGGATAGCCCAAACGCCTCGACCTGCGTGTAGCCTCCTCTCGGCCCATCCGGGCAGCCAACCCCAAGGAGACCCCATGATTCACGAGCTCTATGCCAAGTTGGAAAAGCTGATCGCCGACGCCAAGGCCGACCTCGACAAGGCCGCCGGTGGCAACAAGGCGGCTGGCACGCGTGCCCGCAAGCACATGCAGGAAGTCCGTTCGATCGCCGCCGACATCCGCAAGGCGATCCTCGACAACCGCGACAAGCCCACGCCCTGAGCGCCGGGTTTGTGCACGAACCTTCACCGACGGCGGCTCGTCCGCCGTCGGTTGTCGTTTTGGTCGTCGCTCAGGCCGGCAATGGCCGAATCGCCTTGGCCAGAGCCAACATGCCCTTGAACAAGGGGTTGGAGGCATCGCCGGCGAGTTCGTACATCGCGCTCAGGCATCCAGACGGCACGCACCCGCAGAGTTCCAGGCGACGAAGGGCCGGTGCGATCTGCTGGGCCTGACCCGCGCTGATCGCGTCGGTCATCAGGAACGGTGTGCGGCCCGCCGCTCGCAGATCCAAGGCGGTCTGCAGCACGCACACGTGTGCCTCGACCCCGCACACCATGACATTCGAACGTCCGTGGCCAGACAGCCACGCCTCGAGCTGGGGCAGGACCGCGCTGAAGCGGGTCTTCTCGAATCGACACGAGCCAGCCGGGAGCGCCTGGGTGATGGCGGCCACCGTCGGCCCGAGGCCCCTGAGGTAATGCTCGCTCAGGGCGATCGGCAGCCCGAAGTGCGCGGCAGCGCTCATGAGCAGGGCGGTGTTTTCGGTGATCGCCTCGGCGTTGGCGATCGTGGGCATCAGTCGTTCCTGCAGATCGATCACGAGCAGGCACGCGTTGTCAGGGGTCAGGCGCTGCATGGGTCAGACTCGCAGGTCGACGGCGCCGTCGAGCCGACCGGCGTAGCGGCCGCGCACGGCTGCAACGGTGCACGACAGGAAGGCATCGACCTGCTCCGGGGCCCGGCCGACGAATCGTGAAGGATCGGTGACGCCGCCAAGGTCGACCCCGGCGAAGACCGGATCGCCGGCCAGCCGCTCGAGCAGATCGTTCGGGCGACCATGCTCCTTCACTTGGGCGGCGGCTGCCACGCTGTGCAGGCGGATCCGCTCGTGCGCATCCTGGCGGTCAGCACCGCGTTCGACCGCGGCCATCAGGATCGCCTCCGTCGCCATGAATGGGAGCTCGGCCATCAGCCGGGCCCGTACTTGGTGCGGGTAGACGACCAAGCCGTCGACGACGTTGCAGACGAGATCGAGCGCGCCATCGAGCGCGAGGAACGACTCCGCGATCGACAGCCGGCGGTTGCTCGAGTCATCGAGCGAGCGCTCGAGCCACTGCACGGCCGCGGTGTCGAGGGCGTTCTGCGGCATGCTCATGACGAAGCGGGCGAGGCCGCACGCGCGCTCGCAGCGCATCGGGTTGCGCTTGTACGGCATCGCGCTCGAGCCGATCTGGTCCTTCTCGAACGGCTCCTCGAGTTCCTTGAGGTTCGCGAGCAGGCGGATGTCCGTCGCGCACTTGTGGATCGCGGCGGCAGCAGCGGCAAGGCTCGACAGCACCTGCGCATCGACCACGCGTGTGTAGGTCTGCCCGCAGACCGGGTGCAGCCGTCCCTCGGGCCAGCCCAGGAGCTGCGCAAAGCGGCGCTCCAGGGCATCGACCTTGGCGGGATCGTTGCCGCACAGCTGCAGGAAGCTCGCCTGCGTGCCGGTCGCGCCGCGCAGGCCCCGCAGGGCGAGGCCGTCGCGTCGGTGCTCGATGTCGGCGAGCGACAGCGCGAGGTCGTACGCCCACAGGCACGCGCGCTTGCCCACGGTCACGGGCTGGGCAGGCTGGTAGTGCGTGAAGCCCAGGCAGGGCAGCGCACGATGCGTGGCCGCGAACCGACCCAGGCGATCGATCGCCCGCGCCAGCTTCACGGCCACCAGGTCGAGCGCCTCGCGCATCAGGATCGCGTCGGCGTTGCAGACCACATCCTGGCTGGTCGCGCCCAGATGGATGATCGCGCGGGCCTCGGGCGCCGCATCGCCGAGGGTGTGCACGTGCGCCATGACGTCATGGCGCAGGGCGCGCTCGTGCTTCGCGGCGGCTTCGAAATCGATGTCATCGAGGTGCGCACCGATCGCGGCGACCTGCGCGGCCGAGACCGGCAGGCCCAGCTCATGCTCGGCGGTCGCCAGCGCGTGCCAGATGCGCCGCCACGTGCTGAACTTGCGCTGCGCGCTGAAGAGCGAGCGCATCTCGCGGCTGGCGTTGCGTTCCTCGAGCGGGCTGCGGTAGCCGTGGTGGGTGGAATCGTTCATCGTTGCTTGGCGGCACTGCCGCCGATCCTGTTCTCGGTGCCCGCGCGCAGGCGGGCGATGTTGGAGCGGTGCTTCCAGATGACGAGCGCGCCAAGCGCAGCGTTCACCGTGACCATCGGCCAGACGCCCTCGATCGACCAGCCATCCGGCGTGCGCGCGTTCCACGCCAGCGTCGCGATCGGCAGCGCGGCAGCAGCCACGATCGAGGCCAGCGACACGTAGCGCGACAGCAGCACCGTGATGACCCACAGCGCGAAGGCTGCCAGCACGGGTACGCCGACCGCCGGCCAGATCGCGCAGAGTCCGCCGAAGATCGTGGCCACGCCCTTGCCGCCCTTGAAGCGGATCCATGGGCTGAACATGTGCCCGAGCATGGCCGCAGCCGCGATCCCGACCCACGCGAACTGCATGCCCGGGGCGAGCTCTGCGGTGGGCTTGCCCCAGAGTCCGGCCTGCGTTCCGGCGATCGCCACCGGCACGAAGCCCTTCAGGAAATCCAGCCCGAAGCAGAGGAAGCCCCATGGGCGGCCGAGCACGCGGCCCACGTTGGTGGCCCCGGGGTTGCGGCTGCCTTCCTGCATGATGTCGCGACCATGCGCGCGCGCGATCAGCACGCCGAAGGGCACGCTGCCGCATGCGAATGCCACCAAGGCCATCAGGAGCATGCCGCGATCCTACGGCAGCGCGAGCGGGCCTTCAGGAGCGCCAGAGTTCGCCAAGCCCGCGGTGCAAGGCCCAGCGGGTGGTCGTGGTCCGCAGCTCCGCTGCGAAGCCCATCGCCACCAGCGGCGCCCCCTCGACTTCGGCCTCGAGCCCATCCGCATCGATCCAGAGGTGGATCAGCTTCACGCCTTGCCGCTCCGCGAGTGCCTCGGCCGCTGCGCGCACCGTCTCGCGGACCTCATGGTCGGCGAGCGCACGGGGCAGGGCGTGGAGCGCCACCGCAGCCATCGTTCAGAACACCGCGCTCGGCTCGCGCGAGGCCCGGGGTGCATGCGCGGTATCGCCGAAGCTCGTGCCGATCGCACGCGCAGCCGACACGAGCGGATGGTCGACAGGGACCAGACGCTGCTTGCCGGCTGAGGCCATGAGGTCGATGTCGCTGAAGATGTTGTTCTGGCGCACGACGAGACGGTTTCGCGCTCCATCCATGAGCATGGCGATGGCGTGGTAGCCGAAGTGCGTGGCCAGGATGCGGTCCGCGGCGATCGGCGTGCCCCCACGCACGATGTGGCCCAGATTCGTGCTGCGCACGTCGGCCGTGGTGCGCTTGGCCAGTTCCTGGGCGACCCACGCGCCGATGCCACCGAGCCGCACGGGATCGGGGCTGGTGGGATCGATCTGGCGGATCATCTGGCTGCCGCCCTTGGGCATGGCGCCCTCGCCGACGACAATGATCGCGAAGCCCGGTCCGTGCGCCACGCGCCGATCGATGTATTCGCACATCGTGTCGAGCTCGAACGGGATCTCGGGGATCAGGATGATGTCGCTGCCGCTGGCGACGCCCGCGGTGAGCGCGATCCAACCGGCGTTGCGGCCCATGACCTCGCACACCATCACGCGGTGGTGGCTGTCGGCGGTCGAGTGCAGCTTGTCGAGGGCGTCGGTCGCCGTGGCGACCGCGGTCAGGAACCCGAAGGTGATCTCGGTCCCGTGCAGGTCGTTGTCGATCGTCTTCGGCACGCCGATGATGTTGATGCCCGCATCGACCAGGCCCGTGGATGCCGCCATGGTGCCGTCGCCGCCGATCACGACGATCGCATCGAGGCCGTGGCGCCCGACCGTGGCGATGCACTGCTGCGTGCAGTCGGCGAAGACCGGCGAGCCGTCGGGGTTGCGACCGATCGCCCATTTGCGCGGGTTGCACTTGTTGTTCGTGCCCAGGATGGTGCCGCCGCGCGTGAGGATGCCCGACACGTCGGCGAAGCTCAGCGGATGGACACGGTCCTCGATCAGGCCCTGGAAGCCATCCTCGATGCCGAAGACCTGGATGCCGTGCTGGAGCATCGCGGTCTTGGCGACCGCGCGGATGACGGCGTTGAGTCCCGGGCAGTCGCCGCCGCCGGTGAGGATGCCGATGCGCTTGATCTGGGACGGGCTCATGGGAGTCCGGCGATGGTAGCGGGTGCCACGATCGCATTCGCTACCATCGCCTGCATTCCATGAAGGAGTCCATCGTGAGCGAGCAGCCCTCGGGCGAGCAGGAAGATCCATCGGTCCTCGTGGCGGCGCGACGCGCCAAGCTCGAGCGGCTTCGCACGGAACTCGGCGTCGAGCCGTTCGGCCAGCGCGTCGACGGCATCACTCCGCTCGCACAGGCGCGCGCAGCCTTCGACGAGGCCGCGCATGTCGCCTACGAGGATGGGGCGAAGGCGGCCAAGGCCGATCCCGCCGTGCGCATCGAGGACCGCCGTGCCGCGGTCACCGTCGCCGGCCGCGTGGTGCAGCATCGCGACATGGGCAAGCTCGTCTTCATGTGGCTGCGTGACCATTCGGGCGACCTGCAGGTCAGCGTCTCCAAGGCCAGCGTCCCCGAGTCCGCGTTCAAGGTCGCCTCGATGGCCGACTATGGCGATCTCCTCAGCGTGACCGGGCGCGTCGGCCGTACCAATCGCGGCGAGACCTGCGTGTGGGCCGAAGGCGTCACTATGCAGTGCAAGAGCCTGGAACCGCCGCCGGGCAAGTGGCACGGCCTCTCCGACGACGAGACCCGCTATCGCCGACGCTACGTCGACATGTACGCCAACCCGGCCACGGTGCGTACGTTCCAGCTCCGATCGCGCATCGTGAGCGCGATCCGCCGCTTCATGGAGGCTCGGGGCTATCAGGAGGTCGAGACCCCGATGATGCAGGCGATGGCCGGCGGCGCCGCGGCGCGCCCCTTCGCCACGCACCACAACGCGCTTGACATGCAGCTCTTCATGCGCATCGCGCCGGAGCTCTACCTCAAGCGGTTGCTCGTCGGCGGCCTGCCCAAGGTCTTCGAGATCAACCGCAACTTCCGCAACGAGGGCGTGGACCGCAGCCACAATCCCGAGTTCACCGCGATGGAGGCGTACGAGGCCTTCGGTGACTACATGACGATGCTCGAGATGGTCGAGAGCCTCGTGCACGCGGTCGCCTGCGACGTGGCCGGCGTGCCCGAGGGCGGCGCGGTGGCGCTCCCGTTCGGCGACCTCGTCATTGACTACGCCAAGCCCTTCCGTCGCGTGCGCTACGAGGAACTCTTCCATCAGGCCTTCGGCTTCGACATGGAGGATGAGGCTCGCGCGCGCGCGACCGCCAAGGAACTCCACGTCGAGGGCGCCGCGACCAAGGACCTGTGGCTCGTGGTCAACGAGCTCTTCGAAGAGAAGGCCGAGGCCCTGCTCGATCCATCGAAGCCCACGTTCGTCCTCGACTATCCCAGCGCCATCAGCCCGCTCACGCGGCCGAGCCGAAGCCGTCCGGCGATTGCCGAGCGCTGGGACCTCTTCATCGCCGGCATGGAGATCGGCCCGGCGTACACCGAGCTAAACGATCCCGACATCCAGCTGGCCAAGTTCACCGAGCAGCTCAAGGGTGCCGACGAGGAAGAGAGCACCTTCCGTTCGCTCGATCAGGACTTCATCACCGCGCTGCGCGTGGGCATGCCACCTGCCGGCGGCATGGGCATGGGCATCGATCGCCTGGTCATGCTCCTCTCCAACAGCCAGTCGATCCGCGACGTCATCCTCTTCCCGCTCATGCGCGCGGAGTGATGGCCGCGCATGCGTCCGATCTCGATTACGTCCGGCCACCATTCGCCCAAGGGACCACGACCATGATCACCGCCTCGTCCAGCATCGTCCGATCGATTGCCTTCATCGCGCTTGCGTTCGTGGTGCATCCGGCCGCTGCCGGCTGGACCACGCTCGAAGAAGCTTGGTACATGATGACCCTCGGCGGCCAGCCCTGCGGGCATCTGCGCACCATGCTGCAGCAGGACGGGGATCTCTATCGAACGCTCTCCGAGTCCACGCTCAGCGTGGGGCGCGCCGGGGCATCGGTCACGGTCACGATCTCCTCGACCTTTGATGAGCGCGCGGACCACACGCCCGTGGCTGCCTCGCTCACGCAGTCGATGGGCGGCGCGCCCACCACGACCGACTGGACCTTCTCGCCCACCGGCATCGAGGTGAAGGCGCAGCAGGGCGGGCGCGCCACCACCTCAACCAAGCCATTGCCGCCTGCGGGTTGGCTCACGCCTCGCGCCGCCGATGCGCTGCGCAAGAAGGCGCTCAAGGATGGCCTGGTGACCGTCGAGTTCACCACCATCGATCCCCAGAACGGCACGGCACCCATGTCGGTCAAGAGCCAGCGCACGGGCACGGGCCCGCTCACGATCGATGGGAAGCAGCTCGCCGGCACCACGTGGACCACGCGCACCTCGCTCTTGCCGATCGACACGATCGAGGAGTACGACGCCGCGGGAGTGATGGTCCGCCAGGTCACCCCGATGGCGCTCGGCAGGATCGAGGCCGTGCTGACGACCAAGGACAAGGCGCTGGGCGGTGGCGGTGCGGCCGGTGCCGTGGCCGCGGCGGCGCCTGAGCTGCTCGTGGCCAGCTTCATCCAGCTCGAGCCCTCGGTCCCTGACCTCGACTGCGCCGAGATCGTCGTGTGGGACCTGCGCACCAAGGATGGCACGCCGCTGGACCTTCCCGATGCGGGCGGCCAGTCCACGCGACGGACCGATCGCGGCGAACAGGTCATCGTCAAGCGTGGGGCCACCACGCCTGCGCCCACGGGCGATGCGCTCAAGGAGTTCCTCGAGCCGAGCCAGATGTGTGACACCAACGATGCGCGCCTGAAGGCCCTCGCCAAGCGTGCGCTGCGCGGCAAGGAGCAAGCGCCGGCCGCCGAGCGCGCCGAGGTGCTGCGAGCATTCGTGCTGGAGTACATCGAGCGCAAGGACCTCGGGTCCGCCTTCGCCAGCGCCAGCGACGTCGCGCGCTCCAAGTCCGGCGACTGCAGCGAGCACGCCACGCTGCTGGCGGCGCTCCTGCGCTGCGCTGGCATCCCGGCGCGCGGTGCCACGGGCCTCGTGTACGCCGACAGCTTCGCTGGCGGCAAGCACGTCATGGGTTGGCACATGTGGACGCAGGCCGTGATCGACGGCGCCTGGGTCGATCTCGATGCCACGCGGCCTGACTGCGCGTTCGACGGCGGCCACATCCTCACGGCGGTCTCGGCCCTCGGTGATGGAGGCCTGGGTGGCGACCTCGGCAGCGTCGTTGCGTTGATGGGCAACCTTGCCGTCGACGGCGTCGAGGTCGGCGGTGCGCGGAAGCCTGCGCCGTGAGCCTCTCGCAGTGGCCGAGCGAGGTGCCGCGCATCGCCGCGCGTGATGCGAGTGGCCACAAGGGCACCTTCGGTCGCGTTCTGGTCGTCGGTGGTTGCTCGCAGTCGCCCGTGGTGATGGTCGGTGGCCCCGCACTCGCTGCGCTCGGCGCGCTTCGTTCTGGATGTGGGCTCGCGGAGCTGGCGATGCCGGCATCGCTCCTCGTGGCGGGGCTCACGATCGCACCATCTGCAGTGGGTCACGCCATCGAGCTCGATGAGTGCGGTCTGCCGACGGCCCGCGCACTCAAGGCACTCGCTGAACGCGCGGCCTTCGCCGATGCCGTCGTCTGCGGCCCCGGGCTCGGTGCGAACGCCGGCTTGATCGTGCGAGCGATCATGCCTTCGGCGCAGCGGCTCGTCCTCGATGCCGATGCCCTCAACGCATTCGCATTCGATGTGGGCGCGCAGCCGCCGTCGGTCGTCGCGTCGGAACCTGACCTTTGCACCGCACTGCGAGCACGTGCACCGGGAACCACCATCCTCACGCCGCACGTCGGCGAA
Source organism: Singulisphaera sp. GP187 (assembly GCA_945888705.1). Taxonomy (GTDB): domain Bacteria; phylum Planctomycetota; class Phycisphaerae; order Phycisphaerales; family SM1A02; genus SYIB01. Next base: position 13,565 of record CAMDAQ010000006.1, read on the forward strand.
GCGCGTCGGCTGGCGCGCGCGTGCGGGCTCATCGAGACCGCCTCCGCAGCGGACCTCTCCCGTGCGCTCGGTGCGGTGGTCGTGCTGAAGTCGCACGAAACCTCGATCGCCGATGTCGCCCACGCTTGGTCCGTCCGAGCGGGAACGAGCGCGCTGGCGACAGCGGGTTCTGGCGACGTGCTCGCGGGCGTCATCGCTGGGCTCTGGGCGCAATCGACTGAGTGCTCGCCGTTCGATCTTGCCCGCCAGGCCGTGTGCCTGCATGGGCTCGCCAGCGTGCACTGGACCGCTGCGCACGGCCATGCGGGACTCTTGGCACAGGACCTTGCGTCTGAGATCCCTGCAGAACTTGAGCGCTGGCGGCTCGGTGGCTCGCCCACGATGCGGTAGCCTCCACCGCTTCCCCATTCAGGACCCACCATGCCCGACCGACCCCACGTGAAGATCAAGGACATCCAGCCCGGCGCTGCCATCGCGGGCGTCTACGGCCTGCAGAACCCGCAGGTCGGCAACACCCGCATGGGCAAGCCCTTCTTCAAGACGATCCTGCGCGATGCCACCGGTGAAGTGCCGGCGCGCCTGTGGACCTTCGACGAAGCCCGCCTGCCCGAGGTGTCGCGCACCGGCTTCGCGTGGGTGACCGGTCGCAGCGAGACCTACCAAGGCTCCATCCAGATCATCCTCGAGAGCGTCGAGGCCGTCGAGGTCGACGCGGCCGATCTCGTCAACCTGCTGCCGAGCACGCCTCGCAGCATCGATGGCATGTTCGCGCGCGTGAAGGAACTGCTCGGCACGCTCGAGCATCCGGGCATGCGCGCCCTCGCCGATGCGTACCTCGGCGATGCCGCGCTCATGGAGGGCTTCTGTCGCGCACCGGCCGCCGTCAGCGTGCACCACGCGTTCATCGGCGGCCTGCTGCAGCACACGCTGCAGCTGCTCGAGCTCGCCGATCGCATGCTGCCGCTGTACCCCGAGCTCAACCGCGACCTCGTGCTCATGGGGCTCTTCCTCCATGACCTGGGCAAGGTGTGGGAGCTCGACTGGGAGCGTGGGTTCACCTATACCGTCGATGGCAACCTCGTTGGCCACATCGTGCGCGGCGCGGTCGTCCTCGAGACGAAGGCAGCCGTCGTGCGCCGCGGCGGCGCGGACCTGCCGCGCGAAGCGGTACGCGTGCTCATGCACATCGTGCTCAGCCACCATGGCCTGCCCGAGCATGGTGCAGCCAAGCTGCCGAGCACGCCCGAGGCGATCTTCGTGGCGCAGCTGGACAACCTCGATGCCAAGACCTTCGTCGCCATCGGCCAGGCCGACCGCGGCTCCATCCGTGCCGGCATGGCCGAGTTCACCGACCGCGTCTGGTCGCTCGATACCCGGATCTACCGACCCGACCCGCTGCACATGCCGGCCACCGTGCCGGCATCGTGAACGATCGCCGGCCACGTGCGATCCGCCGCCAGCGCGGCCGCGCGCCGCTGTGCGCGAGCGGGGGCATGGTGCCGAAGGTCATCCAGTTCCAGCGCATGGCGTGAACGCTGCGACGCGACGAAGTCGCGCATCGCGCGGAACGCCGCGCGTCGTGCGGCCGATCCGCGCGGCTCGCGGTTCATCGCGGCAAGCAGCGTGCGCCGATCCTCGAGCGCGCGGCCAGTGGAGTCGAGCAGTTCCGGATTCGTCCATGCGCGTCGGAACAGGTCCACGCTTGGCACCGGCGCGACCTGCAGCGGCAGAAGGTGCGTGGCGGTGGCGATCGAGTAGGGGCCCGGTCGGACACCGATCCAGCCAGCCCACCACGCATCGCCGGCGCGCTCGTACGTGCCGCCTCCGACGCCGTGCACGAACCTCGACAGCAGCAACCGGAGCAATCCGCTGGCGACGAAGGCCCGCGGCAGGATCGGCTCGCCCTTCGATCGAGCCTCGCGCACGCCGGAGGCCGTGGCACGACGGCGCAGTCCGCCCTTGCCCATCAGCCAGAGCGGCAGTTCGCTCTGCTCGCCACGCTCGGCCAGTGGCGTGGCGGCACGGGGTGCATGCACAAGCGACGCGTTGAAGGTGGCGGCGCACGCTCCCGGATCCTTGAGCATGAGCTCGAGCACGACCTGGCTGGCCGCCGTGGTCATCAGCGATGAGGTCGTGATCGTGACGGCGCATGGGCGTGCGCCCATCGTCGCCAGCACGCGTTGGTTGGCCAGTGCGGCCTGCACCGCCACGCTCGGTGCAGCGGCGTGCTGCTCAAGCGCATCGAACCATGCACGGAGCCGTTCGCCGATCCACGGCAGCGCCCAGGTGGCATCGTCCAGCCGATCTCGCCCCGTCGGCCGCTTCACGGCGGGCATCCACGCGGTGGCGGCTCCAGCGACCGCTGGGCCCCAGCGGACCAAGAGCCCATCGACGAGCCCATCGGTCAGGATCGGTGCGCGGACCATCGTCGCGTCGTCGTTCGCATCGTGATCGACGATGGCGTGCACGCACGCCGACGGTGGCGCGTCGTGCACCACGGCCGCTTGCTTGGCCAGGATGCCCATGTGCCACGCGCCCGCCTGATGTCCGAATCCATGCGCGCCGACCGGAATGCCCAGCTGCCGACGGCTTTCGTCAAGCGTCGCCGCGAGCGGCCCCGGGATCGCGTCGCGACCATCTCCGTCGTTCGCACCTGCGCTGTCCCATTCGGCCCACGGGCGGTTCGCCGCATCCGTCGCGGGATCCGTGGTGCGTGCAGTTGTGCGATCCGCCGTGCGATCCGCCATGCGATTCGTTGCGCGATCCGCCGTGCGATCAGTTGCGCGATCCATGGTGCGCTCGCGGCTCAGGCAAGCCGAAGCGCTGCGGGCCGCTGGGCGGGTTGGTCAAGACGGCGCAGTGCATCGGCCCGGCGCAGCTCATCCATGCGCGCGAGTTCGCGCGCCAGCGTGGTGCGGTAGGTCGCCAGTCGGTGCGAAGGATCGTCGAGGCCGTTGCCGAAGGTGCGGTTCAGGTCCACGTACACGCGCGAGACCGGGATCTCACGCACCCGCAGGCCCAGCGCAGCGGCCTGCACCCAGAGCTGCAGCGGGAAGTCGTACCCGGTCACGTCGAGCCGCAGCCGCGCCATCGATTCCGTGCGGTGCGCCTTGAAGCCGCAGAAGGAATCCGTGATCGACCAGCCCAGCACTGCATTCAGTTCGGCGGTGATGGTTCGATTGATGCGCCGACGATCCGGCGGTGCCGCGTCACCCGCAGTCGTGAGGTAGCGCGAGCCGCTCACGATGTCGCTGTCGTCGTCGCGGATGGCACGCAGGAACTCAGGGATGAACCGGGGCTCGTGCTGCTCGTCGCAGTCCATCGTGATGACCCAGTCATACCGGCGCGCGGCCGCGAAGGCGAAGGCATCGCGCAGCGATTGACCGTACCCCTGGTTGACTGGGTGCCGGATGCAGTGCACGGGCTGGCGCGCGATGAGCCGGGGCGTGTCGTCGGTGCTTCCGTCATCCACCACCAGGATGTCCAGACCGTATGGCCGCACGGCGGCCAGCACGCTGTCGACATGGGCCGCCTCGTTGTGGACGGGTATGGCGATGAGGGTTCTGGGCGTAGGGCGCATGTCGTCGTCTTCGTCGCAGGCGGGCCTTGGTTTCGTCCATGCGGTCGGCAGCGGCCTCAGCGGCGCACAGCCGTTCCCTGCAGGTCCCGGACGAACTCGTGGTTCGATTCACGCAGGCGCAGGCCGAACACCCGCACCAGGTCGCTCGTGCGCTCAGCCACAGGCCCAACGCCCGGCAGCACGTACAGCTCGGACACATGGATGGCCTGGGCGCTTGTCATGGTGGACTCGAATCGGACCTTGACCAGCTGCACCACGGTCGGCCCAGTCGGCAGGTCCGCGAGCATGGCACCGCCGTGCTCGAGGGTTCGTCGCGATGGTCCCTGCGTGCGGGCCTCGCCGCTCTTCAGGTAGGTCACCAGCATCTGCGCCTCGGCCGTCGTGATCTCGCCGGGGGCGAGCTTGGCCGGTGCCATGCCCAGCGGCGGCGAGAACTCGCTGCGCGAGCGGTCCCCGATCGCATCGACGGAGTCGAGGAACCAGCATCCCTGGTCATCGCGGCTGTAGCGCTTGATCTCGTCACCGATGCCATCGACTTCCATCGCGCCGATGTCGGGAAAACGCTCGGTGAGCGCGCGGCCCGAGGCGACCTCGACCCACTGCTCGGGTGGCCGGCCGCGGCCCATGATCTCGTCGCCGGTCAGGGCGACGGCGTGGTCTGCTTCAAGGGGCGATGCCCGGAACGCGTACGTCGCTTTCGGTGGCGTGCATCCCACCAGCGTGGCGACCAGCGTGGCCGCGAGTGCTGAGCATGCGGCGGCACGCGCGCGCGATCGGCATGGTGCGAGCGGGCTCATCGGATCGGGAGTCCCGCGGCCTTCCAGCGCGCCTTGATGTCATCCTGCGTCGAGAGTTCGGTCGTGGTGCCGTCGGCCTCGACGCGCTTCACCAACAAGCCGTTGGCATCGAACCACGATCGCTCGACCGGCTTGTCGCGCCCGGGCTGCGATTCAAGCAGCCACTGCTTGCCATCGCGCGTCCAGCGATCCTGCCTGATCGGCAATTGCGCCAAGCGCCCGTCGTACGCGGCCATGCCGAACTCGCCAGTGAAGGAGCCATCGCGCGGCAGCAATCGGCCCAGGTGCCAGAGTTCGCCCTGCGAGAGGTAGTAGCGGGGGTCGGGCTCCCACTCGAGCTCCGTCCCGTCGGGAATGCGCGCGCTGGTCGTCATGACGTGCAGCACCGGTACTGGTTGTGCTGCGGTCGGTGGCGGACGAAGGCCGGTCTCGGCGAAGCTGCGGGCCTTCTTGCCGATGCGGTCAGTGGCGATCGCCGACCAGCTTTCGCTCTGTCGGTCCCACGCGGTCCAGAAGCGTGCCGCGGTGTCGGTGAACGCGCCGTCCTTGATGCTGAGCACCGTGCGCGACTGGATCTCCGTCAGCAGTCCTTCATCTCGATCGATGCCTGCGAAGCGCTGCGGATCCCGGCTCGGGTCGACTTCGCCGCGCAGGCCCGGCCGCGACGAGAGCGTCATGTAGCCGATCTCGGCGGGTCGCCCTTCCGCATCGAGGCGGTGGATGCGGAACCAGCGCGGTGCTGGCGACGCCGCCGCGCGCAGCAGCGCGGGATCGATGCGCTCGAGGAGTTCCGAGCCCGCCTTCAAGCGCTCGACCTGCCGCACGGCGATCGCGTCACGATCAGTGAAGTCCCAGCTCGCGAAGAAATCCTTCAAGGTCGTTCGTGCTGGTGGAAAGTCGAGCGAGCTCGAGACCACGCTGCAGACCAGGAACTGGCTCGGCGCCATCTGCACGAGGTACCAGCCCGTGATCGCGGTCGTCGATGCATCCAAGGGCACGCTGGCATAAAAGAGGCGCCCGTCGCGATCACCACACGGCAGCAGCTCGTTCGCAAGGATGATCGGCTTCTGGCCCCGGTCCTGCATCGCATGCAGGTGATCGGTCACGAGCGACTCGCACGTGGCGTCGAGTTCGCTCGGTACCAGGATCGACAGCCGGCATCGGTAGCGCGGCGGATCCTGCTGATCATCCAGCACGAAGGCCGGCGTCGCGCTCTGCATGTCACGTGCGAAGACCGCGCCCTTGGGAAGGTGCAGCGTCATGCCGAGCGATTCGATGGCGGTTGCCTTGGCTTCGAGCGTGGCAGGAACAGCACTCGGGTTGACTGCCGGCACCTTGTTCTCGGACTTTTGAGATGCCGCGGGAGTTTTCGCGGGTGTTATGGGCCTGTTCGAGCCTGACGCATCGGTCTTGGTTGAACTTTTGGAAGCGGGCTTGGGCGGTTGCGCGGAACCGTTTGGCTTCGTGGTCGTGGATGCGGGTGAACCTGCGGGAGGCAGGGGCGGCGTGCTGCCTTGGCTCGCGCCCTTCGGGGCGTCCTGCGCGATCGTGTTGGTGCCGATCGCGAGCACCGCCGCGACCATGCATGTCCTCATAACGAAATCGCTTGCCATTGCAGCATCCTATTCACTTCGCTTTCACCTTCAACCCGCATTGACAGATTGCGGAAGATCGCTACTCTTGCCGATTCCCCCCAACCGGACGGGTCATCCCCGCAGCGTCCGCTTGGTGCCTCGACTGCAGGGAAGACGACGAACGAACCTAGAAATCAAGGCACGAACGAACATGCACGGACGGATTCGAATCCGAATGGAAGCCTACGACCACCAGGTGCTCGATGCGAGCGCCAAGGAAATCGTCGAGCAAGCCAAGATCAGCGGCGCACGCGTCGCTGGACCCGTGCCGCTTCCCACGCGCCGCGAGACCTACACCGTCAACCGCTCGCCGTTCATCGACAAGAAGTCGCGCGAGCAGTTCGAGATCCGCACCCACAAGCGCATCATCGACATCACCGAGCCCAATGCGCGCACGATCGACGCGCTGAACCGTCTCGTCGTCCCCGCCGGCGTCTTCGTGAAGATCAAGGCGTAATCGAATCACCCTGTCATCCGGCGCCCCGCGCGCCGGAGTGTCCCGCAAGGGCCAAGTCCAAAGCGACCTCTGGCCAGTCCCTGAACCGAGCATCAAGCCATGCCAGCCATCATCGGAAAGAAGATCGGAATGACCCGCTACTTCACCGCCGACGGGAAGAACGTCCCCGTCACGGTGATCCAGGCCGGCCCGTGCGTCGTCACGCAGGTCAAGACCAGCGAGACCGATGGCTACGCCGCTGTGCAGCTCGGTTTCGAGGAACTGGCCGCCCGCAACTCCAGCATGCCCGTCATTGGCCACGATGCCAAGGCCGGCAGCGATCCGCTGCGCGTGCACCGCGAAGTGCGCTGCGCCAGCGATGACGAGGCCAAGGGCTTTGAACTCGGCCAGCGCATCGATGCCAGCTGCCTCGACGGCATCAAGTTCGTCGATGTCATCGGCACCAGCAAGGGCAAGGGCTTCACCGGCACCATGGTGCGGTGGAACTTCAAGGGCCTCTGCGCCAGCCACGGCACCGAGCGCAAGCACCGCTCGCCGGGCTCCATCGGCAGCCACGGTACCGACCGTGGCCACGGTGCGAAGATCAAGAAGGGCAAGAAGATGGCCGGTCACGTCGGCGACGAGCGCGTGACCGTCCGCTGCCTCGACGTGGTGTCCATCGACGCCGCTAAGAATCTCATCCTGGTCAAGGGCGCTGTGCCCGGGGCCAGCAACGGCTATCTGTTCATCCGAGCCAGCAACCGGCTCTACAAGCGAAAGGCGCGCATCCAGGCCAGCGCGTGACCTGGATGATCTCGCAGGCCCTTTTCACCTGACGCCACGGCCACAAGCCATCGGCGCAGGCGGATCGGGAACCGCGGGATCGCGACAAGACTGTTGGACCTGAGTCAAGCCGGTCCGAGCCCTCGGTCGTGATTGGGGCAAGGCAGGCAAGGCGCATGGCGGGACACCCCGCCGAAGGAAAGAACCATGATCGATCTTCCCATCTACAACAAGGAAGGCAAGCAGGTCGACTCGCTCAAGATCGACCCCGCCACGCTCGGCGGCGAGGTGCGCGTTGCGCTCCTCAAGCAGGCCTACGTCACGACCCACGGCAACCAGCGGCAGGGCTCGGCCCGCACCAAGAGCCGCGGCTCCGTCGAGGGCTCGACCCGAAAGCTCTACAAGCAGAAGGGCACCGGCAACGCCCGCGTCGGTGCTGCGCGCGTTCCCACCCGCAAGGGCGGTGGCGTCGCCTTCGCAAAGACCCGCACCCGCGAGGACTTCCGCAGCGAGCTCCCCAAGAAGATGCGCCGCCTGGCCAACCGCAACGCGCTGCTGGCCAAGCTCGTCGACAACGAAGTCAAGTGCATCGACTCGCTGTCCTTCAAGGCGCCCAAGACCGCTGACTTCGCCAAGCTGATCCGCGCCGTCGGCGTCGATCGCACGTGCCTGGTCGCGCTTGCCCCCGGCAACGACACCGCGCTCAAGTCCGCCCGCAACCTCGCCGGCGTGGATTGCTGCAGTGTCGACCAGCTCTGCGCCTACGGCCTGCTGAACCACCGCTACCTCGTGGTCGACAAGGCTTCGCTGCAGTCGTTCCTCGATGAGAGCGCCTTCGCCAAGGAGACCACGTGATGGAAGCCACCACCGTCATCCGTCGCCCGCTGCTCAGCGAGAAGGCGACCGCGTCCAACGAGGCCGCGAACCAATACGTGTTCGAGATCGACCGTCGCGCCACCAAGACCGACGTGAAGAACGCGATCCAGGCCATCTACAAGGTCCGCGTGCTGGCCGTCCAGACGCAGAACCGTCGTGGCCGCGACCGCATCTACAAGTTCGGCCTGGTTCCCGCCAAGGTCACCAAGCGCGCGATCGTGCGCATCCACCCCGAAGACAAGATCGAGCTCTTCTGAGCCACGGAGCCTGAACGATGCCAATCCGCGTCTACAAGCGTGTCACCAACGGCCGGCGCAATGCCAGCGTGAACATCCACGCCGAAGTCACCAAGAAGCGCCCTGAAAAGAGCCTGCTCCGCCCGCTCCACAAGACCGGCGGCCGCAACTGCCAGGGCAAGCTCACCGTCATCCAGCAGGGCGGCGGCCACAAGCGCCGCTACCGCCTCATCGACTGGACCCGCAACAAGCTCGACGTGACCGCCAAGGTCATCGGGATCGAATACGACCCCAACCGCTCGTGCCACATCGCGCTGGTCGAGTACCCCTGCGGCGAGCGTCGCTACATCCTTGCTCCCAAGGGCCTCACGGCCGGTGACACCGTCACCAGCAGCAAGAACAGCATCGACCCGCGCCCGGGCAACTGCATGCCGCTGGCCCACGTGCCCGCCGGCATGGACGTGCACAACGTCGAGATCATCCCCGGCCGCGGCGGCAAGCTCGTTCGCAGCGCCGGCATGGCCGCCCGACTTTCCAACAAGGAAGGCCGCTGGGGCACGCTCGTCATGCCGTCGGGCGAACTCCGCCAGGTCAGCCTCGACTGCCGGGCCACCATCGGTGCGGTCGGCAACCCCGATCACGCCAACGTCGTCCTGGGCAAGGCCGGTCGCGCCCGCTGGCTCGGCCGCCGTCCGCGCACCCGTGGCGTGGCCATGAGCCACCACCAGCACCCGCACGGCGGTGGTGAAGGCCGTTCGAAGGGTGGCCAGGAGCCGACCAACGCCTCGGGCACGCAGTCCAAGGGCGGTCGTACCCGCCGCTATGGCAAGTCCAGCGACAAGCGCATCCTGCGTCGTCGCTTCAGCCGCCGCTACGGCCAGCTCAAGATCTGAACCACAGGACACCTGAACCATGTCACGATCACTGAAGAAGGGCCCGTTCGTCGACGAGAAGCTCTACCGCAAGGTGGAGAAGGCCTCGGGCAACACCAAGCGCACCGCGATCAAGACCTGGTCGCGCGCCTGCACCATCGTTCCCGAGTTCGTCGGGTTCACCTTCCAGGTCCACAACGGCCGCAAGTTCATCGACGTGTACTGCACCGAGGACATGGTCGGCCACAAGCTGGGCGAGTTCTCGCTCACCAAGACCTTCAAGGGACACACCAACAAGAAGGAAGGCATCGCGGAAGGCAGCAAGGGCTGATCGCGGTCCGCCGAGGACACCACCATGGCATACAAGGCATCACACAAGTTCTGCCGCATCGCGCCCCGCAAGGCCCGTCTGGTCGCTGACCTGATCCGTGGCCGCGGCGTCGCCGATGCGCTGACCGAACTCGAGTTCTCGAAGCGTCGCGGCGCCTACTTCGTGCAGGGCGTGCTCAAGAGCGCCATCGCGAACGCCGAGCAGGCCAGCGCCGACGTCTCGCGCCTGGTCGTCGTCGAGAGCCGTGTCGACGAAGGCCCGACCATCAAGCGGTTCCAGCAGAAGGACCGCGGTCGCGCACACCCGATCATGAAGCGCACCAGCCACATCATCGTGGCGGTGGACATCAAGTAACCGGAGCACCACAATGGGACAGAAAGTTCATCCGTTCGGCTTCCGCGTCGGCGTCACCGAAGCGCACAAGAGCCGCTGGTTCGCCCCCAAGGCGCTCTTCGGCGAGCTGCTGGTCGAAGACCACAAGATCCGCGCGTACATCGACAAGCGCCTCAACCGCACGCCGCCGTTCGCCGCGGTCAGCGACATCCACATCGAGCGCACCCGCGAGGAACTCACGGTCATCATCAAGACCGCGCGTCCCGGCCAGGTGCTCGGCCAGAAGGGTGCCAGCCGCGAGCAGCTCGTCAACGAGCTGCAGGTGCTCACCGGCCGCAAGGTCGCCGTGCAGGTCGTCGAGGTCCGCAACCCGGAAATCGATGCCAAGCTCATCGCCGAGACCATGGGCGAGCAGCTCAAGAAGCGCGCGAACTTCCGCCGCGTGCTGAAGATGCGCTGCGAGAACGCCATCCAGAACGGCGCGAAGGGGATCCGCATCCTCCTGTCGGGCCGCCTCGGCGGCGCCGAAATGAGCCGCCAGCTCGACTCGCGCCTGGGCAGCATCCCGCTGACCACCCTGCAGGCGCACGTCGACTACGCCGTCGCCCACTCGTCCACCACCTACGGCGTCATCGGCGTCAAGGTGTGGGTGTTCAAGGGCCTGTACTCGAACAACCAGGAAGAGGAATACCAGTCGAAGGCTGCCGGCGGCCGTGCGCGCGCCCGCGGACGTCGCTGAGTTCCCCAACGACCAACGGACCCAGAGAGGACTGAACCATGGCCTTGATGCCAAAACGAGTCAAGCACCGCAAGATGCAGCGCGGCAAGATGAAGGGCAACGCCACGCGCGGCAACTACGTCGCCTATGGCGACTACGGCCTCCAGGCCCTCGACACCCACTGGGTGAGCGGGCGCCAGATCGAAGCCGGCCGCATCGCAGCCCAGCACTTCCTGCGCCGCCAGGGCAAGCTGTACATCCGCGTCTTCCCGCACAAGTCCATCTCGAAGAAGCCGCTGGAAACCCGAATGGGCACCGGCAAGGCCGATGTCGAGTACTGGGCGGCCTGCGTGAAGCCCGGAACGATGCTGTTCGAGATCGCCGGCGTGTCCGAGGAGCTTGCCAAGCAGGCCCTCGCCCGCGTCGCCCACAAGATGCCCATCCGTTGCCGCTTCGTCGGCCGCCGGCTGGCCGTCTGACCCAGGACCAACCGAGGAACCAGACATGGAAGCCAAGGACATCCGCAAGCTGACCGACGAGCAGATCTCCGCCGAGGTGCAGGGGCTCAAGCGCCGCCTCTACGACCTCCGCGTGCAGACCATGGTCGAGAAGGTCAACGACCATTCGCAGTTCGGCAAGATCAAGCGTGACGTGGCCCGCCTGCTCACCGAGCAGAACACCCGCGCCACCAAGAAGGAGACCGCCCGATGAGCCTGAAGAAGCCCTTGGTGCTGCCTGAGAACAGCCCCCGCGTGGTGGGCGTGGTCGAGAGCGACCGCACCAGCAAGACGCGCAAGGTCGTCGTGGCCTACGTCGCCAAGCACCCGCGCTACAACAAGTTCGTCCAGCGCCGCACCGTGCTGCACGTGCACGACGAGAACAACGAGAGCCGCCGCGGCGACCGCGTCGAGGTCGCCGAGTGCCGCCCCGTGTCCAAGACGAAGTCGTGGGCGCTCGTGCGCATCGTCGAGCGCGCGCCGGCCGGTCTCGAATACAAGCCAGAGGAGGCGGGCGCCTGACGCCCGGCAACTGACATGATCCAAAAAGAATCCAGGCTCGATGTCGCTGACAACAGCGGCGCCAAGGAAGTGATGGTCATCGGCGTGCTCGGCGCGAGCACCGCCCGCGGCCGCTTCCGCCGCCTCACCATGACCGTCGGCGACAAGGTCGTCGTGGCCATCAAGAGCGCGATCCCCAACGGCGACGTCAAGAGCGGCGACAAGGCGAAGGCCGTGATCGTGCGCGCGTCGTACCCCGTGCGCCGCGACGACGGCAGCTACGTCCGCTTCGACACGAACGCGTGCGTGCTGATCGACGACGACGGCAACCCGCGCGGCACCCGCATCTTCGGTGCGGTCGCCCGCGAGCTGCGCGAGAAGAACTACATGAAGATCGTCAGCCTTGCGACGGAGGTGGTCTGATGCCAGCGCACGTGAAGAAGGGTGACGTCGTCATCGTCACCGCCGGTGATGACAAGGGCAAGACCGGCGAGATCGTCTCGGTCGACACCAAGGCCAGCCGGGTCGTGGTGCGCGGCGTGAACATCCACAAGCGCCACCTCAAGCCCACCCAGGGCCGTCCCCAGGGTGCGATCGTCGAGATGGAACTGCCCATCCACATGAGCAACGTGAGCCCGGTCGTCGATGGCAAGCCCACCCGCGTGCGCTTCGCCACGAAGTCCGACGGCTCGAAGGTGCGCGTGGCGGCCCGCAACGGTGCCGAACTCTCCACGCTGCACGGACCCCGCACCGCCAAGAAGGCCAAGTGAGCCCCGGAGCCACCACCATGCCTCACGCCGTCCCATCCACCCCGACCCCCCGGCTGCAGCAGCTGTTCCTCGAGACCGTCACGCCGAAGCTCCTCAAGGAGTTCGGCCTGGCCAACGTCAACCAGGCGCCCACGATCGAGAAGATCGTGATCAACGTCGGCGTCGGCAAGCAGCTCGAGAACCAGAAGCTCAAGCCCGAGTACCGCGACACGGTGATCAGCACGCTGAAGACCATCAGCGGCCAGAAGCCGATCATGGTGCTCGCCAAGAAGAGCGTGAGCAACTTCAAGGTGCGCGAGGGCGCGCCGAGCGGCTTCATGGTCACCCTGCGCCGCGAGCGCATGTGGTCCTTCATGGATCGCTTCATCAACCTGGCCACGCCCCGCATCAAGGACTTCCGCGGTCTCGGCGACCGCGCCTTCGACAAGGGCGGCTCGTACTCCTGCGGCCTGACCGAGCAGTCGGTGTGGCCCGAGATCAACATGGCGAACGTGAACTTCAGCCATGGCATGAACATCAACATCGTGTTCCGCAACAGCAACCCCAAGATGAGCCGCTTCGCCCTCGGTGAGCTCGGCATGCCCTTCGAACGGCGTGACGAGAACGGCAAGCGCATCGTCTGATCCACGAAGGACCAACCATGGCAAGCAAGCGCACCTTCGCCCGAATGAAGCAGACCCCCAAGTTCAGCACCCGCAAGCGCAATCGCTGCGAGCTGACCGGCCGCGCACGCGGCTATTACCGCAAGTTCCGCATCAGCCGCATCATGCTCCGTGAGCTGGCCCTCCAGGGCCTCATCCCGGGCATGCGCAAGGCGAGCTGGTGATCGACACCGAACCCAGGAGCAACACATGAGCCTCCAAGACCTGACTGCCGACATGCTCACCCGCATCCGCAATGCGGTGAAGCAGAACCGCAAGAGCGTGACCTGCCTGAACAACAAGCTGAACCGCGGCATCCTCCAGGTGCTCGTGGACGAGGGCTACCTCGGCGGCTTCGAGGTCGTCGACGACGGCCGGCAGGGCGTGCTGCGCGTCGCCCTGAAGTACGGCGAGCGCGGCGAAAGCCTGATCCACCGCCTCGAGCGCGTCTCGAGCGTGGGTTGCCGCATCTACAAGGGCTGTGACTCGCTGCCGCGTCCGCAGCAGGGTCTCGGCATTGCCATCGTGAGCACGAGCCGCGGTGTCATGAGCGACCGCAAGGCGCGCGAGATGCGCGTGGGCGGCGAAGTCGTGGCCACCGTCAGCTGAACCACCGGAACAACAGGAGCGAACCATGTCACGCATCGGAAAGAAGTCGATCCCGGTCCCCGGCGGGGTGAAGGTCGCGGTCAACGCCGCCAGCCGCACCGTCAGCATCGAAGGGCCCAAGGGCAAGACGAGCTTCGTCTACCGCCCCGAGGTCAAGGTGGACTTCAGCGAGGCCGACAAGGCCATCACCTGCACGGTCGACGATCCGGCGAAGATCGACCTCGGCAATCGCCGCGCCTATTGGGGCACCACCCGCGCGACCCTGAACAACATGGTCGCCGGCGTGACCAAGGGCTACGAGCGCAAGCTCGAGATCGTCGGCGTCGGCTGGGATGCCAAGGTCGCCGGCAAGAAGATCACCCTCAAGCTCGGCTACGCCGACCCGATCGAGCTCGCCATCCCCGATGGCTTGACCGTGGCCGTCGAGCAGGGCGTGAACGTCACCATCACCGGCATCGACCGCCAGAAGGTCGGCGCCTTCGCTTCGCTCATCCGCAGCAAGCGCAAGCCGGAGCCATACAACGGCAAGGGCGTGAAGTACTCCGACGAAGTCATTCAGCGCAAGCAGGGCAAGGCCTTCGGCGCCTGATCCCAGGCCCTACCAACGCCCTGACCAAACTTTAGGAAACGACCATGGACAAGTGCACCAAGAAGCTCGCCGCGCGCACCCGTCGCAAGAAGGGGCTGCGCAAGCGCATCCAGGGGACGCCGGATCGTCCGCGCCTCACCGTCTTCCGTTCGCTCAAGCACATCTATGTGCAGGTGATCGACGACTACGCGGGCCGCACGCTCGCGAGCGCCAGCACCCGCGACGTCGATGGCGCAGCGCCGGGCGGCAACTCCGCCGCTGCAGCGACGATCGGCAAGGCCGTCGCAGAGCGCGCCATGAAGGTCGGCGTGCAGAAGGTCGTGTTCGACCGCAACGGTTTCCGATTCCACGGCCGCATCAAGGCCCTCGCCGACGCGGCTCGCACCGCCGGCCTGCAGTTCTGAGCCAACCACCAAGGACCACCAATGGCAGAGATGCTTGAAGACAACGGAACCGACGCCATCACCGTGGGCGTCTACCGCACCAGCTCCACGGTCGCCGGCGGCCGTCGCTTCAGCTTCGCCGCACTCGTCGTCGTCGGCAACCGCCGCGGCGAAGTCGGCGTGGGCTACGCGAAGAGCAACCAGGTCCCGCAGGCGGTCGAGAAGGCCACCCGCGAAGCGCGTCGCAAGACCAAGCGCTACCCGATCCAGGCGACCACCGTGCCCCACACCGTCGAAGGCCGCTTCGGCGCCTCGAAGGTGGTGCTGGTGCCCGCCAGCCCGGGAACGGGCATCAAGGCCGGCGCCGCCGTGCGCGCGGTGCTTGAACTGCTCGGCGTCAAGGACTGCCTGAGCAAGGCCTACGGCAGCAGCAACCCGAAGAACTTGGTCAAGGCCACCTTCGATGCGCTGGCCATGCTGCAGACCCGCGAACGCGTCGAAGCGCTGCGCGGCGTCACCCTCGGCACGACTGCCGTGGAAGATGCCATCGCGCGCGGCATGGCGTTCATGCCCAAGTCGTCGGGCGGCCCGCGCGCCCAAGCCCCGGTCAACACCGTCGGCGACGATCGCCGTCGTGGCGGCCAGCGTGGCGGTCCACGTGGTGGTGGTCGCCGATTCGATGGTGGCGAGGCGCCAGCGCCCGCAGCAGCACCTGCACCTGCACCTGCACCAGCACCCGCTGCACCGGCCCCTGAAGCCCCCGCAGCCGATGCCCCTTCGGCAGGCTGATCCCGAACACGAACGAACACCGAGCACAAGCAGAGGAGCGCAGCTCACATGATGATCCATGACATTACGAAGAAGGCCGGCGCGCACACCAAGCGCATGCGTCGCGGCCGCGGTGAAGGCTCCGGCATCGGCGGCACCAGCCGTCGTGGCCACAACGGTGCCAAGAGCCGTGCAGGCTGGACCAGCCGCCCCGGCTACATGGGTGGTTCCACGCCGCTCATGCGCCGCTTCCCCAAGATCGGCTTCAAGAACGCCTTCGCCACGACCTACGCGGTCGTGAACGTGTCGGACCTCGAGAAGCACTTCGATGCCGGCGCGCACGTCGACCTCGACGCGCTGGTGAAGGTCGGCCTCGTGCGCAACCGAAAGCTGCCGGTCAAGGTGCTCGGCACCGGCGACCTCGCCAAGAAGCTCTCGGTCACCGCCGGCAAGTTCTCGGAAACCGCCAAGGCCAAGATCGAGAAGGCCGGCGGCAGCGTCACCGTCGCGTGATGCCCATCCCATGCTGAGCGCCTTCCTGAACATCTTCCGCATCCCTGACCTGCGCAACCGCGTGCTCTTCACGCTGGGCATGCTGGTCATCTACCGCGTCGGCTTCTGGATCCCGCTCATCGGGGTCGACCAGGCCGCGCTGTCGAACCTGGCCGAGAAGGCCACGGAAGATGCCACGGGCTTCGGTCGTCTGCTCCAGTTCGCCAGCATCTTCTCGGGCGGCAGCCTGCAGCAGAGCACGGTGTTCGGCCTCGGCATCGCGCCGTACATCACGGCGTCGATCATCTTCCAGCTGCTCCAGACGGTCTATCCGCCGCTGGCCGCGCTGAAGAAGGAAGGCATGTCGGGCCAGCAGAAGGTGATGGAGTACACCCGCTACGCCACCGTGGCGCTCTGCTTCGTGCAGGGCTTCATGTGGCTGGGCTACCTCTACAGCCAGAACCTGGTCGAGCCGCAGTACGTGTCGGGCGGCGGCCGCATGGTCTTCTACGTCTCGGGCGTCACCGCGCTCGTGGCCGGCAGCCTCTTCCTGATGTGGCTTGGCGAGCAGATCGACAAGTTCGGCATCGGCAACGGCATCTCGATCATCCTGACCGCGGGCATCCTGGCGCGCATGCCGGCCGCGATCCAGTGGCTGTTCGACAACTTCAACCCGAGCGTCCAGGCTTCCGATGGCAAGGTGGGCGCGCTGGGCCTCGTGCTCCTGGTCGCCTGCTTCGTGGCGGTCGTCATGGGTGCGGTCATCATGACCGTGGCCACGCGGCGCATCCCGATCCAGCAGGCCAAGCACGTCTCCGGTCGCCGCATGTACGGCGGTGGCCGCCACTATCTGCCGCTGCGCCTGAACCACGCCGGCGTCATGCCGATCATCTTCGCCAGCAGCCTGATGATCTTCCCGAGCATGATCCTGGGCTGGGTCGCGGGTCTGGCCACCTCAGGTGGCTGGAGCCAGTGGCTCGTCGAGTCGACCGCGTTCCTCGCGCAGAACTTCCAGATGGGCGCGTACCCGTACGTGCTCGTCGAGATCGTGCTCATCTACGTCTTCAGCTACTTCTGGGTCACCATCCAGATGTCGCCCGAGGAGATGAGCAAGCAGCTCAAGGAACACGGCAGCTTCATCCCCAACGTGCGCCCCGGTCCGCGCACCGCCGAGTACCTCGAGGACGTCATCAGCCGCATCACGTATGTCGGCGCCGGCTTCCTGTGCGTCATCGCGATCATCCCCACGCTCGTCTCCGAGGCTTTCGGCGTGCCGCCGTACGTGAGCCAGTTCCTCGGCGGCACCGGCCTGCTGATCGTGGTCAGCGTCGCCCTCGACATCGTCCAGCGCCTGGAGGCGAACCTCCTCATGCGCAACTACTCGGGCTTCCTCAGCGACGGCGCCCAGGATGGCCCGCGCATCCGGAGCGCCCGGGCGACCTGAGCCCCGCATCACCCCCGCACCACCACAAAGGAGCCCATGCCCAAGGAAGACAAGATCTCTCTCGAAGCCGAGGTGACGGAAGCGCTCCCGGACAGCAAGTTCCGGGTCAAGCTGCCGAACAACCAGGAGATTATCGCCTACGTGAGCGGCAAGATGAGGAAGTTCTTCATCCGCATCACCCCCGGCGACCGGGTCACGGTCGAACTCAGCCCGTACGACATGACCAAGGGTCGGATCGTCTTCCGTCAGCAGTGAGCCCACTGGCCATCACAAGGAACCACACGGAGCACACCATGAAAGTCCGAAGCAGCATCAAGCGCCGCACCAAGGATTGCCAGATCGTCGTCCGCAAGGGCAAGCGCATCGTCATCAACAAGAAGAATCCCCGCCTGAAGCAGCGGCAGGGCTGAACGACCGAACCGAAAGGACCAGACCATGCCACGTATCGCAGGCGTCGACATCCCCGAGAAGAAGAAGATCATCGTGTCCCTCCAGTATGTCCACGGGATCGGCCAGAAGGTCGCGACCGACATCCTGGGCAAGTGCGGCATCGATCCCGATCGTCGCGCGCACACGCTGAATGACCAAGAGCTCGCGGCGATCGCCGCCGAGATCGACGAGAGCCATCTCGTCGAGGGCGCCCTGCGTCGCCAAGTGCAGACGCAGATCCAGCGCCTGAAGGAAATCCACTCGTACCGCGGCGACCGTCACCGCAAGGGCCTTCCAGCCCGCGGCCAGCGCACCCGCACGAACTCCCGTACCCGCAAGGGCCGCAAGAAGACGGTCGCCGGCAAGAAGGGCGTGAAGGGCTGATCCGGCCCCGAGCCCCCCAAGGAACACACCATGGCTACCAAGAAGAAGGTTCGCAAGAACGTCGTCAAGGGCATCGTGCACGTGCACGCGTCCTTCAACAACACCATCGTCACCATCACCGACCTCAACGGCGAGACGGTGGCGTGGGACTCGGCCGGCACGGCCGGTTTCAAGGGCGCCCGCAAGGCGACCCCGTTCGCGGCGAGCCGCGCGAGCGAGCGCGCAGCCAGCAAGGCCAAGCGCGTGGGCATGCGCGAGTGCGATGTCCGCGTGAAGGGCCCAGGCCCCGGCCGCGAGAGCGCCGTCACGGCCCTGGGTGCGTCCGGCCTGCGCGTGCTGACCATCGAAGACCACACCGGCGTGCCCCACAACGGCTGCCGGGCGCCCAAGAAGCGCCGAATGTGATCCACGCAGTCCGTTCGCTACACTGATCCGTCCAACTTTTCCTGCCTCACCGAAGGGGCCCAGTCCGCCCGGCAGCGGCCTGGAGCATCCGATCGAGGCAGGTCGACCGGTCCCGAAGAACCTGTCCTGCCGGACCTTGGAGACTCACCATGCACATCCGTTGGCGCGGCCTTGAACTTCCTGCCGCCGTCCTCGTTGATCCCGCTTCGCGCACCGACACCTTCGGCCGCTTCGTGGCCGAGCCGTTCGAGCGCGGCTTTGGCACCACCATCGGCAACAGCATTCGCCGCATCCTGCTCTCGAGCCTCGAGGGCGCTGCGGTCACCAGCGTGCAGATCGGCGGCGTGTCGCACGAATTCAGCACGATTTCCGGCGTCCTCGAGGACGTCACCGAGATCCTGCTGAACTGCAAGGACCTGATCGTGGACATGGACGGCGATGAATCGCAGGTCCTTCGCCTGCGCGCCAAGGGCAAGGGCGCCGTCACCGCCGAGCACATCGAGTGCCCGGCCGGCGTGATGATCGTGAACAAGGACCGCCACATCGCCACGCTCACCGGTGATGTGTCGCTCGAGATGCAGCTCACCATCGAGCGCGGCCGTGGCTACCAGCCCGCCAGCGAGCAGTACACCAACGGCCAGGAGCAGGTCGTCGGCGTGATCCCGATCGACGCGATCTTCAGCCCGGTGCAGCGCGTGCGCTACCGGGTCGAGGCCACCCGCGTCGGCCAGCGCACCAACTACGACAAGCTCATCCTCGACGTGTGGACCAATGGCACCGTGACCCCGGAAATGGCCGTGGTCGAGGCTGCCAAGATCATGCGCAAGCACCTCAACCCGTTCGTGCAGTACGCCACGGCGGGCGAGACCCTGGCCATCCAGGGCATCGGCGCCGAGACCGCGAGCGAAGAAGAACTCTTCCGCAAGCTCTCGATGCCGGTCACCGGCCTCGAGCTGGGCGTGCGATCAAGCAACTGCCTCGAAAGCGCGCAGGTCCGCTTCGTGCACGAACTCGTCACCCTCACGATCGACGATCTGCTCCAGATCCGCGCCTTCGGCAAGACCAGCTTGCGCGAGGTCGAGGACAAGCTCGCCGAGCACGGCCTGAGCCTCGGCATGCGCCTGCCCGAGGGCTTCACCCCCTCGGTCCAGGCCTGAAGCCATAGAACCCCTAAGGAGTCATCATGCGTCACCGCGTTTCAGGAAAGCAGCTGAGCATCAAGGCGGACCACCGCCGGGCCATGCTGCGCAACCTCGCTGCCGGCCTCTTCGAGCACGGCCAGATCGAGACCACCGTGGCCAAGGCCAAGGCCGTCCAGCCGTTCGTCGAGAAGCTGATCACGACCGCCCGCAAGCGCTCGCTCGCGGCCCGTCGCACGCTCAACTCGCGCCTCACCGATCGCAACGTCTTCCGTTGGATCGCCGACGGACAGGTCAAGAACCCGCAGAAGCTCACGAGCGACTTCTGGGATCTGCCCAAGGAAGACGAGATCGTGTTTGACGAGTCGACGGGCGAGATCAAGCGCGGTCCGCGCCTGGTCGAGCACCTGATCAAGCGCGTCGCGCCGCTCTTCGAAGGTCGAGCCGGCGGCTACACCCGCATCGTGCGCCTGGGCAAGCACCGTCAGGGTGATGCCAGCGACCTGGTGCTGCTCCAGCTCGTCGGCCGCGAAAGCGGTTCGCAGGTGTCTGGCGCCGCCAGCCGCCGTCGCGAGAAGGCGGACAACCGCACCAAGTTCGCCGCTGCGCGCCGCAAGGCCAAGCCAGCTGCGGCTTGAGTTCGGCTGGCTCGGGACACTCGGGCCTTCGCCATACGCATCGATCATCACCAACGACCCGGCCTCGTGCCGGGTCGTTGTGCTTTCGGCGCGCGATCGAGTGTTTGGTGTAGCCTCGACCGGCCATGCTTGCCGAGCTCGACGCCCTCCAAACCAGTGCGATCACTTCGCTCGCCGCGACGTCGGCACCCGCTGCGCTCGAGGCCTGGCGCGTCGAGTGGCTGGGCGCCTCGGGCCGTCTCAAGGATGCGATGGCTGCGCTGAAGGCGCTGCCCGGCGCGGAAAAGCCCGCGGCGGGCAAGCGGTTGAACGAACTCAAGGCAGCGCTTGAGGCGGCCTTCGCCGAGCGCAAGTCGATCGTCGGCGCACGCCCATCCGGGCCGATCGTCGACGTGACGGAGCCGGGTGCTGCGTGCGGGCTCGGTCGGCAGCACGTGCTGACCAGGACCATTGATGGGATCGTCGACGTCTTTGGACGCATGGGGTTCAGCGTGGTCGAGGGCCCCGAGGTCGAGGACGAGTGGCACAACTTCAACGCGCTCAACATCCCCGATGGTCACCCCGCGCGCGAGCCAACGGACAACTTCTACATGGGTGCGCAAGGCGGGGCGCTGCGCCTGTTGCGCACGCAGACGAGCACCGTGCAGATCCGCGCGATGGAGACCACGCCGCCGCCGTTGAAGGTGTGCGCGGTGGGGCGCGTGTACCGACCTGACACGCATGATGCCACGCACTACAGCATGTTCCACCAGGTCGAGGGC
Source organism: Singulisphaera sp. GP187 (assembly GCA_945888705.1). GTDB lineage: Bacteria > Planctomycetota > Phycisphaerae > Phycisphaerales > SM1A02 > SYIB01. Next base: position 34,611 of record CAMDAQ010000006.1, read on the forward strand.
CTGTACGTGGATCGCCACGTGAGCATGGCCGACCTGAAGACGACGCTGATCCAGTTTGCGCGCGCGTACTTCGGGGCTGATGCCGAAGTGCGCATGCGGCCGAGCTTCTTCCCGTTCACCGAGCCCAGCGCCGAGGTGGACATCATGATGCACGTGCGCGGTCAGCGGCAGTGGGTCGAGATCGGCGGCTGCGGCATGGTTGACCCGGCGGTGTTCGCGGCGGTGGGGATCGACCCCGAGCACTGGAGCGGATTCGCCTTCGGCTTGGGCGTGGAGCGCATCTGCATGCGCCGCTACGGCATTTCGGACATTCGCTGGCTGTTCGAGAACGACGCGCGGTTCTTGCGCCAGTTCTGAGGCCTGCGCGGGGAAGCGGCCAACGCAACAAGGCTGCTCTCACGCTGCCAGCCAAACTGCCAGCATGGAGACAAGCCCCGATTGGGGGAGGACGGGGATCACGCCGTCGGCACAGCGTCGGCAGCCCCGGAATGCTGCCGACCCCTACACGAGTCGCAACCCAGCAGCGCGTCGGCGGTTGCGCGGTAAATGGGCGTGATTTCATCAACTCGTTGTCACAACCGGGGAGGATGGCCGTTGAACGTACGATCCTTTCATGCCGTTGCCCATCAGCGATTCCTTCCCGCCGTCGGCCCGCTCGTGGCTGGCCGTGGCGCGCGACGGCTCACTGGAGCAGCGCCGCGAACTCGCTGGCAGCCTCACCGCCGTCTATCGCGAGCCGTTGCTGCGCTACCTGCAGGCCTTCGGCGCCAGGCTTGATGTCGAGGATGTGGTGCAGGATCTCTGCGCGCGGATCCTTGATCCGGCGTTCCTCGATGGCTGGCAGCGCTCCGAGCGCCCGTTCCGGCTCTGGCTCCGCACGGCAGCGCGCTTCGAGCTCATGAATCGTATTCGTGCCGAGCGTCGTCGTGCGGGCGCCGCCGATGATTCGCTCGCGGAGCTCGTCGAGTCCGACAACGCCCAAGCCGCCTTCGATCGCGCGTACGCAGGATCCCTGATTCGTGCGGCATCAGATGCCGCACAGCGTGCGCTCGATGCGCAGGGGCGTGCACATGAATGGACGCTCTTCATCGAGCACTCCTTGAATGGCAAGCCGTACGCGGAGTGCGCGCCGCCCTTAGGGATTCCGGTCGATGCGGCTCGCCATGCCACGGCGCGCGTGCGGGGTCTTGTGCTCGATGCGCTCCGCGGGGTGCTCTCGGCCGAACAGGTTGCCGAGGCCGACGTCGAGCGCGAACTGGTGGCACTGCTCTCGTACCTGCAGCCATGAGCGCGGTGGTTCCCGATGGTGCTGGCCCTGATGATGCGCGCTGCGCCGCGCTCTACGCGGCCTTGCTGGGTGCTCGGTTGCCGACCGACGTGCTCATCCGCCAGTGGATGGCGCGGTCCGATGCAGCGTCCCTCGTCGATGGGATCCTTCAGCGGCTGCCCCAGCCCGGCGGCTTGGAATCGATTGAGTCCATCGATGCCGAGCGCCATGGCTCCGATGGTCCAGTCCGCGCCGAGTGGCCGCCGTCGCTGCGCGTGGTCGGCACGGTCCGCTACGTGGCCATGGTGGCACTGGCGTTGCACGAGCATGGCGTGTGGCGCAGTTCGCGCCCGGCAAGCGAACTGGCCCCCGTGGCGGCTGCGATGCTGCCGATCGTGCCGGACCCCTGGCGCGCGCCGCTGCAGGCCGTGCTCGCGCGCGCTCAGGTCGTGTAGTCGGCGTTGATCTCGACGTAGCGCTTGGTCAGGCCGCAGCTGTGGAAGACATCGCTGCACCCACCTTGGCCCAAGTCAATCGAGATGTGCACGACGTCAGCCGTGAACGCCGTGCGGCGGTCGGCTGCGGTGCTGTCGGCTGGGGCGCCGTGCTCGAACAGCGGCACGCCGTTGGCGCCCACGCGCAGGTCCTCGACATCGAAGGGCACGCCGGCACGACCCGCCGCGGCCAGGATGCGCCCCCAATTGGGATCGCCGCCGGTCACGGCGGTGCGCACGAGCAGGCTCATGGCCACGGTGCGCGCGACCTGAAGGGCCGCCGCGGGCGTGGCGGCACCAGTCACCGTGACCTTGATGCCGCGCTCGAAGCCCTCGCCATCCTGCACGACCTTCAGGGCAAGGTCGGTGCAGACCTCGTCGAAGGCAGCCTGGAGCAGCGCTTCATCGCACGCACCGGCCTGGCCGCTCGCGAGGGCGAAGACGCTGTCGTTCGTGCTCGTGTCGCCATCGACGCTGATGCGGTGGAAGCTCCGATCGACGCTACGGCGCAGGAGGCGATCGAGCGTGGGGGCATCGACGGCCGCATCGGTGGTGATGGCCACGATCATGGTGGCCATGTCGGGGTGGATCATGCCCGCGCCCTTGGCCACACCGGTCACGCGCACGTTGCCGACGGTCCGTGTGCAGGCCTTGGCGCGGGTGTCGGTGGTCATGATGGCGGTGGCGAACGGTGCGCAGGAGTCGGCCGTGAGCCCCGCATGCAGCTCAGGCAGGGCCGACACGATCCGTTCACTCGGGAGCAGCACGCCGATCACGCCGGTCGAGTTCACGAGCACCGCATCAGGCGCGCAGTCGAGCAGCCGTGCGACGGCATCGATGGTCTCGTGGCAGGCCGCCATGCCGCGTGGACCCGTGGCGGCGTTGGCGCAGCCGGAGTTGATCAGCAGCGCCGTGCAATGACTGCGGCTGCGTGCGAGGTTCGTGCGCGATACCTGGATCGGTGCAGCAGCCACGAGGTTGCGCGTGAACATGGCTGCAGCCACGGCGCCCTTGGCACAGACGATCAGCCCCAGATCGGGGGCGCCCGACTTCTTGATGCCGGCGGCGACACCGGAGCACGTGAAGCCCAATGGCAGGGGAAGATCGGCCGGGCCGGCGGAGGCGCCGCGTGGTGCGCTCGAGGTCGTGGTCATTGGTTTGGCCAGGGGCGGGGTGAGAGCGGGGGCAGGGCAGGACTCAGGGTGGGGGGCAAGGCAGGGTCAGCGCAGGGGTCAGCTTGCGGACACCGTGGCAGCCGCGAGCTCGAACACCATCGCGATCTCGTCGCACTGTTCCTTCTTGGGGCAGTTCGCGCAGTCCTTCAGCACCTTTTCGGGAAGGCTGTTCACGCTGACCTGGCGGAAGCCGCAGCGCTCGAAGAACTGCGGGGTGCGGGTCAGCACGAAGACCTTCTGCAGGCCGAGCTTCGCCGCCCAGTCGAGGAAATACTGCACGAGCTTCTGGCCGATGCCGTGCCCGAGCATGGATGGATCGATGCCCAGGCTTCGGATCTCGGCCAGCTGCGGCGTGTACACCCAGAGCGAGCCGCAGCCGACGACCTTGTCCGTCGAGCCGTCGGCCAGCTGGGCGACGGCGAACTCCTGCACGCACTCCATGATCTCGTCGCGGGAGCGTGGCAGGTTTTCGCCTTCGCGGGCCCAGTGCTCGACGAGCGAGACGATGCCGTCGAGATCGGCCATGCGAGCCTTGCGGATCGTGACGCCACCCATGGGGGTGCGGACGCGACGATGGCCGAGCCGCGCCTTGCGTGCGCCGAGCAGCTCGGCAACGCGGCCGGGCGCCGTGCCGCCTGGCACATCGCGCTTGCGCAGTGCGCTGTCGACGGTGAGGGCGGTGTAGACGTCGGAGCCGATGCGCGCATCGACGCTGGCCATCTGTTCGACGCTCAGGCCTTCGAGCGGCTTGCGCTCGATGATCGCTTCGCGCACGAGACGGCCGGCGACATGGTGCGCATCGCGGAAAGGCAGGCCCTTGGCGACGAGGTAGTCGGCGAGTTCGGTGGCGTTGGAATAGCCACCGAGCGCGGCAGCGCGGCAGCGCTCGCGGTTGATGGTCATGCCATCGAGCACGATCGCCGCCATGCGCAGGCACATGGAGAGGTGCTCCATGCAGTCGAAGAGCGGCTCCTTGTCCTCCTGCTGATCCTTGTTGTAGGCCAGCGGCAGCCCCTTGAGGACCGTGAGGATCGTGACGAGGTTGCCGATCTGGCGGCCGGTCTTGCCACGGATCAGCTCGAGCGCATCGGGGTTCTTCTTCTGCGGCATCAGGCTGCTGCCGCTGGTGACGGCATCGCTGAGCTCGACGAAGCCGGCCTCGGCGCTGGTGTAGAAGATCACGTCCTCGGCGAAGCGCGAGAGATGCACCGCGCAGAGGGTGGATGCGGCGATCGTCTCGACGACGAAGTCGCGGTCGCTCACCGCATCAAGGCTGTTCGCGCTGGCGGCGTTGAAGCCAAGGCTTTCGGCCAGCCGCACGCGATCGATCGGGTACGTGGTGCCGGCAAGCGCGCCCGAACCGAGCGGGCAGACGGCCGTGCGGCGCGCCGCATCGGCCAGACGATCGCTGTCGCGCGAGAGCTTCTCGACGTACGCCAGGCACCAGTGCGCGAAGAGGAGCGGCTGCGCGCGCTGCAGGTGCGTATAGCCCGGGAAGACCGTGTCCCTCTCGCGCTCGGCCAGCCGCAGCAGGGCATCGATCGCGCCGTCGATCTCGATGCGCCGCTGCTCGATCTGGGCGAGGGTCCACAGGCGCAGGTCGGTGGCGACCTGGTCGTTGCGGCTGCGCCCGGTGTGGAGCTTCTTGCCCAGATCGCCGATGCGGGCGACGAGCTCGCGCTCGACGAAGGAGTGCACGTCCTCGTCCTGAGCGGATTCGATCGACGAGGGATCGGACTCGACGAGCTCAAGCACCGCCTCGAGGCCCTCGGTGACGCGCGTGAGCTCGGTCGCGTCGAGCACGCCGGCATGCTTGAGCGCGCGCGCCCACGCGATGCTGCCCTCGATGTCCTGATGCACGAGCCGGCGATCGAAGGGCAGGCTGTCGTTGAAGCGCTTGAAGAGGGGATCCACTTCGCCGCTGGCGCGGCCAGCCCAGAGCGCAGTCATCGGGCAAGATCCTGCGTGGCGATGTTCTGCTTCAGGGCGCGGATGCGCGACGGCAGGCTGAAGAGCCGGATGAAGCCATCGGCATCCTTGTGGTCGTAGACCTCGTCCTGGCCGAAGGTCGCGAAGTTCTGGCTGAAGAGGCTGTTGGGACTGCGACGGCGGACCGCCGCGGCCGTGCCCTTGTAGCAGCGCACGACGACGTCACCATCCATGACCTGCGCGATGGACTGCGCAGCGGCCCACATCGCTGCACGAACCGGAGTGAACCACGTTCCGTTGTAGACGTGGTCGCCGAACTCGAGCGCGAGGCGTTGCTTCCAGTGCAGCGTGTCGCGGTCGAGCACGAGCTGCTCAAGTCCACGCAGCGCTTCCATGAGGATCGTGCCGCCCGGGGTCTCGTAGGCACCGCGGCTCTTCATGCCGACGAGCCGGTTCTCGACGAGATCGATGCGACCGACGCCGTGGCGGCCCGCTATCGCGTTGAGCGTGTTCATGATGCTGACGCTGTCCATGGCTCGGCCGTCGACCGCGGTGGGGAAGCCGCCCTTGAACGAGATCGTCACATCCTGGTGCTGGTCAGGGGCCTGCGCAGGGCTCGTCGTGAGCATCCACACATCCTCCGGCGGGGCCTTCCAGGGATCCTCGAGGTCGCCGCCCTCGTGCGAGATGTGCCAGAGGTTCGCATCGCGCGAATAGAGCTTTTCCTTGCTCGCGGCGCAGGGGATGTTGCGCACGGCGAGGTAGTCGAGCATGGCTTCGCGCGAACGCAGGTTCCAGGTCGGCAGGCGCCAGGGCGCGATCACCGCAAGCTGCGGGGCCAGCGCCGCGTACGTGCTCTCGAAGCGGACCTGGTCGTTGCCCTTGCCGGTGCAGCCGTGGGCAAGCGCATCGCAGCCGGTCTGCAGCGCCGCGGTGACCTGCGCGCGTGCGATGCACGGGCGGGCGATGCTCGTACCCATGAGGTAACGGCCTTCATAGACCGAGCCCATGATGGCCATGGGGAAGGCGAACTCCTCGAGGAACTCCTGCTTGAGGTCCATGACCACGCACTCGCACGCGCCGGTCGAACGGGCCTTCTGCTCGATGCCGTCGAGTTCGCGGTCGCCCTGTCCGACATCGGCCACGACGGCGACGACGTCGGCGTCGTAGTGCTCACGGAGCCAGGGAATGATGCAGCTGGTGTCGAGGCCACCGGAGTAGGCGACGGCGATCTTGGTGGGTGAGGTGGGCATGGTCGGTTCTCTCGTGGGAAGGTACGGGTCGATGGTGGTGGTCGGTTGGGAAACGGTTCAGGCTGCGAAGTCGGCCGGCACAAAGGTGGTCGGTAGTTCGACGAGGTCAGGGCGCAGGAGCGCCAGCAGGATGGCGCACTGCACGTGCATGCGGTTCTCGGCTTGGTCGAAGACGACCGACGTGGCCGCATCGATCACGTCGTCGGTGACTTCTTCGCCGCGGTGGGCCGGCAGGCAGTGCATGAACACCGCACCCGGTGCGGCCTTGGCCATCAGCGCGGCGTTCACCTGATAGGGGCGCAGCGCGGTACGCTTGGATTCGGCATCGGCTTCGCCCATGCTGATCCAGGTGTCCGTGTAGACCGCATTCACGCCTGCAACGGCCTCAGGGTCGTGCGTGAACCGGATCGATGCGCCCGTGCGCATGCAGCGGGCCTGCACCGCACGCACGATGTCGGCGGACGGGGCGAACCCCGCCGGCGTGATGACGGTGAGCCGGCCGCCCACGGACGCGATGCCTTCCATCAGCGAATGACAGACGTTGTTGCCATCGCCCACCCAGGCCACATGGGGCGTTGCGGGCGAGCCGAAGCGCTCGGCGAGCGTGAGCAGGTCAGCCATGGCCTGGCACGGATGATGCAGATCGCTGAGGGCGTTGACGACGGGGATCGAGGACCAGGCCGTGAGCCCCTCGACCGTGCCGTGCGACATGGTGCGCACGACGAGCGCATCGAACCACCGCTCCATGCTGCGGGCCCAGTCGCTCAGGGCTTCGCGCTGGCCGATCGGCGAATCACGCTGGTCCATGAAGACCACGCTGCCGCCCATGAGCTGGAAGCCGACCTCGAACGAGGCGCGCGTGCGCAGCGAGGGCTTCTCGAACGCGAGGGCGAGCGCCATGCCGCGGAACGCCGTCGACCACGTTGAAGGATCGCGCTTGATGCGCGCGGCGAGCGCGAGCAGGCCGTGGACCTCGTGCTGCGCGAGATCATGCACGCAGGTGAGGTGGCGCGTGGCGACCGGGCGATGCGCGGATGGACGGGCGGGGCGCGAAGGCTGCGAGGTGGAGGCGACGGCTGTCATGGGCAGGGAACCGTTGAGGGTGCGCTGATGCGGGTTCCGGCGACGCCACCGGTGAGCAGGTTTGAGAGGGCGGCGGGATCGGCCCAGCCGGCGATCGTGACGGCTACGCCCGTGAAGCCGGCGGTCTCGAGGGCGCCGCGAACCTTTGGGATCATGCCGCCGGTGATCGTGCCGTCGGTGATGAGCCTGTCGATCGCTGCAGCATCGAGAGCGGGAATGATGGCACCGCTCGCATCGAGCACGCCCGGGACATCGGTGAGGAAGACGAGGCCTTGCGCGCGAAGGATCGAGGCGACCGCGGCAGCGGCATCGTCGGCGTTGACGTTGAGCAACTCACCCGATGCGCTCGTGCCGATGCTGCTGACGACCGGCAGCACACCCGCGCCGAGCAGTGCGCGGAGGCCAGTGGGATCGCCGCCGAGGACTGAGCCCACGCAACCGGGATCGAAGCCAAGGTGCGTGGCCCGGGCGCACGCGGCGAGCCCGGCATCGGTGAGCCGAAGTCCGCACGCGCGCGCACCGGCGGCGATCATGCAGGCGACGAGCTGGGCGTTGACCTGGCCGCTCAGCACGCCGCTGATCTGCAGCACCTGTTCGGGGGGCGTGATGCGGATGCCATCACGCCGCTCGGTCGTCATGCCGAGTGCGGCGAGCTGGCGATCGACGGCCCTGCCGCCACCATGCACGACGACGACACAGCCGGGCTGCGCAGCGTGCATGGCCGCGATCTGCCTGCAGACGACGTCGAGCGCCGATGGGCTGTCCATCAGCGCGCCGCCGAGCTTGATGACGAAGGGGGTGCTCACGCCAAGGCTCCGGCATCGGTGCGGGCAGCGGTGTGACGCGAAAGGCCCAGGCCCATCGATTCGGGGAAGCCGAAGCGGATGTTCATGCACTGCAGCGCCTGCCCAGCCGCGCCCTTGACCAGGTTGTCGATGGCGCTCGCGATGACCAGGTGGCCGCGGCGATCGCAACCACCAAGCCCGATGTCGCAGAAGTTCGTCCGCTCGACGCCCGCCACGCTGGGCCATGAACCTGCGGGCAGCACGCGGACGAATGCGCTGGCCCCGAAGCGGTCGGCGAGCGCCTGTCGGCATGCGTTGACGGTGGCGCCCGGCGCAAGGTCTGCATGGATCGTGGAGAGGATGCCGCGGTCCCAGCAGCCCAGGTGCGGCGTGAACAGCACGTCGGCGCCGGTTTCCTGCGCCATCTCGGGCTGGTGGCGGTGCGAGAGCACGCCGTAGGGTTGCATCGAGACTTCGCAGAAGAGGCTCTTCACCGCGGCGGTCCGTCCAGCACCGCTCACGCCGCTGGTGCTGTCGACGATCACGCGACCGGGCAGGACGAGGCCGGCATCGACCAGCGGTCGCACCGGGAGGATGACGCTGGTCGGATAGCAGCCGGGCACGGCGATGAGGTGCGCCCCGCTCAACTCGCTCTGCCTGAGTTCGGCCAGGCCGTAGACGGCGGTGGCGAGCAGCCCCGGGTGACGATGCTCGAAGCCGTAGTGCGCCGGGTACAGCGACGGATCGCGCAGGCGGAACGATGCGGAGAGATCGAGCACGACAAGGCCCGCATCGAGGAGCGCCGGCGCAAGCGCCTCGCTTGCTTCGTGCGGTGTGCAGAGGAAGACCGCCTTGGCGCCCGACGCGATGATGGCGGACGGATCGGCCGCCTCGATGGGCAGGTCGGCCACGCCGCGCAGGCGCGGATGCACGCTCGACAGCGCTTCATCGCCCGCGCGCGAGCCCGAGCCGTAGACGCCGACGATCGACACCTCGGGGTGCGCGGCGAGCATGGCGACGAGCTCGGCTCCGCTGTAGCCAGCGGCACCGACAACGGCAACGGGAAGGGTGGGCGTGGTCATGGTGGTGGAAGTGCGGCCGACCGCTCAGGCGGTGGCCTTGCGGCGGGCGGGCGAGGCGGCGACGGTCAGCCGACGCACGAGTTCCTTGGCGTTCGATGCGGTGCGCGTGGCCACGAAGACGCAGTCATCGCCGGCGATGGTGCCGACGACGCCGCGCATGCTCGATCGGTCGAGCTGGAGCGCCAGCGCGCTGGCCTGGCCCGGCGGGGTGTGGAGCACCACGAGGTTCCCGGCCTGTTCGACGCCGGCCAGGAGCCGCCGCGCGAGGGCATCGAGCGCATCGCCCGAGGGCTCGGGTGTGCCATCCTGCAGCCGGTAGCCACCGGCGCCCTTGAGCACCCCGAGTTCCGCAAGATCACGCGAGAGCGTGGCTTGCGTGGTTCGAATGCCCTGTGCAGCGAGCTCGCGCTGGAGTTCGTGCTGGCTGTGCAGCTCGGCGCCGGCGATGAGGCGAGCGATGGCGCGATGGCGTTGGACCTTGGTGGCGGCCATGGGGAAGTGGATGAATATACAGCGCTCTGCATACTATGCAAGCGGGTGCATGAAAAAACCGCGCCGAGTCGGCGCGGTCGTGCGGTGCTCGTTCGCGGGCGATCCTGTGGATCACTCGGCGTGATCGCTGCCCTCGTCCGGTCCGTCGTCGTCGGCCTCGGGTTCCTGCGGCGGGAGTTCCTTGGAGCCTTCGATCTTCTGGCCGGCAGCGGCCATCTTGCGCTTGTAGGTGTCGATCTTGGTGCGGTCGGGCGAGAGGATCGCCGACTGCCGGCGGCCAGCCATGCGGGGCGACATGTCGAGGCGCGCCACGTCGAGCAGCGCGTTGATGACCTGCTTGATGAGCTGGTCGCCGATCTCGCGGTGCGCGAGTTCACGCGCGCCGCGGAAGCTCTGCACGATCTGGACCTTATTGCCTTCGATGAGGAACGCACGCGCCTGGCGCACGCGAAGCTCGACGTCATGCACGCCGATCTTCATGCTGCGCCCGAGCCGGACTTCCTTGAGTTCGCCGCCCTTGGAATTCTGGCGATTCTTCTTCTCGGTCTTCGCCTGTTCGTACTTGAACTTGCCGAAGTCCATGATCTTGCAGACCGGGGGGCGCACGTCGGCGGCGATCTCGACGAGGTCGAGGCCGGCCTCCTGGGCCATGCGCTTGGCCTCGTCGGTCTCGACGACACCGATCATCGTGCCGTGCTCGTCGATCAGGCGGATCGGGCTGATGCGGATGCGGTCATTGATGCGCGGGCCCGCGGGGGCGAAGTCGCGCTGGAAGGGAGGACGGCGAGGCGGGAACTGGCTGATGGGAGGCTCCTGGGTGTCAGCTCGAACGGTGATGGCCACGGCGCGCTGACAGCGACCGTGAACCTGATGTCAGGGTTCCACTGCGTGGGTGGAGGATGTCCATGCTCGCTCGCGACGGCCTCATGGGAGGACGCGAGTGGGGGAAGTCATCATTCGGCGATGGTCCGCTGCATGGGGAAATGACGCCACGTGGCGCCGCGCGGACACTAGCCCAAGATCAGGGCCGGCACAAGCAGACGCCGTGAATTCGGCGGAGGCGGCG